>NZ_POUD01000091.1 GCF_003236395.1 Nonomuraea aridisoli | reverse complement strand
TGCGCGAGCGCATGACGACGCAGGACGTCGAGGCGATCACGCCGCAGACCCTGATCAACATCCGCCCGGTCGTGGCGTCGATCAAGGAGTTCTTCGGCACCTCGCAGCTGTCGCAGTTCATGGACCAGACCAACCCGCTGGCCGGCCTGACGCACAAGCGGCGTCTGTCCGCGCTGGGCCCCGGTGGTCTGTCGCGTGAGCGGGCCGGCTTCGAGGTCCGTGACGTGCACCCGTCCCACTACGGCCGGATGTGCCCGATCGAGACCCCTGAAGGCCCGAACATCGGCCTGATCGGCTCGCTGGCCACCTATGGCCGGATCAACGCGTTCGGCTTCGTCGAGACGCCGTACCGCAAGGTCGTCGACGGCAAGGTGACCGACCAGATCGACTACCTGACCGCCGACGAGGAGGACCGCTTCGTCAAGGCGCAGGCCAACACCCCGCTGAACGCCGACGGGTCGTTCGCCGAGTCCCGCGTTCTCGTCCGCACCAAGGGCGGCGAGACCGAGCTCGCGCACGCCTCCGAGGTCGACTACATGGACGTCTCGCCGCGCCAGATGGTGTCGGTGGCCACGGCCATGATCCCGTTCCTCGAGCACGACGACGCCAACCGCGCGCTCATGGGCTCCAACATGCAGCGCCAGTCGGTGCCGCTGCTCAAGAGCGAGGCGCCGCTGGTCGGCACCGGCATGGAGTACCGTGCCGCGACCGACGCCGGTGACGTCATCAGCGCCGAGAAGGCCGGTGTGGTCGAGGAGGTCTCCGCCGACTACGTCACGGTCATGAACGACGACGGCACGCGGACGACGTACCGCGTGGCGAAGTTCAAGCGCTCCAACCAGGGCACGAGCTTCAACCAGAAGCCCATCGTGGCCGAGGGCGACCGGGTCGAGGTCAACCAGGTCATCGCCGACGGTCCCTGCACCGACAACGGCGAGATGGCGCTGGGCAAGAACCTGCTCGTGGCGTTCATGCCGTGGGAGGGCCACAACTACGAAGACGCGATCATCCTGTCCCAGCGCCTGGTCCAGGACGACGTCCTGTCCTCGATCCACATCGAGGAGCACGAGGTCGACGCCCGTGACACCAAGCTGGGCCCGGAGGAGATCACCCGGGACATCCCGAACGTCTCCGAGGAGGTCCTCGCCGACCTCGACGAGCGCGGCATCATCCGGATCGGCGCCGAGGTCGTGCCCGGCGACATCCTGGTCGGCAAGGTCACCCCGAAGGGTGAGACCGAGCTGACGCCGGAGGAGCGGCTGCTGCGCGCGATCTTCGGTGAGAAGGCCCGTGAAGTCCGTGACACCTCGCTGAAGGTGCCGCACGGCGAGCAGGGCAAGGTCATCGGGGTGCGCGTGTTCTCCCGCGAGGAGGGCGACGAGCTGCCGCCGGGCGTCAACGAGCTGGTCCGCGTCTACGTGGCGCAGAAGCGTAAGATCACCGACGGTGACAAGCTGGCCGGCCGCCACGGCAACAAGGGCGTCATCTCCAAGATCCTGCCGGTCGAGGACATGCCGTTCCTGGAGGACGGCACCCCGGTCGACATCATCCTCAACCCCCTCGGTGTGCCCGGCCGCATGAACGTCGGCCAGGTACTGGAGACCCATCTCGGGTGGATCGCCGCCCGCGGCTGGGACATCTCCGGCATCGAGGAGGCCTGGGCCGAACGCCTGCGGGACAAGGGCTTCGGGCAGGTCGAGCCGCGTACCAACGTGGCGACGCCGGTCTTCGACGGCGCCCACGAGGAGGAGATCGTCGGCCTGCTCGGCAACACGATCCCCAACCGTGACGGCGACCGGATGGTCCAGCCCACGGGCAAGGCCCAGCTGTTCGACGGCCGCTCCGGCGAGCCGTTCCCGTACCCGATCGCGGTCGGCTACATCTACATCCTGAAGCTGCTCCACCTGGTCGACGACAAGATTCACGCGCGGTCGACCGGCCCGTACTCCATGATCACCCAGCAGCCGCTCGGCGGTAAGGCCCAGTTCGGCGGCCAGCGCTTCGGTGAGATGGAGGTGTGGGCGCTGGAGGCGTACGGCGCCGCCTACGCCCTGCAGGAGCTGCTGACCATCAAGTCCGACGACGTTCTCGGCCGGGTGAAGGTCTACGAGGCCATCGTCAAGGGCGAGAACATCCCCGAGCCGGGCATCCCCGAGTCCTTCAAGGTCCTCATCAAGGAGATGCAGTCGCTGTGCCTGAACGTCGAGGTGCTCTCCAGCGACGGCATGTCCATCGAGATGCGTGACACCGACGAGGACGTCTTCCGCGCCGCGGAAGAGCTCGGTATCGACCTGTCCCGGCGTGAGCCGAGCAGCGTGGAAGAAGTCTGAGGGGGAGATCGCACACAATGCTAGACGTCAACTTCTTCGACGAGCTTCGGATCGGGCTGGCGACGGCCGACGACATCCGTCAGTGGTCGCACGGCGAGGTCAAGAAGCCCGAGACGATCAACTACCGGACTCTCAAGCCGGAAAAGGACGGGCTCTTCTGCGAGAAGATCTTCGGCCCGACCCGCGACTGGGAGTGCTACTGCGGCAAGTACAAGCGCGTCCGGTTCAAGGGCATCATCTGTGAGCGCTGCGGCGTCGAGGTGACGCGTGCCAAGGTGCGTCGTGAGCGGATGGGCCACATCGAGCTGGCCGCGCCGGTCACGCACATCTGGTACTTCAAGGGCGTCCCGTCGCGCCTCGGCTACCTGCTCGACCTGGCCCCGAAGGACCTGGAGAAGGTCATCTACTTCGCGGCCTACATGATCACGCATGTCGACACCGAGCTGCGTGAGCGTGACCTGCCCTCGCTGGAGGCGAAGATCTCCGTCGAGCGGCAGCACATCGAGCAGCGCCGTGACGCCGACATCGAGGCCCGGCAGAAGAAGCTCGAGGCCGACCTGGCCGAGCTGGAGGCCGCCGGCGCCAAGGGCGACCAGCGCCGCAAGGTCCGCGAGGGCGCCGAGCGCGAGATGCGTCAGCTGCGTGACCGCGCCCAGCGCGAGCTCGACCGGCTCGAGGAGGTCTGGACGCGGTTCAAGAACCTCAAGGTCCAGGACCTCGAGGGCGACGAGCTGCTCTACCGCGAGATGCGCGACCGCTTCGGCCGCTACTTCAAGGGCGGCATGGGCGCGCAGGCGATCCAGGAGCGCCTGGTGAGCTTCGACCTCGACGCCGAGGCCGAGAACCTGCGCGAGACCATCCGCAGCGGCAAGGGCCAGAAGAAGGCCCGTGCGCTCAAGCGGCTCAAGGTCGTGTCGGCGTTCCTCAACACGACCAACTCGCCGCGCGGCATGGTGCTCGACTGCATCCCGGTCATCCCGCCGGACCTGCGCCCGATGGTGCAGCTCGACGGTGGCCGGTTCGCGACCTCCGACCTCAACGACCTGTACCGCCGGGTCATCAACCGGAACAACCGCCTCAAGCGTCTGCTCGACCTCGGCGCGCCCGAGATCATCGTGAACAACGAGAAGCGGATGCTCCAGGAGGCCGTGGACGCGCTGTTCGACAACGGCCGCCGCGGTCGCCCGGTCACCGGTCCCGGCAACCGTCCGCTGAAGTCCCTCAGCGACATGCTGAAGGGCAAGCAGGGCCGGTTCCGCCAGAACCTGCTGGGCAAGCGTGTCGACTACTCCGGCCGTTCGGTCATCGTCGTCGGCCCGCAGCTCAAGCTGCACCAGTGCGGTCTGCCCAAGCAGATGGCGCTGGAGCTGTTCAAGCCGTTCGTGATGAAGAGGCTCGTGGACCTCAACCACGCGCAGAACATCAAGTCGGCCAAGCGGATGGTCGAGCGCGCCCGCCCTGTGGTGTGGGACGTGCTCGAAGAGGTCATCACCGAGCACCCGGTGCTGCTCAACCGTGCTCCGACGCTCCACCGTCTGGGCATCCAGGCGTTCGAGCCGCAGCTGGTCGAGGGCAAGGCCATCCAGATCCACCCGCTCGTCTGCACCGCGTTCAACGCGGACTTCGACGGCGACCAGATGGCCGTGCACCTGCCGCTGTCGGCTGAGGCCCAGGCCGAGGCACGCATCCTGATGCTCTCGACCAACAACATCCTCAAGCCGGCCGACGGCAAGCCCGTGACGATGCCCACCCAGGACATGGTCATCGGCCTCTACTGGCTGACGACGATGAAGGAGGGCGCGCAGGGCGAGGGCCGCGTGTTCGGCTCGATCGCCGAGGCGCAGATGGCCTTCGACCGTCGCGAGCTGGAGATCCAGGCCAAGATCCACATCCGGCTGAAGGACATCCTGCCGCCGCGTGACTGGGTCGCTCCCGAGGGCTGGGAGCCGGGTGACGCCATCCGGCTGGAGACCACGTTCGGGCGGTGCCTGTTCAACCAGACGCTGCCGGACAGCTACCCCTTCGTCGACTTCCAGGTCGGCAAGAAGCAGCTGTCGCAGATCGTGAACGAGCTGGCGGAGACGTACCCGAAGATCGAGGTGGCCGCGGCGCTCGACGCGCTCAAGGACGCCGGGTTCCGCTGGGCGACCCGCTCCGGTGTCACGATCTCGATCGAGGACGTCGTCGCGCCCCCGAACAAGACCGAGATCATGGAGAACTACGAGCGCCGGGCCGACAAGGTCCAGCGCGAGTACGAGCGCGGTCTGATCACCGACGAGGAGCGCCGTCAGGAGCTCATCGAGATCTGGACGCACGCGACGGCCGACGTCGAGACCGACATGGTCAACGCCTTCCCGGCGACCAACCCGGTCTGGATGATGGTCAACTCCGGCGCCCGCGGTAACAAGATGCAGGTCCGTCAGATCGCCGGCATCCGTGGCCTGGTGTCCAACACCAAGGGTGAGACGATCCCGCGGCCGATCAAGGCCTCGTTCCGCGAGGGCCTGTCGGTGCTGGAGTACTTCATCTCCACCCACGGTCAGCGAAAGGGTCTGGCCGACACCGCGCTGCGCACCGCCGACTCGGGTTACCTGACCCGTCGTCTGGTGGACGTGGCCCAGGACGTCATCGTGCGCGAGATCGACTGCGGCACCGACCGCGCGGTCCCGCTGCACGTGGCCGACCGCGACCCGGCGGGCAACCTGGTCAAGGCCGAGAACGCCGAGTCCAACGTGCACGGCCGCATCCTCGCCGAGGACGTCGTGGTCGACGGCAAGGTCATCGTCCCGGAGGGCGTCGACATCAACGACACCCACGTGACGAAGCTGGTCGAGGCCGGCATCGAGACCGTGCGGACGCGCAGCGCGCTCGTCTGCGAGGCCAAGATCGGTGTCTGCGCGAAGTGCTACGGCCGTTCGCTGGCCACCGGCAAGCTCGTCGACGTCGGCGAGGCGGTCGGCATCATCGCCGCCCAGTCGATCGGTGAGCCCGGCACGCAGCTGACGATGCGGACGTTCCACACCGGTGGTGTGGCCGGCGCCGACATCACCCACGGTCTGCCGCGTGTCACGGAGCTGTTCGAGGCGCGCATCCCCAAGGGTGTCGCCCCGATCTCCGAGGCCGAGGGCCGGGTCCGGATCGACGAGACCGACAAGACCAGGAAGGTCGTGATCGTCCCCGACGACGGGTCGGAGGAGATCGCCTACCCGGTCTCGATGCGCTCGCGCCTGCTCGTGCAGGAGGGCCAGCGGGTCTCGGTCGGCCAGCAGCTGGTCGCCGGTGCGGTCAACCCCAACGAGGTGCTGCGCATCCTCGGCCCGCGGGCCGTGCAGCTGCACCTGGTGGCGGAGGTCCAGCAGGTCTACCGCTCGCAGGGTGTGTCGATCCACGACAAGCACATCGAGATCATCGTGCGGCAGATGCTCAAGCGCGTGAACGTGCTGGAGTCCGGTGACACCGACCTGCTGCCCGGCGAGCTCGTCGAGCGTCCGCGCTTCGAGCAGATGAACCGCGAGACCGTGGCCGAGGGCGGCTCGCCCGCCGCCGGCCGTCCGGTGCTCATGGGCATCACCAAGGCGTCGCTCGCCACCGAGTCGTGGCTGTCGGCGGCCTCCTTCCAGGAGACGACCAGGGTCCTGACGGACGCGGCGATCCACGCCAAGTCCGACTCGCTCCTGGGCCTGAAGGAGAACGTCATCATCGGTAAGCTCATCCCGGCCGGTACGGGCATGCCGCAGTACCGCAACATCCGGGTGGAGCCGACCGAGGAGGCCAAGGCTGCCATGTACACCGTCGGCGGTTACGACGGCTCGGCGGCCGACTACACCTTCGGCACCGGCAGCGGCGAGGCCGTCCCGCTGGAGGAGTACGACTTCGGTCAGTACAACCGTTGATCGCTTAGTCGCCTGTAGGTGACGCGCCCGGGTCTCTCGTCCGAGAGGCCCGGGCGCGCTGCTTTCCCAGCCCTTCCGTTACGGCCGGCCCGGCCGGCCCACCCGCCGCACGTGGCCGGGGACCCTCCAGGGAGACGCCCGCTGACCCCGTCACCGGCGGGCCGCCGTGACGCCGCGCCGTGGGCACTCTGAGGGGTTACGGGGATATGACGGTGACGACAAGGTATGGGGAAAGCTGCGTGGGGCAGCGGTAAACAGAGGGACCGGGAGCCGGCCGCGTTGTGGGCGGATCAGGCGCGGGAAGCCATGCCGGACCGGTATCATGGCGGCGGAGCTGTAGATGGGCTGGATGAAATAGGCCCCGGCGACCCGGAGTGGCAAGGCTTGTCCGCTTTGCCGCGCCGTTTTGACGTGTCGCATGGGCCTGGGTAGTCTTGAGCATCGTGCCCGACTTCTAGCGGGCTCTCGACCGTGCGCTCATTACGGGCGCAGGACGGCTTCCTGGCTCGTAATCCCCGTGGACGTGCTGTGCGAGTAGCGCGACACGCCCGAGCGCGGGGGCACCGAGACAAGAAAAACCAGCAGGTCATGACACCGGCAGCACCTGCGAAATGCAAGACCCAATGACGTAACACCGGCCAAGGCACGAAACGGAGTGGCAGTGCCCACTATTCAGCAGTTGGTCCGCAAGGGCCGGCAGGACAAGGTCGCCAAGACCAAGACTCCTGCCCTCAAGGGGAGTCCGCAGCGGCGCGGCGTGTGCCAGCGCGTCTACACCACGACCCCGAAGAAGCCCAACTCGGCACTGCGCAAGGTGGCCCGCGTTCGGCTCACGAACGGCATCGAGGTCACGGCCTACATCCCCGGTGTGGGCCACAACCTCCAGGAGCACTCCATCGTGCTCGTGCGTGGCGGTCGTGTGAAGGACCTGCCTGGTGTTCGCTACAAGATCATCCGCGGTTCGCTCGACACCCAGGGTGTCCGCAACCGCAAGCAGGCCCGTAGCCGCTACGGCGCGAAGAAGGAGAAGAGCTAACAATGCCTCGTAAGGGTTCTCCTGGCCGTCGTCAGCTCATGGCTGACCCGGTTTACAGCTCGCCGCTGGTGACCGCCCTTATCAACAAGGTGCTTCTGGACGGCAAGCGCTCCATCGCGCAGTCGATCGTCTACGGCGCCCTCGAGGGCTGCAGGGAGAAGACGGGCAACGACCCGGTCGTCACCCTCAAGCGCGCGCTTGACAACGTCAAGCCGACCCTCGAGGTCCGCAGCCGTCGCGTCGGTGGTGCCACCTACCAGGTGCCGGTCGAGGTGCGCGCCGCGCGCAGCACCACGCTGGCCCTGCGCTGGCTGGTGCAGTACTCCCGCGCCCGCCGCGAGAAGACCATGACCGAGCGCCTCATGAACGAGCTCCTCGACGCCAGCAACGGCCTCGGGGCGAGCGTGAAGAAGCGCGAGGACACCCACAAGATGGCCGAGTCCAACAAGGCCTTCGCCCACTACCGCTGGTAACCCCGGCGGGTTCGACGAGACGACGAGGACGCGAGAGAAGTGGCCACCACGACCGCTCTTGACCTGGCCAAGGTCCGCAACATTGGGATCATGGCCCATATCGACGCGGGCAAGACCACCACGACCGAGCGCATCCTGTTCTACACCGGCATCAACTACAAGATCGGTGAAGTCCACGAGGGCGCTGCCACGATGGACTGGATGGAGCAGGAGCAGGAGCGCGGCATCACGATCACGTCCGCCGCGACGACCTGTGAGTGGCTCGGTCACACCATCAACATCATCGACACCCCGGGTCACGTCGACTTCACCATCGAGGTGGAGCGTTCGCTCCGCGTCCTCGACGGCGCGGTCGCCGTGTTCGACGGCGTCGCGGGTGTCGAGCCGCAGTCGGAGACGGTGTGGCGCCAGGCCGACCGCTACAACGTCCCGCGCATCTGCTTCGTGAACAAGATGGACCGGGTCGGCGCGGAGTTCCACCGCTGCGTCGACATGATGGTCAGCCGTCTGGGTGCGACCCCGGCTGTCATCCAGCTCCCGCTGGGCGTTGAGGCCGACTTCAAGGGCGTCATCGACCTCATCAAGATGAAGGCCCTCGTCTGGAGCGCCGAGGCGGCCAAGGGCGAGATGTACGACACCATCGACATCCCGGCTGACCACGCCGACGCCGCCAGGGAGTGGCGCGACCGGCTCATCGAGACCGTGGCGGAGAACGACGACGAGCTGATGGAGCTCTTCCTCGAGGGCACCGAGCCCTCCGAGGAGCAGCTGGTGGCGGCCATCCGCCGCGCCACGCTGAGCAGCTCCATCAACCCGGTGCTGTGCGGCACCGCGTTCAAGAACAAGGGTGTTCAGCCCCTGCTCGACGCGATCGTCGCCTACCTGCCCGCGCCGACCGACATCCCGGCCTTCAAGGGCCACGCGGTCGGCAACGAGGACAAGGTCATCGAGCGGCACGCCGACCCGAGCGAGCCGTTCTCCGCTCTGGCCTTCAAGATCGCCAGCGACCCGCATCTGGGCAAGATCACCTACATCCGCATCTACTCGGGCACGCTCGAGGCCGGTTCACAGGTCATCAACTCTGTGAAGGGCAAGAAGGAGCGGATCGGCAAGATCTACCAGATGCACGCCAACAAGCGCGAAGAGCGCCCGTCGGCGATCGCCGGCCAGATCGTCGCCGTCATGGGTCTGAAGGACACCACGACCGGCGACACCCTGTCCGACCCGTCGAACCAGGTCGTGCTCGAGTCGATGACGTTCCCGGCTCCGGTGATCAACGTCGCGATCGAGCCCAAGACCAAGGGCGACCAGGAGAAGCTGTCCACCGCCATCCAGCGGCTGGCCGAAGAGGACCCGTCCTTCCAGGTCCGCCGTGACGAGGAGACCGGTCAGACGGTCATCTGGGGCATGGGCGAGCTTCACCTCGAGATCCTCGTCGACCGGATGCGTCGCGAGTTCAAGGTCGAGGCCAACGTCGGCCGCCCGCAGGTCGCCTACCGCGAGACCATCCGCCGCAAGGTGGAGAAGATCGACTACACCCACAAGAAGCAGACCGGTGGTTCCGGTCAGTTCGCGCGGGTCATCATCGATCTGGAGCCGCTGGGCGAGGGCAACGACGGCTACGAGTTCGAGAACAAGGTCACCGGTGGCCGTGTCCCGCGGGAGTACATCCCGTCGGTCGACGCTGGTGCCCAGGAGGCCGCCGAGTTCGGTGTGCTGGCCGGTTACCCGATGGTCGGCGTGAAGGTTACGCTGACCGACGGTGCGGCCCACGACGTCGACTCCTCGGAAATGGCCTTCAAGATCGCCGGCTCGATGGCCTTCAAGGAGGCCGCGCGCAAGGCGGACGCCGTGCTCCTCGAGCCGATGATGGCCGTTGAGGTCACCACGCCCGAGGACTACATGGGTGACGTCATCGGTGACCTCAACGGTCGCCGGGGGCAGATCCAGGCGATGGACGAGCGGGCCGGTGCCCGTGTCGTCCAGGCGCTCGTGCCGCTGTCTGAGATGTTCGGCTACGTGGGCGATCTCCGTAGCAAGACGCAGGGGCGCGCGAGCTACAGCATGCAGTTCGACTCCTACGCTGAGGTGCCCCCGGGCATCGCCAAGGAGATCGTCGCGAAGGCCCGGGGCGAGTAGTTCCCGGTCCGGTCCCTCGGGGCCGGCCGGGACTGCTGTCCTGGTCCCTGGTGAGGTGGTGAGAGCCACCTCACCGCCACGGGGTTCGGGGGTTCCCGGGCCCGAGTGTGTAGACGAAAGTCAGTCAGATTCTCAAGGAGAGAACCAGTGGCTAAGGCCAAGTTCGAGCGGACCAAGCCGCACATGAACATCGGCACCATTGGGCACATCGACCACGGCAAGACCACGCTGACCGCGGCGATCACCAAGGTGCTCCACGACCGCTTCCCCGAGCTGAACCAGGCGACCCCGTTCGACAAGATCGACAAGGCGCCGGAGGAGAAGGCTCGTGGTATCACGATCTCCATCGCGCACGTCGAGTACCAGACGGAGAAGCGTCACTACGCGCACGTTGACTGCCCCGGCCACGCCGACTACGTCAAGAACATGATCACCGGTGCCGCCCAGATGGACGGCGCGATCCTGGTGGTCGCCGCGACCGACGGCCCGATGCCGCAGACGAAGGAGCACGTCCTCCTGGCCCGCCAGGTCGGCGTCCCCTACATCGTCGTGGCGCTCAACAAGTCCGACATGGTCGACGACGAGGAGATCCTGGAGCTCGTCGAGCTCGAGGTCCGTGAGCTCCTGTCCGCTCAGGAGTTCCCCGGCGACGACCTCCCGGTCGTCCGCGTCTCCGCGCTCAAGGCTCTCGAGGGCGACGAGAAGTGGGCCGACAGCATCATCGAGCTGATGAACGCCGTCGACGAGAACGTGCCCGAGCCGCCGCGTGAGACGGAGAAGCCGTTCCTCATGCCGGTCGAGGACGTCTTCTCGATCACCGGTCGCGGCACGGTCGTCACCGGCCGTATCGAGCGCGGCATCGTCAAGGTCAACGAGCAGGTCGACATCATCGGCATCAAGCCGGAGAAGACGACGACCACCGTCACCAGCATCGAGATGTTCAACAAGATGCTCGACGAGGGTCACGCCGGTGACAACGCCGCCCTGCTGCTCCGCGGCATCAAGCGCGACGACGTCGAGCGCGGCCAGTGCATCATCAAGCCGGGCACGACCACCCCGCACACCGAGTTCGAGGGCCAGGTCTACATCCTGTCCAAGGACGAGGGCGGCCGCCACACGCCGTTCTTCAACAACTACCGCCCGCAGTTCTACTTCCGTACGACTGACGTGACCGGTGTCGTGCACCTCCCCGAGGGCACCGAGATGGTCATGCCGGGCGACAACACCGAGATGCGCGTTGAGCTGATCCAGCCCATCGCCATGGAGGAAGGCCTCAAGTTCGCGATCCGTGAGGGTGGCCGCACCGTCGGCGCCGGTCGGGTCACGAAGATCATCAAGTAGCTAGACCGTCGGGGCGGCGGTCGGCCCCGCATCCGGGACCGACCGCCGAACCACGTAAGGGCCCCGCGTCAGCGCCGTGATCCAGCAGTAGCTTCGGCCTGGTGACCGAAGTCACTGCCGGATCACGGAAGAAGAAGGCAGATCGTCAACGTCTGCCTCGTGGGGTCACGCAGGCTTCGACCTGCATCAGCACAGCGGCAACAGGCCGCACGATACTTTTTCAGACGACAGCGAAGGACACCGAGGCCACTATGGCGGGACAGAAGATCCGCATTCGGCTCAAGGCCTATGACCACGAGGTCATCGACAGCTCGGCCAAGAAGATCGTCGAGACGGTGACGCGGACTGGCGCGAAGGTCGCGGGCCCGGTGCCGCTGCCGACCGAGAAGAACGTGTACTGCGTCATCCGCTCGCCGCACAAGTACAAGGACAGCCGCGAGCACTTCGAGATGCGCACGCACAAGCGGCTGATTGACATCATCGACCCGACCCCCAAGACGGTTGACTCGCTCATGCGGCTCGACCTCCCCGCGGGTGTCGACATTTCGATCAAGCTCTGAGGGAACGCACTGACATGGCTAAGACGATCAAGGGCGTCCTGGGCAAGAAGCTCGGCATGACCCAGGTCTTCGACGCGGACAACCGGATGATTCCGGTGACCGTGGTCGAGGCCGGTCCGTGCGTGGTGACCCGCGTCCGCACGCCCGAGAAGGACGGCTACTCCGCCATCCAGCTCGGCTTCGGGCAGGTCGACCCACGGAAGGTCAACAAGCCGCTCGGCGACTACCTGCGTAAGCACGACATCACCCCGCGCCGTTACTTCGCGGAGATCCGCACCGACGACGCGAGCGACTACACCCTCGGCCAGGAGCTGCTGGCCGACACCTTCGAGGCCGGCCAGTTCGTCGACGTGACGGGCAAGAGCAAGGGCAAGGGCTTCGCCGGTGTCATGAAGCGGCACGGCTTCGGTGGTCTGGGCGCGTCGCACGGTACGCAGCGCAAGCACCGTTCGCCGGGTTCCATCGGTGGCTGCGCCACCCCGGGCCGCGTTTTCAAGGGTCTGCGCATGGCTGGTCGGATGGGTAACGTCCGCACCACCGTGCAGAGCCTCAAAGTTCACGCCGTGGACGCCGAGAAGGGTCTCATCCTGATCAAGGGTGCGGTCCCCGGCGCCAACGGCAGCCTGGTCCTCGTCCGTACCGCTGCCAAGAAGGGGGCTGCCAAGTGAGCACCACTATTGACGTCCTCGACGCCAGCGGCGCGAAGGCCGGCACGGTTGACCTGCCCGAAGGCGTCTTCGGCGCCAAGGTCAACGTTCCGCTGATCCACCAGGTGGTCGTGGCCCAGCTCGCCGCTCGCCGGCAGGGCACCCACAAGGCCAAGACCCGCGGTGAGGTCTCCGGCGGCGGCAAGAAGCCGTACCGCCAGAAGGGCACCGGCCGCGCCCGCCAGGGTTCGACCCGTGCGCCGCAGTTCACCGGCGGTGGCACCGTCCACGGCCCCGTGCCGCGCGACTACGCGCAGCGCACGCCCAAGAAGATGAAGGCCGCCGCCCTGCGCGGCGCCCTGTCGGACCGGGCGAGCGGCGGACGCGTGCACGTGGTCAGCTCGCTGGTCACCGGCGAGACGCCCAAGACCAAGGCCGCCCTGGAGGCCCTGCGCAAGATCACCCAGGCTCCGCGCGTCCTCGTCGTGGTCGACGCGGACGACGAGCTGACCTGGCTGAGCCTGCGCAACGCTCCCGAGGTCCACCTGCTGGACGCCGGGCAGCTCAACACCTACGACGTGCTCGTGCACGACGACGTGGTCTTCACCCAGGAGGCGTACGACCAGGTCGTGGCGCGGCTGACTGGCGGGAAGGAAGACGCCTGATGGAGAAGATCGCCGACCCGCGCGACATCATCATCAAGCCGGTCGTCTCTGAGAAGAGCTACGGCCTGATTGATGAGAACAACAAGTACACGTTCCTGGTGAAGAAGACCGCGAACAAGACCCAGGTCAAGATCGCTGTCGAGCAGATCTTCGGGGTCAAGGTCACCAGCGTGAACACCATCAACCGGCAGGGCAAGCGCAAGCGGACCCGTACCGGTTTCGGCAAGCGTCCCGACACCAAGCGCGCCATCGTGAGCCTGGTGGAGGGCGATCGGATCGACATCTTCGGTCAGATCGGCTAGCGGCCTAGGAAAGGAGCGGGCCCCTGAGGGTCCGCGGGGTGAGACCGTCGCACATCCGTGCGGCGGGCTCACCCATGTAACCGACGAAGGATGAACGAAAAAGATGGGCATCCGTAAATACAAGCCGACGACTCCGGGTCGCCGCGGGTCGAGTGTCTCGGACTTCTCCGAGATCACCCGCAGCACGCCCGAGAAGTCGCTGCTTGCGCCCCTTCACAGCAAGGGCGGCCGCAACGTACACGGCCGAGTCACCGCCCGCCACCAGGGCGGCGGTCACAAGCGCGCCTACCGGATCATCGACTTCCGGAGGCATGACAAGGACGGCATCCCGGCCAAGGTCGCTCACATCGAGTACGACCCCAACCGCACCGCCAACATCGCTCTGCTCCACTACGCGGACGGCGAGAAGCGCTACATCATCGCGCCGACCGGCCTCAAGCAGGGCGACCGTATCGAGAACGGCCCCGCTGCCGACATCAAGCCGGGCAACTGCCTGCCGCTGCGCAACATCCCGACCGGTACCTTCATCCACGCGGTGGAGCTCCGTCCGGGCGGCGGCGCCAAGCTCGGCCGTTCCGCGGGCGCTCAGATCCAGCTGCTCGCCAAGGAAGGCCAGTACGCCACCCTGCGTATGCCGTCCGGTGAAATGCGCATGGTCGACGTGCGCTGCCGGGCGACGGTCGGCCAGGTCGGCAACGCCGAGCAGGCCAACATCAACTGGGGCAAGGCCGGCCGTATGCGGTGGAAGGGCAAGCGCCCGACCGTTCGCGGTGTCGCGATGAACCCCGTCGACCACCCGCACGGTGGTGGTGAGGGCAAGACCTCCGGCGGTCGCCACCCGGTGAACCCGAAGGGCAAGCCCGAGGGCCGCACCCGCCAGGCCAACAAGTCCAGCGACCGGCTGATCATCCGTCGTCGGAGCAAGAGGAAGAAGCGGTAGGAGCAGCCGAAATGCCACGTAGCCTTAAGAAGGGTCCCTTCGTGGACGATCACCTTCAGAAGAAGGTCGACGTCCAGAACGAGAAGGGCACCAAGAACGTCATCAAGACGTGGTCGCGGCGCTCCATGATCGTTCCCGACATGCTCGGGCACACGATCGCCGTGCACGACGGCCGCAAGCACGTCCCGGTGTTCATCACCGAGTCGATGATCGGTCACAAGCTCGGAGAGTTCGCCCCTACGCGGACGTTCCGCAGCCACGTCAAGGAAGACCGGCGCAGCCGGCGATAGACGCCTTCAGAAGCATCAAGAGGAGTAAGCGATGGAAGCCAGGGCCCAGGCGCGGTTCGTCCGTGTCACGCCCATGAAGGCCCGCCGCGTGGTGGACCTTATTCGCGGGCTGCCCGCTTCGGAGGCGCAGGCCGTGCTGCAGTTCGCTCCCCAGTCGGCGAGCGAGCCGATCTTCAAGGTGCTCAGCAGCGCCATGGCGAACGCTGAGCACAACTTCAACCTCGACCCGAGCACGCTCGTCGTGAGCCGCGCGTGGGTCGACGAGGGCCCGACGCTGAAGCGGTTCCGTCCGCGTGCACAGGGTCGCGCCTATCGGATCAACAAGCGGACGAGCCACATCACCGTGATCGTGGAGTCCCGCGAGCCGAAGGGAAGGACCCGATAGTGGGCCAGAAGGTTAACCCGCACGGGTTCCGCCTCGGCATCACGACCGACTTCAAGAGCCGGTGGTACGCCGACAAGCTGTACAAGTCGTACGTCGCCGAGGACGTGGCGATCCGCCGCATGCTGCAGAAGGGCATGGAGCGGGCCGGCATCTCCAAGGTCGAGATCGAGCGCACGACCGACCGCGTGCAGGTGGACATCCACACCGCGCGTCCCGGCATCGTGATCGGCCGGCGCGGCGCCGAGGCGGACCGTATCCGTGGCGACCTCGAGAAGCTGACCAAGAAGCAGGTCCAGCTGAACATCCTCGAGGTCAAGAACCCTGAGATCGACGCGCAGCTCGTCGCCCAGGGCGTCGCCGAGCAGCTGTCCAGCCGTGTCTCGTTCCGCCGCGCCATGCGCAAGGCGATGCAGTCGGCCATGAAGTCCGGCGCCAAGGGCATCCGTGTCCAGTGCGCCGGTCGTCTGGGCGGCGCCGAGATGTCGCGGTCGGAGTTCTACCGCGAGGGCCGCGTGCCGCTGCACACCCTCCGCGCGGACATCGACTACGGCTTCTACGAGGCCCGTACCACCTTCGGCCGCATCGGCGTGAAGGTGTGGATCTACAAGGGTGAGGCTCCGACGAGCCGCGCCGAGCGCGAGGCGGCCGCCGCCGGCGCCCGTGCCGGTCAGCGTCGCGAGCGTGACGACCGTCGTGGTGGCGGTGACCGTCCCCGTCGTGGTGGCGCCGGTGGCGCTCGCCGCGGTGGCGGCCGTGGTGACCGCGCCCCCCGTACCGAGGCGGCTTCGCAGGCCGCCCCCGAGACCGGCCCGGCTGCGCAGCCGGGTGCTGAAGGGAGCTGACCATGCTGATCCCGCGCAGGGTCAAGCACCGCAAGCAGCACCGGCCTGACCGCAGCGGAGCCGCCAAGGGCGGCACCAGGGTCGTGTTCGGCGAGTTCGGCATCCAGGCGATTGAGCACTCCTACGTGACCAACCGCCAGATCGAGTCCGCTCGTATCGCCATGACCCGTCACATCCGCCGTGGCGGCAAGGTGTGGATCAACATCTACCCCGACCGTCCGCTCACGAAGAAGCCCGCCGAGACCCGCATGGGTTCCGGTAAGGGTTCGCCGGAGTGGTGGATCGCCAACGTCAAGCCCGGACGCGTGATGTTCGAGCTGTCCGGCGTGGCGGAGCCGGTCGCGCGCGAGGCGCTTCAGCGCGCGATCCACAAGCTCCCGATGAAGTGCAAGATCGTTAAGCGTGAAGTGGGTGAGGCGTGATGGCTAAGGGCCTGACCGCCGGCGAGCTGCGGCTGGAGGACGAGGAGACCCTCGTCCAGAAGCTGAAGGAGGCGAAGGAGGAGCTGTTCAACCTCCGCTTCCAGGCGGCGACCGGTCAGTTGGAGAGCCACGGGCGGCTGCGTGCCGTCCGCCGCGAGATCGCCCGTATCTACACCGTGATGCGCGAGCGCGAGCTCGGCATCGTCACGGTCGAGAAGGAGCCGAGCGATGGCTGAGACTGAGACCAACGAGACCACCGAGTCGACGCAGCGGAACTTCCGCAAGGTCCGTGAGGGCCTCGTCGTCAGCGACAAGATGGACAAGACCGTCGTCGTCGCCGTCGAGGACCGCGTCAAGCACCGTCTGTACGGCAAGGTCATCCGCCGTACGACCAAGTACAAGGCGCACGACGAGGCCAACGCCTGCGGCGTCGGCGACCGCGTGCTGCTGATGGAGACCCGCCCCCTCTCCGCCACCAAGCGGTGGAGGGTCGTGGAGATCCTGGAGAAGGCCAAGTAGGCCTTCGCTGATATACCGCGCCTCGTGGGGGCCTCACAGCCCCCATGACGGCGTCCAAGGACGCGGGGCCCGCAACGGCCCCGCGTCGCCTGCGGTGCGGCCCCCATGCGGGGGCTGTGGCCGTGGGAACAAGACAACGACGGGTTCCGCCAGGCTCAGCGATGAGAACCGGCGCGACTAACAGGAGAAGACGTGATCCAGCAGGAGTCGCGGCTCAAGGTCGCCGACAACACGGGTGCCAAGGAGATTCTCTGCATCCGCGTTCTCGGCGGCTCGGGCCGACGCTACGCCGGTATCGGCGACGTCATCGTCGCCACAGTCAAGGACGCGCTGCCGGGCAGCACGGGCGTCAAGAAGGGCGACGTGGTCAAGGCCGTCGTCGTCCGCACCACCAAGGAGCGCCGCCGGCCCGACGGCTCCTACATCCGCTTCGACGAGAACGCCGCCGTCATCATCAAGGACAGCGGTGACCCTCGTGGCACCCGTATCTTCGGCCCGGTCGGCCGCGAGCTGCGTGACAAGAAGTTCATGCGCATCATCTCGCTCGCACCGGAGGTGCTGTGATGTCGAAGCTGAAGGTGAAGAAGGGTGACCTCGTCCAGGTCATCGCGGGCAAGGACAAGGGTGCCAAGGGCCGTGTGATCGCCGCTCTGCCGCGCGAGGACCGCGTGGTGGTCGAGGGCGTCAACATGATCAAGAAGCACTCCAAGGAGACCATGCAGGGTCCGCGCGGCGCCAAGACCGGCGGCGTGCAGACCATGGAGGCTCCGATCCACGTCTCGAACGTGAAGAAGCTCAAGGACGAAAAGCCCGCCGACAAGAAGGCCGACGAGAAGAAGGCCGACGAGACGGGTGAGGACAGCTGATGACTGCCACGACCACTGAGACCGAGCGCCCGACGCCGCGACTCAAGACGAAGTACCGCGAGGAGATCGCGGCCCAGCTTCGCGAGCAGTTCGGCATCGAGAACGTCATGCAGATCCCGGCTCTGACCAAGATCAAGGTCAACATGGGTGTCGGTGAGGCGGCTCGCGACTCCAAGCTCATCGAGGGCGCCGTCCGCGACCTCACCGCGATCACCGGCCAGAAGCCGGCCGTGGTCCGGGCCCGCAAGTCCATCGCGCAGTTCAAGCTGCGTGAGGGCATGCCGATCGGCGCGCACGTCACGCTGCGCGGCGACCGCATGTGGGAGTTCCTCGACCGGCTGCTGTCGCTCGCGCTGCCCCGCATCAGGGACTTCCGCGGCCTGTCGCCGAAGCAGTTCGACGGCAACGGCAACTACACGTTCGGCCTGACCGAGCAGGTCATGTTCCACGAGGTCGACCAGGACAAGGTCGACCGCCCGCGGGGCATGGACATCACGCTCGTGACCACCGCGAAGAACGACGAACAGGGCCGGGCGCTGCTGAAGCTCCTCGGCTTCCCGTTCAAGGAGGCCTGATCCAATGGCGAAGAAGTCGCTGATCGCCAAGGCGGGGCGCAAGCAGAAGTTCGAGGTGCGGGCCTACACGCGGTGCTCGCGTTGCGGCCGGCCGCGCGCCGTCTACCGCAAGTTCGGGCTCTGCCGCGTGTGCTTCCGCGAGATGGCGCACCGGGGCGAGCTGCCCGGCATCACCAAGTCGAGCTGGTAGTTACCCTAGGGGGCGGCCGAGTGTCGCCCCCTGGGTGAATGCCCGCCACACATATTTCACGAAAAGGCAGGACGCATCCGCGTCCATGACCACGCCGTAGGTCCACCGGTAGAGCTCTGCTTGGCCGACTGGAAACCGCGGCGAGGAAGGCCACTGGCCATGACGATGACCGACCCGATCGCAGACATGCTGACGCGTCTGCGAAACGCGAATTCGGCGTACCACGACAGCGTGTCGATGCCGTACTCGAAGATCAAGGCGCACATCGCCGAGATCCTCCAGCAGGAGGGTTACATCCAGGCTTGGACCGTCGAGGACGCCAAGGTTGGCAAGAACCTCGTGGTGGAGCTCAAGTTCGGGCCGACCCGTGAGCGGTCGCTCTCGGGCCTGCGCCGGGTTTCCAAGCCCGGTCTGCGGGTTTATGCGAAGAAGGACAACCTGCCTCGAGTCCTGGGCGGACTGGGCGTCGCGATCATCTCGACGTCCCACGGCCTCATGACCGACAAGCAGGCCGGCAAGCGTGGTGTGGGCGGGGAAGTCCTCGCCTACGTCTGGTAGAGGGGAGGAACACAGCATGTCGAGAATCGGACGGCTGCCCATCCCTGTGCCCAGTGGCGTAGACATCACGATCACCGGCCAGGATGTCCAGGTCAAGGGCCCGAAGGGCACGCTCACTCACACGGTCGCGGAGCCCATCAAGGTCGCGCGCGACGACGACGGCGCCATCGCCGTCACCCGGCCGAACGACGAGAACAAGGTCCGTGCGCTGCACGGCCTGTCCCGGACGCTGATCGCCAACATGGTGCAGGGCGTCACGCAGGGCTACTCCAAGAGCCTTGAGATCGTCGGTGTCGGTTACCGCGTCCAGGCCAAGGGGCCGACGCAGCTGGAGTTCTCCCTGGGCTTCAGCCACCCGGTCATCGTCGACGCTCCGGAGGGCATCTCCTTCCGCGTCGAGAAGCCGACCCTCTTCCACGTCGACGGCATCGACAAGCAGAAGGTCGGCGAGGTCGCGGCCAACATCCGCAAGTTGCGCAAGCCCGACCCGTACAAGGGCAAGGGCGTGCGTTACCAGGGCGAACAGATCCGCCGCAAGGTCGGAAAGGCTGGTAAGTAGGCATGGCTCCGAAGACTGCGTTCAGCAAGCACACGGCTGCCCGCACCGTCTCGCGGCTGCGCCGTCACCGCCGCGTCCGCAAGAGTGTCGTCGGTACGGCCGAGCGTCCGCGCCTGGTCGTCAACCGGTCGACCCGTCACATGTTCGTCCAGATCGTCGACGACTCCGTCGGCCACACGCTGGTGAGCGCGTCCACGATGGACCCGTCGCTGCGCGCCCTGGAGGCGGACAAGACGGAGAAGGCGAAGAAGGTCGGCGAGCTCCTCGCTCAGCGGGCCAAGGAAGCCGGAATCACCAAGGTCGTCTTCGACCGCGGTGGCAACCGCTACGCGGGGCGCATCGCCGCGCTGGCGGACAGCGCCCGCGAAGGTGGGCTCGAATTCTGATGGCAACTGAGAAGAGGAACCACTGATGGCTGCAGCTCCGCGTCGCGGTGGCGGCACCGGTGGCGAGCGGCGGGACCGTCGTGACGATCGCCGCGGTGGCGCCGCCGACAAGGGCGTCTCGTACATCGAGCGCGTAGTGAAGATCAACCGAGTGGCCAAGGTCGTGAAGGGTGGTCGTCGCTTCAGCTTCACCGCCCTGGTCGTCGTCGGCGACGGCAACGGCATGGTCGGCGTCGGCTACGGCAAGGCCAAGGAAGTGCCCGCGGCCATCGCCAAGGGCGTCGAAGAGGCGAAGAAGCACTTCTTCAAGGTGCCGCGCATCCAGGGCACCATCCCGCACACCGTGCAGGGCGAGGAGGCGGCCGGTGTCGTCTTCCTGCGTCCGGCCTCGGCCGGTACCGGCGTCATCGCCGGCGGCCCGGTGCGCGCGGTCCTGGAGTGCGCGGGCATCCACGACGTGCTGTCGAAGTCGCTGGGCTCGGACAACCCGATCAACATCGTGCACGCCACCGTGGCGGCGCTGAAGGGCCTGTCGCGCCCCGAGGAGATCGCCGCCCGCCGTGGCCTGCCGATCGAGGACGTCGCCCCGGCCGCGATGCTCAAGGCCCAGCGTGAGGGTCTGGCCGAGGCCTCCACGGCGAAGGCGGTGAGCTAGTCATGGCACGCCTGAAGATCACTCAGGTTCGCTCGAAGATCGGTGGCAAGCAGAACCAGCGTGACTCGCTGCGTTCGCTTGGCCTGAAGCGAATCGGCGACGTCGTCGTCAAGGAGGACCGGCCCGAGATTCGCGGCATGGTCTCCGTGGTGACGCACCTCGTCGAGGTGGAAGAGGTCGATTGACATGACTGACAGCTCGAACACGGCTGCTCCGCTGAAGATCCACGACCTGCGTCCCGCCCCCGGCGCCAACAAGGCCAAGATCCGCAAGGGTCGCGGCGAGGCGTCGAAGGGCAAGACGGCCGGTCGCGGCACCAAGGGCTCGCACGCCCGTACGACGATCCCCCTCGGCTTCGAGGGCGGTCAGGTGCCGCTGCAGAGGCGTCTGCCGAAGCTCAAGGGCTTCTCCAACGCCCTGTTCAAGACGACCTACCAGGTCGTCAACCTGGACAGGATCGGTGAGCTGTTCCCCGAGGGTGGCGACGTCACCGTCGAGGCGCTGGTCGCCAAGGGTGCTGTCCGTAAGAACCAGCTCGTGAAGGTGCTCGGCACCGGCGAGATCTCGGTCGCGGTGAACGTGCAGGCTCACGCCTTCTCGTCGTCCGCGAAGGAGAAGATCGCCGCTGCCGGTGGTTCCGTTACCGAGCTGTAGTAACGCTATGACGAGGCGTGGGGGCGTTGACAAATGCCCCCACGCCCGCAGTGCGTTAGAGTTCGCGAGACGGCAGGCTTCTGTCCGGCTCGTTCGACATGAGACTTCAGATGGCAGATCCCCGCACCATCGCTTACTCACATCGCCGTAAAGGCGCGCAGGAGGGACCGTGCTGACCGCGTTTACCCGGGCGTTCCGGACACCGGACCTGCGCAAGAAGTTGCTCTTCACCCTGGGCATCATCGCGCTGTTCCGTCTCGGCTCGGTTCTTCCGACCCCGGGAGTCCACGTCCAGAACCTCGCCGCCTGTTTCGACCAGGCCCGTGCCGGCGAGACCGGCAACATCTACGGGATGGTCCAGCTGTTCAGCGGCGGCGCGCTGCTGAAGCTGTCGGTGTTCGCTCTGGGCATCATGCCGTACATCACCGCGAGCATCATTCTGCAGCTGCTCGTCGTCGTGATCCCGCGGCTCGAGGCTCTCAAGAAGGAAGGCCAGGCGGGTCAGACCAAGATCACGCAGTATACGCGTTATCTGACCATCGGTCTCGCCGTCCTGCAGTCCACCGCCTTCATCGCGCTCGCCCGTACCGGCCAGCTGTTCCCGAACTGCCAGCAGGACGTCCTGCTCGACCCTGACAACATCTTCGGCATCGTGACGATGGTCATCATCATGACCGCCGGCACCTCGGTGATCATGTGGCTCGGCGAGCTCATCACCGACCGCGGCGTCGGCAACGGCATGTCGATCCTCATCTTCACCCAGGTCGTGGCGGTCTTCCCGTCCGAGCTGGCCAACATCTTCCAGGCCAACAAGTTCACCTTCGCGGTCGTCATGGTGGTCGGGATCTTCATGATCGCCGCGGTCGTCTTCGTCGAGCAGGCGCAGCGCCGCATCCCGGTCCAGTACGCCAAGCGCATGGTGGGCCGCCGGATGTACGGCGGCACGTCCACCTACATCCCGCTGAAGGTCAACCAGGCCGGCATCATCCCGGTCATCTTCGCCTCCTCGCTGCTCTATCTGCCGCAGCTGCTCACCTCGCTCTTCCAGACCAGCGACAACGCGGTGATCGCGTGGATCTCGCAGAACCTCGCCACGGGCGACACCCCCATCTACATGGCGACGTTCTTCCTGCTGATCATCTTCTTCACGTACTTCTACGTGTCCATCACGTTCAACCCCCCTGAAGTCGCCGACAACATGAAGAAGTACGGTGGTTTCATTCCGGGCATCCGCCCCGGCCGTCCGACGGCTGAATACCTGAGTTTCGTGCTCAACCGCCTGACGGCGCCTGGCGCGCTGTATCTGGGTCTCATCTCCATGGTCCCGATCGTCGCCCTGGCGGTGGCCGGTGCGAGCCAGAACTTCCCGTTCGGAGGGACGAGCATTCTGATCATGGTTGGTGTCGGACTTGACACGGTGAAGCAGATCGAGAGCCAGCTGCAGCAGCGCAACTACGAAGGCTTCCTGCGGTAGTGCGTCTCGTTCTCGTCGGGCCCCCCGGAGCGGGTAAGGGGACGCAGGCCCAGTTCATCGCATCGAACCTGTCCATCCCGAAAATCTCGACAGGGGACATCTTCCGTGCCAACGTCTCGGGTGGCACGGAGCTCGGCAAGCTGGCCAAGACGTACATGGACCGTGGCGACCTGGTGCCCGACGAGGTCACCATCGCCATGGTCCGCGACCGTCTGTCCGAGGACGACGCGCAGGACGGCTTCCTGCTCGACGGCTTCCCGAGAAACGTCGCCCAGGCGGAGATCCTGCGCGACATGCTCAAGGAATGGGGCCTGGCGCTCGATCTCGTGCTCGAGCTCGTCGTCGACGACGACGAAGTGGTCAGGCGGCTGGCCGGTCGGCGCACCTGCAGCCAGTGCGGCCGCATCTGGCACGTCGACTTCGACGACAAGAAGGACGACAGGTGCGACGCGTGCGGGGGCGCGCTCTTCCAGCGTGACGACGACAAGGAGGAGACCGTCAGGCACCGCCTGGAGGTCTACCAGCAGCAGACGGCGCCGCTGGTCTCCTACTACGCCGACGAGGACATTCTCGTGGGCGTCGACGCGACCGGCCCGGTCGAGGAGGTCACTCGGCGGGCGATGGAGGCGATCCGGCCGTACATGGCATAAGCCTCTTTTGACCGATTCGCGGAGGTGGCACGGGTTTCCGTGCCACCTCGCGGCTATTGTGGGGGGAATTGGGCCCCCATAGCGGCCCGTTGAGACCCAGGGGGACAGACGATGTTCAAACGAAACAGGCACGGGATCCAGATCAAGACGCCGGAGCAGCTCGAGAAGATGCGCGCGGCGGGTCTGGTGGTGGGGCGCACGCTCGACCTGCTGAAGCGTTCGGTGGAGCCGGGCATGACGCCCCTCGACCTGGACGTCATCGCCGAGAAGGCGATCAGGGACGCGGGCGCGATCCCGTCGTTCAAGGGCTACCAGGGCTTCCCGGCCACCATCTGCGCCTCGGTGAACGACGAGGTGGTGCACGGCATCCCCACCAACGCCCGCAAGCTGCAGGAGGGCGACATCATCTCGATCGACTGCGGCGCGATCCTGGACGGCTGGCACGGCGACTCGGCCGTCACGGTGCCGGTGGGCGAGGTGGACCCGAAGCTGACCGAGCTGATGCGGGTCACCGAGGAGTCGATGTGGCGTGGCATCGCCGCGCTGAAGCCCGGCCGCCACCTGTCGGACATCGGCTACGAGGTCGAGCGGTACGTCAAGTCGCAGGGCCGCTACGGCATCCCCCCGGAGTACGGCGGCCACGGCATCGGCACCGAGATGCACATGGACCCGTGGATCGCCAACCACGGCCGGCCCGGCCGGGGCCCGGTGCTCGAAGAGGGCATGTGCCTGGCCATCGAGCCCATGGTCAACCTCGGCACCGAGCGCACGCGCGTGCTGGCCGACGACTGGACCGTCGTGACGATCGACGGGAAGCACTCCGCACACTTCGAACACAGCGTCGCCGTGACACATAATGGTCCTTGGGTGCTCACTGCCCTTGACGGAGGCGAAGAGCGCCTCGCCCAACTGCAGAACTGACCCCCGGGAGTGGGTGGGATGGCGAACAGCCCCGAGATGCGAGCCTCCGACGCTGACCGCGATCGTGTCGCCGCCATCCTCCGCGAGCACACCGCCCAGGGACGCATCACGATGGAGGAGTTCCACGAGCGGTTGGAACAGCTCTACGAGAGCAGGACGTACGGCGAGCTCGCCAAGCTGACGGCGGACCTGCCCGACGTCGACATGCGCAACCTCCCGGCGAAGAAGTCGGCCGCGCCGGCGAAGAAGGACGAGCAGCACGCCGGCATGCAGGCCGCGTGGGGCGCCTGGGCCGCCGCCAGCGGCATCAACTGGGTGATCTGGATCATCGTGAGCATCACCTCGGGCGATCTGATCTATCCCTGGCCGCTGTGGGTGATGGGCCCGTGGGGCGTGATCCTGCTGGTGAGCACCGTCTTCGGGGACAACAAGCCGAAGCGCTCGTAGACGCGTGGGCGGGCTCGGGAGCGGTCCGGGTGGGGTAGACTGCTCTGTGGTTGTGTCAGGGCACCTGGCACGCGTTTCGCATTTCGTGTCCGGGTGTCGTACACTCCTTAGTCGGCTCACTATGACTATCACGCGTCGGCGGCCCTTGCAGGCCGTCGCTCTCTTCGAAGCGTGAAGGTCGCGGCTGCGTAGTGAACCGGAGCCTCAGACGACCGATCAGTGAAACGCGAGGAATTTTGGCCAAGAAAGACGGCGCCATCGAGATCGAGGGCACTGTGGTCGAGTCGCTCCCGAACGCCATGTTCCGGGTGCAACTCGACAACGGCCATAAGGTCCTGGCCCACATCAGCGGACGGATGCGGATGCACTACATCCGGATTCTGCCTGACGACCGGGTTGTCGTTGAACTGAGCCCCTACGACCTCAGTCGCGGGCGGATCGTCTGCCGATACAAGTAAGAACGTCTGAGGACACAGAGGACAATGAAGGTTAAGCCGAGCGTCAAGAAGATCTGCGACAAGTGCAAGGTGATCCGCCGGCACGGTCGCGTCATGGTGATCTGCGACAACCTGCGCCACAAGCAGCGCCAGGGCTAGTCGCCGCAAGGCTTCTCCGAGTCCGCCCCAGCAGGGAGCGGACTCGACGCATGAGAAGCCTGAAAACAGTAGTCGCGTCTCACACCCGGGAAGGCGGCCCTCCAAGAGGTCCGAACCACTCGGGAGACCCCCGGTCGGAGGCCGGGGCCCTCACCCCGGGCATTGGGGAGGGGTAGTGGGGCGCAAGACCTCCGCCACAACGAAGGAGAATGCCCGACCATGGCTCGCCTGGTTGGCGTCGACCTCCCCCGCGACAAGCGGCTGGAGATCGCTCTCACCTACATCTACGGAATCGGCCGCACCCGCGCCCAGGAGATCCTCCAGGCGACCGGTGTGAGCGGCGACCTGCGTGTGCACCAGCTCTCCGACACCGAGCTCGTCCCGATGCGTGACTACATCGAGGCGAACTTCAAGATCGAGGGTGACCTGCGCCGCGAGGTCCAGGCCGACATCCGTCGCAAGATCGAAATCGGTTGCTACCAGGGCATCCGGCACCGCAAGGGCCTGCCGGTCCACGGTCAGCGCACGCAGACCAACGCGCGTACCCGTAAGGGCAAGAAGAAGACCGTCGCCGGCAAGAAGAAGCCCGGTAAGAAGTAGTCCTCGCAGCCGCGGGACCGAAGACCTCAGGAGTGAAGGCAAAGGATGCCTCCTAAGAGCCGTCAGGGTGCGCCGAAGAAGGTGCGCCGCAAGGAGAAGAAGAACGTCGCTCACGGGCACGCCCACATCAAGAGCACGTTCAACAACACGATCGTCTCGATCACCGACCCGAACGGGAACGTGATCTCCTGGGCCAGCGCCGGCCACGTGGGTTTCAAGGGCTCCCGTAAGTCCACCCCGTTCGCCGCGCAGATGGCCGCGGAAAACGCCGCCCGCCGCGCCATGGAGCACGGCATGCGCAAGGTCGACGTCTTCGTCAAGGGTCCCGGCTCCGGCCGTGAGACCGCGATCCGCTCGCTGCAGGCCACCGGCCTGGAGGTGGGCTCGATCCAGGACGTCACCCCGGTTCCGCACAACGGCTGCCGCCCGCCCAAGCGCCGCCGCGTCTGACCCCAGGAGATACAGAGAAATGGCTCGTTACACGGGCGCGGACTGCAAGCTCTGCCGTCGCGAGAAGACCAAGCTCTTCCTCAAGGGCAGCAAGTGCGAGTCCGCCAAGTGCCCCATCGAGATCCGTCCTTACCCGCCGGGTGAGCACGGTCGCGGACGCCCCAAGGAGTCCGAGTACCAGCTTCAGCTTCGCGAGAAGCAGAAGACCCGCCGCATCTACGGCGTCCTCGAGAAGCAGTTCCGCAACTACTACGAGGAGGCCGCCGGTAAGAGCGGCAAGTCGGGTGAGGTGCTGCTCCAGATCCTGGAGAGCCGTCTCGACAACGTCGTCTACCGCGCCGGCTTCGCCCAGTCGCGCGACGCCGCCCGCCAGCAGGTGCGCCACGGCCACATCCTGGTGAACGGCAAGAAGGTCGACATCCCGTCGTACCGCGTTCGCGAGCACGACATCATCGAGGTCCGCGAGAACAAGCGCAACCTCATGCCGTACGAGGTGGCCCGCGCCACCGCCGGCGAGCGCACCGTTCCCGCGTGGCTCGGCGTCGTGCCGGACAAGCTCCGCGTCCTGGTTCACCAGCTGCCGGTTCGCCAGCAGATCGACACCCAGGTCCAGGAGCAGCTCATCGTCGAGTACTACTCGAAGTAGTCGCTCGATCCTCTGGTCCGGGTGCGTTCGCGCGTACCCGGACTAGGCTGTTTATCGGAGTGGCGTCATATAGCGGGCGCCACACGAAAAAGGGGAGACCCACATGCTGATCGCTCAGCGCCCGACTCTTCTCGAAGAGTCGATCGACGACACCCGGTCCCGATTCATCATCGAGCCGCTGGAGCCGGGTTTCGGCTACACCATCGGCAACTCGCTGCGGCGCACGCTGCTGTCGTCCATTCCGGGCGCGGCCGTGACGAGCATCCGCATCGAGGGCGTGCTGCACGAGTTCTCGACCGTTCCCGGGGTCAAGGAAGACGTCACCGACATCATCCTCAACCTCAAGGAACTGGTCGTCTCCTCCGAGCACGACGAGCCGGTCGTGATGTACCTGCGCAAGCAGGGCCCGGGTGAGGTCACCGCCGCCGACATCGCGCCTCCGGCCGGTGTCGAGGTGCACAACCCCGAGCTGCGCATCGCCACGCTCAACGGCAAGGCGAAGCTGGAGATGGAGCTGACCGTCGAGCGCGGTCGCGGCTACGTCTCCGCGGCCCAGAACAAGCAGCCGGGCCAGGAGATCGGCCGCATCCCGATCGACTCGATCTACTCTCCGGTGCTCAAGGTCACCTACAAGGTCGAGGCGACCCGAGTCGAGCAGCGCACCGACTTCGACCGTCTCATCCTCGACGTCGAGACCAAGCCCGCGATGAAGCCCCGCGACGCGGTGGCCTCCGCCGGCAAGACCCTCGTCGAGCTGTTCGGCCTGGCCCGTGAGCTCAACGTCGAGGCCGAGGGCATCGACATCGGCCCGTCGCCCACCGACGCCGCCCTGGCGGCCGACCTGGCGCTGCCGATCGAGGAGCTCAACCTCACCGTCCGCTCGTACAACTGCCTCAAGCGTGAGGGCATCCACACCGTGGGTGAGCTCGTGGCCCGCAGTGAGCAGGACCTGCTCGACATCCGCAACTTCGGCGCCAAGTCGATCGAAGAGGTCAAGCAGAAGCTGCACGAGATGTCGCTGGCGCTCAAGGACTCCCCGCCCGGGTTCGACCCGAGCGCGGTGGCCGGCGGCGGCTACGACGACGACGACAGCGCGTACGTCGAGACCGAGCAGTACTGACATCTTCCCCCGCGGGGCCACTCGCGGGGGGAACGTAACGGCGCCGCGCGACGCGCGGCGCCGGCCCGACTCCGGTACCTGGTACGGCCGGGGCGGGTTGACCCACGAGGAGAACTGAAATGCCCAAGCCCACCAAGGGTGCACGTCTTGGCGGCAGCCCGGCGCACGAGCGGCTGATCCTGGCGAACCTCGCCACCGATCTGTTCCGCCACGGCAAGATCCGCACTACGGTCACGAAGGCCAAGCGCCTGCGTCCGCTGGCGGAGCGCCTGATCACCAAGGCGAAGAAGGGCGACATCCACAACCGTCGCCAGGTCCTGACCGTCGTTCGGGACAAGGGCGTCGTGCACCACCTGTTCACCGAGATCGCGCCGCAGTTCGCGGAGCGTCCCGGCGGTTACACCCGCATCACCAAGGTCGGCGCGCGCAAGGGCGACAACGCCCCGATGGCGGTCATCGAGCTGGTGAGCGAGCCGCTGAACGCCGTCACGACCCGCCGCACCACGGAGCCCGCCGCTGCCGCCGCTCCGGCGCCGGCCGCGGAGGAGACCGAGGCCGCCGAGGCTCCCGCCGAGGCCGCTGAGGCCGCTGAGGGCAAGGCCGACGAGGCGACGGAGGCCAAGGCCGAGGCTCCCGCCGAGGAGAGCGCCGAGGCGAAGAAGGACGAGGCCTGATCTCACAGGCCGGTTGAGAACGGGCCCGGCCCCCTCGCGGGGGTCCGGGCCCGTTTCCGTGTTCGGAGGAGGATCATCGTGGTACGGCTCCGTCTCGATCTCGCGTACGACGGGACCGACTTCTCGGGATGGGCCAGGCAGCCGGGGCTGCGTACCGTTCAGGGGGAGGTCGAGCAGGCGCTCGGCCGGATCCTGCGCCTGGCCGAGCCCGCCATGCTGACCGTGGCCGGACGCACCGACGCCGGCGTGCACGCGCGCGGGCAGGTCGCCCACGTGGACGTGCCGGAGGAGTCGCTGGCCGAGCTCGACGGCAACCGCGGGCCGCAGAGCGTCGATGAGCGGCTCGCTGCGCTCGTAAGGCGGCTTGGTGGGGTCTTGCCCCTTGATGTACGGGTTCGGAGCGTCTGCGTGGCTCCTGAGGGCTTCGACGCCCGTTTCTCGGCGCTGTTCCGGCGGTACGCGTACCGGGTGGGTGACACGGCGGGCGGCGTCGACCCGCTGCGGCGCCGCGAGGTGGTGTGGCACAACCGGCCGCTCGACCTCAGCCGGCTCAACGTGGCCGCCGCGCTGCTGCTCGGCGAGCACGACTTCGCGGCGTTCTGCAAGAAGCGCGAAGGCGCGACGACGATCAGGGAACTGCAGCGGCTCGACTGGGTCCGTGAGCCCGACGGCGTGCTGGTGGCCACCGTCGTGGCGGACGCGTTTTGCCACTCCATGGTGCGCGCGCTCGTCGGGTCACTGCTCGCGGCCGGTGACGGGCGGCGGCCGGTGGAGTGGCCCGGCGAGGTGCTGGCCCGGGCCGTACGCGACTCCGGCGTGCACGTCGCGCCCGCGCACGGGCTGTGCCTGGAGGAGGTCGGCTACCCGTCCGACGCGGAGCTCGCCGCGCGGGCCGAGGCCACGCGGCGGGTGCGCACGCTCTCAGTCGTTGGTGACGCGGCGCTCCAGGACGAGTGACGTCTCGTCGCGGAACGCCCCGCTGACCTCGGGCAGCGTCTTCTCCTTGGCGGTCGGCGTGCGGCCGTCGGCGTGGGTGGCGTAGCTGAAGACGATGTAGCGGCCCCACACCAGGCCGGCCGCGTAGCCGCCCGCGATGTGCACCCGTTCGGCGCCCGAGTCGGAGGGGCCGGGCAGCGGGCGGAACCAGACGTTGCTGGAGAGGTCTTTCGCCTGGTCCGCGGCGGTCGCGGCATCCTTGTCGGGGAAGACGGCGATGCCCGTGGTGACCGCGTAACGGCGTTTGCCGTCGACGTACGTGGCCCGCAGGACGCGGCTGCACCCGTGCTCGTCGAGCGCGTCGGCGAACGCGCCCGTGGCCGCCTTCTCGCAGGTCGTCTCCAGGTGCGCCTTGACCCGGGTGAACGTCGCGCCCGCCGCCGTCACCTTCTTCTTCGGGAACGCCTCCGACAGCGACATCTTCTGCGGGTCGGTCTCCTCGGTGTTGAGGACGGACGTGCCCGAGGCGTCCGCGGACGGGCCCGCCTCCGCCTCCGCCTCGGCCGAGGCCGGCGGCTGCGACGGGGTGGGGCGGGTGGCGGCCGTGGAAGGGCCCTGGGCGCTCACCGCCTGCCAGGCGAAGAAACCGCCGGTCGCCACGCCGGCCAGCGCCAGCGCGCCCAGCGTGACGAGCAGCGCGCGCTTGCTCTTGCC
>NZ_POUD01000090.1 GCF_003236395.1 Nonomuraea aridisoli | reverse complement strand
GTTACGGGACGCGGCCGTGCGGCCGCTCCTGGCGTACATGGTGATCACCGGGCTGGGGGAGGGGATCTTCGGGACGCTGGCCGCGCCGTTCGTGGCGGGCGTGCTCGGCGGGGCCGGCGACGCGTACGGGCTGTTCCTGTCGGTGCAGGCGGTCGGCGGGATCGCCGGCGGGCTGGCGGTCGCCGCCTGGCCGGGCGTCACCTCCCCGCGCGCGCTGCTGGGCTGGGGCACGGTCTTCTTCGGGCTGGCGGACCTGGCCCTGTTCGTCTACCCCCTCGCATGGCCGGTGTTGTGGCCCGCTCTCGTGCTGATCGTCGTGGCCGGGGTGCCGGCCGCCGCGGCGATGGCCGGGCTGACCACCCTCGCGCAGCGCAGCGTCCCGGACGGCCGCCGGGGCGCGCTCTTCGGCCTCCTCGGCGGCGCGCAGGCCGCCACCTCACTGCTCGGCATGGCGCTCGCGGGCGTGCTCGGCGACCGCGTCGGCATCGTGGCGACGTTGTGCCTGCACGCCGGCGGACTGTTCGCCGCAGGTGTGATGATCTTGGCGAGAATCCGCAAAGACCCTGTCTGACCTGGTGTCATGCGCAAACGGATATGGATCTGTTTGTGATATCGCTATTAGACATCGACTGATCGCATCTGCTTTGCTCCTGTGCCCTGACGGATCACGGCAGACGACAGTAAGGATTCGACATGCGAGACCTCCGCGCCCGCCGCCGCACGGCCGCGCTGGAAGCGGCCGTTCTGACGATCTCTCTTCTCACGGGCGGCGCCGTCGCGGCGAGCCCGGCCGCCGCGGCGCCGGCCGCCGTGCAGGACGTGCAGGCGGCGCCGTCCGGTGTGGCCCGGGCCAAGAAGGAACTGCGCGATCTGGAGAAGTCGCTCGGGGTCCGGGTCGGCGCGTACGCGATCGACACCGCCACCGGCCGGACGATCGGCTACCGCTCGGGGGAGCGGTTCGCGCTGGCCTCCACGTTCAAGGCGATCGCCGCCGCGGCCGTGCTGCACAAGGCCCGCACCAGCGAGCCCGGCCTCATGGACAAGGTCGTCAAGTGGACGGCCGACGAGGTGAAGCCGAACTCCCCGATCACCGAGAAGCACGTCGAGGACGGGCTGACGGTCGCGCAGCTGTGCCACGCCGCGATCACCCGCAGCGACAACACGGCCGGCAACATGCTGCTCAAGCAGCTCGGCGGCCCCGCCGGACTGACGCGCTACTTCCGCACGCTGAAGGACCCGGTCTCCCGCCTCGACCGCTGGGAGACCGAGCTGAACGACTGGAGCCCCAAGGACAAGCGCGACACCACCACGCCCGCGGCCATCGCCCGCGACCTGCGCCTGCTCACCGCGGGCGACGCGCTCTCGGCCAAGGACCGCGAGCGGCTCAACGGCTGGCTCCTCGCCAACACCACCGGCGGCGCCCGCATCCGCGCCGGGCTGCCCGCCTCCTGGACCGTCGGCGACAAGACCGGCACGGGCGGCACGTACGGCACCGCCAACGACATCGCGGTCGCCTGGCCGAAGAAGGGCGCCGCGCCCGTCATCATGGCGATCTACACCAACGGCCGCACGCCCGGCGCCGCCGCCCAGGACAAGGCCCTCGCCGACACCGCCACCATCCTCGCCCGCGGGCTCGGCAGGCTCTGATGACACCACGGGGGACGCAGATCCTACGGCTCGCCGCCTCGGGGGCGGCGGCGGGCGTCCTGCTCGCGGCCATCGCGCTGCCCGCCGTGGGCGGCGCGGGGGCCGGCTTCATGGCCGCGGCGAACGAGGTGAACCTCAAGCCCGCCGACCTGCGCGAGCCGCCTCCGGCCGAGGTCACCATCGTGCGGGACGCGCACGGCGGCGTGATCGCCCGCTTCTACGAGGAGTACCGCGAGGTCGTCGGCCTGGACGAGATCGCGCCGATCATGCGCACCGCGATCGTGGCCATCGAGGACTTCCGCTTCTACGAGCACGGCGCCATCGACCTCGAGGGCACGCTGCGCGCGCTGGCCACGAACCTGCAGTCGGGCCGGGTGAGCCAGGGGGGCTCCAGCATCACCCAGCAGTACGTCAAGCAGGTGCTGCTCAACTCGGCCGAGACGCCGCAGGAGCGCGACGCCGCCCTGGCGCCGACGTACACCCGCAAGCTCAACGAGCTGCGGTACGCCATGGGGATCGAGAAGAAGTACACCAAGGACCAGATTCTCGAGAAATATCTGAACATCGCGTACTTCGGGGCGAGTGCGTACGGCGTGGAGGCCGCCTCCCGGCGCTTCTTCGGGGTCTCGGCGGCCGAGCTGACCCTGCCGCAGGCCGCGACCCTGGCCGGCGCCGTGCAGGACCCGAACGCCACCGACCCCAACCTCGGCGCACAGCAGCGGGAGCGGCTGCTGAAGCGGCGCAACGTCGTCCTCGACCGGATGGCCGAGCTGGGCGAGATCACGAACGAGCAGGCGGCCGCCGCGAAGGCCGCCAAGCTCGGCTACAAAGGCACCAAACTCCCCGGAGGCTGCGAAGCCAGCAAATATCCATACTTTTGCCTGTATGTACGGCATGAGATTCTCGGCAACCCCGCCTTCGGCGCCACCGCCGAGGCCCGCCTCGCCATGCTCAACCGCGGCGGCCTGACCGTCGAGACCACCCTCGACCCGGCCATGCAGACCGCCGCCGACCGGGCGATCAAGCGCTACGTCCGCGCCTCGGACCGGCCGGTCGCCTCCGAGGCCCTGGTCGAGCCCGGCACGGGAGCGATCAAGGCGATGGCCGCGAGCCGCCGCTTCGGCGCGGACGCCGAGCGGAACGAGATCTCCTACAACGTCGTGGCCGACGCCGCGCACGGCGGCGGGGCCGGGTTCCAGGCCGGGTCCACGTTCAAGACCTTCACTCTGATCACGGCGCTGAAGGAGGGCCTGCGGCTGGACGACGGCCTGGAGGCCGGGGCCGGCTACCGGGCGCCCGCGTACTCGACGTTCCGCACCTGCGCGGGCTCCAACATCGGCGATCCCACCCACACCGTCACCAACGACGAGGGCTCGCCCGGCTGGAAGTCGCTGCGCACCGGCACCTGGGCCTCCGTGAACACGTTCTTCATGGAGCTGGAGGAGCGGGTCGGGCTCTGCGACACCGTCAAGACCGCCAAGACCCTCGGCGTGCGGCGCGCCGACGGGAAGAAGCTGCGCGAGTTCGAGACGTTCACCCTCGGCATCAACGAGATGGACCCGGTGACGCTGGCCGCGGCGTACGCGGCCGTCGCGGCGCGCGGCGAGTACTGCGCCCCGATGGCGATCACCCGGATCACCGACCGTGACGGCCGCTCCACCCGTTACCGCCCCAAGTGCCGGGAGGCGCTGGAGCCGGCCGTCGCGGACGCCGCCGCCGACGTGCTGTCCGGCGTCTTCACCCAGGGGACGATGAGCGGGCTCGGCGGCATCGGCCGCGACGCCGCCGGCAAGACCGGCACGACGGACGACTACGCGGCGGCCTGGTTCGCCGGCTTCACGCCGGACCTGGCGAGCGCGGTGAGCCTCGGCGACCCGCGCGGCTCGCAGCGCTACAAGCTGACGGGCGTGACGATCGGCGGCCGCTACTACGGGGCCGTCCAGGGCGCCACGATCCCGGGGCCGATCTGGCGGGACACGATGATCGAGGCGCTGCGGAACGTGCCGCCGTCGGAGTTCGTCCCCGTCGACTCGTCCCGGTTCGGCGGCTGCCGCTCGGCCTGCCGGCCGGAGCCGGAGAAGAAACCCGAGGAGGAGGAGAAGGAGGACGGCGAGCCCGAGGCCGGGACGTCGGCCACGCCGACGCCCTCTCCCACGGCGACCGCCACCGCTAACCAGCAGAGGTGAGCGGCGGGCGTCCCTAGAATGAGCTATGCCCAGCGAGCCCCTCACCCGAGGCCGCATCGTCGCCGCGGCCGTCGGGCTCATCGAGCGGGAGGGCGCCGACGCCGTCTCCATGCGGCGCATCGCCGCCGAGCTGGGCGTGGGCGTGATGTCCCTCTACAACCACGTGCCCAACAAGGACGCCCTGCTCGGGGCGGTGGCCGAGACGGTGCTGAACCAGATCGAGTTCACCGACGACCCGGGCGCCCACTGGAGCGACCGGGTGCGCGCGCAGGCGCGGGCGTTCCGGCAGATCGCCCACGACTATCCGCGCTGCACGATGCTCGTGGTCGGCCGCCAGCTCCACTCCACCGCCGGTCTGCTGCCGGTCGAGCGGGCGCTGGCCACGCTGCGCGGCGCCGGGTTCGAGGGGGCCGACGCGGTGCGGATGTTGCGGATGTTCATCGCGTACGTGGTGGGGTCGCTGCTGCGGGAGGTCGGTCTGACGCCCGCGTTCGCGCAGGCCAGGCCGCTCACCGCCCAGGGGGTCGATGCCGAGCTGTTCCCCGAGGTCAGCTCACTGGCGGGGCTGCTGTCGGCGTGTGATCACGAGGCCGAGTTCGAGTTCGGGCTCGAGCTGCTGATCAAGGCGATGGAGGCGTACGAGGGGCGTCGGGAGGGCACCCGGTGAGCTGCTCCGGATGCCCTCCGGAGCCCACTAGTACCAGTTGTGCGACCTGAAGTGGCCCCAGGCGCCGCACGGTCTGCCGTACCTGCCCTTGATGTAGGCGAGGCCCCACCGGATCTGTGTTTCAGGGTTCGACCTCCAGTCGCGGCCGGAGACGCGCATCTTGCCCGCGGGGAGCGCCTGCGGGATGCCGTACGCTCCCGACGAGCGGTTGTGCGCCCGGTGGTTCCAGCCGCTCTCCCGGGTCCACAGGTTGTCCAGGCAGCGGAACTCCCGGATGTTCCAGGAGCGCCGCACGACGTGGCCCAAGGCGATTCTCTTGTTCCTGTCGGCGGGCTTGAACCCGGCGAACCTCGGCTGCGCCGACGTGGTCCAGACGCGGGTCTTGATCGGCGACTCGCTCTGCTCAGCCCGGGCCGGCGAGCTGCCGGCGCCCCATGCGGTGAATGCGATGACGGTGACGATAGTGCTGCTCAGCGCACGTTTGCTGTCCAAATCGATCCTTGCTGTCGGGTCGCGTGCGGACGGGCGCCGCCGAGCGGCGCCTGTGCCGGTCCGCGCCCGTGGCTCGGACGCGGAGGGTCCGCGCGGCCCTCCGGGATCCTGTTCCGCCCGATCGTGCTGGGCGGCCCGGAGGGCACCGCGACGTGTCCTCTAGCACGATTCCTAATACGCGTGGTCACGGAGCGTCACATCTCGTGACACGCGAAGGACAGGTGTTTGTGCGATCGTTGCGGGTGAAAGGCCCTCTCGCAGGGCCGGGTTTGCCCGGTCCGTCGCCCGATTGAGCGGGCCTTGCCGGAAAAAGCGGGCAAGCCTGGGGTTTGGCTCAGTACCAACGGTGGGATTGGAAGTGGCCCCAGGCGCGACACGGCGTGCCGTAGCGCTGCTTGATGTAACGAAGGCCCCATTTGATCTGGGTACGCGGGTTGGTGCGCCAGTCGCGTCCCGAGGAGGCCATCTTGTGTCCGGGGAGCGCCTGGGGGATGCCGTAGGCGCCCGACGATCCGTTGGCGGCGCGGTGGTTCCAGCCGCTCTCTCGGTGCCAGAGCTTCACCAGGCACCTGTACTGGGTCGTGCTCCATCCTCGCTTGGCCACCATGGGCTTGGCGATGGACTTGTTCCTGACACTGCTGCTCTGGGAGCTCTGCGCCTGTGCGGCCGGGGCGCCGCCCGCCGCCACGAGGGTGGCGGCGAGGACCAGGACGCCGGTGCGGCGGAGCATGGGCATGCGGGTTCCCTTTCGAAGGGGTTCAGGGGACCGCGCCACAGTGCCCGAAAGGTAACCTTTACAGCGAATTGACCATGAAACGGTCGATCGTCAGTAAAGATCCCGATATATGCCATTTCCAGGGCATTGATGGTGAAATTGAGGGCTATGTCACAATCTGGGGTTTACAGCGTCTGTAGGGTCGGATCATGACTCTGAACGACATCCCGCTCCGCACGCTCGCGGACGCACCCACGACGCTCGGAGAGCTGACGGCGGGCAAGGCCGCCCTGATCGTCAACGTGGCGTCACGCTGCGGCTTGACCCCGCAGTACGCCGGCCTCGTCGAGCTCCAGCGCTCCTACGGCCCGCGCGGATTCACGGTGATAGGCATGCCGTGCAACCAGTTCGCCGGCCAGGAGCCCGGCACGGCCGAGGAGATCCGGCAGTTCTGCGCCGCGACCTACGGCGTGGACTTCCCGCTCCTGGCCAAGGCCGACGTGAACGGTCCGGACCGCCACCCCCTGTACGAGCGGCTCACCCAGGCCCCGGACGCCGGCGGGGAGGCGGGGGACGTGCAGTGGAACTTCGAGAAGTTCCTGGTGGACCGGGACGGCCGCGTCGTGGCCCGCTTCCGCCCCCGCACCACCCCGGACGACCCGGCCGTCATCGCGGCGATCGAGAAACTCCTCTGACCGTCCGCCGCGGGCCCGGATCCTCGACGCGAAAACACGCCCGCCCGCCCCGGCTGGGGCCGGCCGGCCCGGGCGGCCGGACGGCTCGCTGTCCCGGAAGGGCGGTGGCGTCGCCCTTCCGGTGATCCCGTCACTCCGTCGTGTGGTCGAGGACGGCCGTGGCCAGGGTCTCGTGGACCTCGGGCGGCAAGGTGTGGCCCATGCCGTCGATCATCAGGAGCCGCGCCCCGGGGATCTGCTCGGCGATGAGCGCGCCGTGCCCCGGCTTGGCGGGCTCGTGGGTGCCCTCGATCACCAGGGTGGGGGCCTTGACCTGGTGCAGCACGCCCACCGGCTCGAAGTCCGGCCTGGCCGCCGCGGCCCGGCGGTGGTTGGCCGCGGCGTCGAGGTCGCGGGCCCGGTCATGGATGCGTTCCTGCAGGCGGCGGGCGCCGTCCTCGTCGAACGGCAGCCCGGTGCCGTGCAGCACCCGCTGCTCGGCGATCATGAGGTCGATGCGCTCGCGCCGGTCGGCGGGCGGCGGCGAGGTGATGAGCCGCCGGAAGAAGTCCACGAACTCGGGGGTGGGCTCCGGCAGGCTGCCCTCCGGCTGCGGCTCTCCCATCAACGCCCGCATGATCACCGCGCCCTCACCGCCGCCGAGCGGCGAGGAGCCGATGACGGTGAGCGTGCGCACCCGCTCCGGCCGCTCCACCGCGAGCAGCTGCCCGAGCAGCCCGCCCGCCGAATGGCACACCAGGTGCGCGCTCCCTAGCCCGTGCGCGTCCATCACGCGCAGCACGTCGTCCTTGATGTCGTCCCAGGTGTACGGGTCCCGGTCGAAGTCGACGGTGTCCGACCGGCCGGTGTCGCGGTGGTCGTACCGGATCACCCGCCGGCCGCCCGCCGCGAGCCTGCCGACGAACTCGTCCGGCCACAGGACCCCCTGCGACATCGAACCCATGACCAGCAGGATCGGCGCGTCCGAGGCGGCGCCGAACTCTTCGCTCCACACGTTGATTTGCATGACTCACAGATTGCCGGTGACGTCCGCCGGTGCCTTCCGTAGAACTACCAGCCGCGCCAGTTCCGTACGGGTACCGATGCCGAGCTTCGGATAGATCTTGTACAGGTGGTACTCGACCGTGCGCGGGCTGAGGAAGAGCCGGGCGGCGATCTCCTTGCTGGACAGGCCGTCGGCGACCAGGCCGGCGATGCGCAGTTCCTGCGGGGTCAGCGCGTCCAGCGCCGACCCGGCCGGGGCCTCGCCGCTCTCGCCGGCCGCCCGCAGCTCGGCGTGCGCGCGCCGCGCCCACGGCTCCGCCCCCGCCTGGCGGAACGCCTCCAGCGCCGCCCGCAGATGCGGTCGCGCCTCGGCGGGCCGGTGCGCGCGGCGCAGCCGTTCGCCCAGCAGCAGCCCGGTCCTGGCCGCCTCGTACGGGTTGGCGTGCAGCCGCAGCGCCTCGGCGAACCCCTCCTGCGCGTCCTCCTCCGACGGGGACACGAGAGCGCGGCAGCGGGCGAGCAGCGCGCGTGACTCCGCCGTCGCCGCGTGCGCCGACCACTGTTCGTACGCCTGCAGCGCAGTCCGCGCGCTCTCCAGGTCGCCCGCTCCGACGGCGGCCTCGATCCGGTCGGGGGTCGAGCGCCACACCGTCGTCGGGTGCCCGGCTCCCGGTCCCGCGGCCACCAGCGCGGTGAAGCGGTCGTGCGCCGCGGCGTACCGCCCCAGCCCCAGGTCGAGCATCCCCAGCGCGTACGCCGCCACGCTCGCCCGCAGCCCCACCCGGTGGGGGAGGGCGATGGCCAGCGCCTCCTGGGCGTGCCGCCGGCAGGTCTCCTCCTCGCCGCGCAGCGCCGCGCACACCGCGAGGTTGGCCAGGTGGGCGGCCACCGTGTTGGCGTACCCGGCCTCGCGGGCCAGCTCCAGCCCCTCCTCCGAGATCGCCCGGCTCTCGGCCGGCCGCCCCGCGATGCGCTCGGCCGTGGCGACGAACTCCAGCACCACCGGCAGTTGCCCGGTCATGCCCGACACCCTCGCCACCCGTCCGGCCCGCGCGGCGAGCTCGGCCGACAGGTCGGCCTCGCCCAGGTAGCTGGCCGCCGCCGTCGCCCACAGGAACTCCGCGGCCTCCCGCAACTCCCCGGTACGGGCGAGGGCCCTCCTCAGCAGTTCGGGTCCGTCGTCGCGCCCGCTGAGCGCCGCGCCGATCCCGGCGACCACGTCGCGCAGGAATCCCTCCGGGTACGCCTCCGCCCGCCGCCCGATCTCGATCATGGCCGCCGTGTCGCCCACGTACGAGGCCGCCTCCGAGGCGTCGGCCAGCATGCCGAGGCTGCCGCCCGCGGACAGGACGCGCACGGCCTCCGCGGCGCTGCCGGAGTTCAGCTCCAACCGGCCGCGCAACTGGGCGATCTCCGTGCCGAGAGCGGCGTCGTTCCCGGCGTGCTCGCGGGCCTCGGCCAGCAGCGACTCCGCCCGCCCCGGCAGCCCGCCGAGCCAGGCGGCGACGGCGGCGTCCTTCAGCCGCGCGGCGCGGATGAGCGGATCGGGGGTGAGCTCGGCGGCCCTGGTCAGGGCGGTGGCGGAGTCGCCGTACCCGCCGCAGTCGCGGGCCCGGGCGGCGGCCCGCGCGAGCGCGCCGGCGACGGCCTCGTCGGGGCCGAGCGCCGCCGCCGCCAGATGCCAGGCCCGGCGGTCCCCTTCGGCCCCTCCTTCAGCCCTTTCTCCGGCCCCTTCATCGGCCACAGCGGCCAGCATCGCGTGGGCGTCGCGCCGGACGGCGGGCGTGGCGGACTCGTACACGGCCGACCGGACGAGAGGGTGGCGGAAGCGCACGGACGCGCCCGTGACGCGGGCCAGCCCGGCCGCCTCCAGCTCGTCCAGCGCCTCCCGGCCCACCCCCAGGCGGGCGGCCGCGCGCGACACGAGACCGAGATCGCCGTCCAGCGCCGCGAGCAGCGCGACCTGCCGGGCCTCGTCCGGGAGCGCGGTCACCTGCTCGCCGAACAGGCGGCTGCCGCCGGGCAGCGGGTCGGGCAGCGGCTCGCGCCCGTCGAGCTGGGCGGGGCTCAGCCGCCGTACGGTCTCGCGCAGCGCCAGGGGGTTGCCCGCGGTCAGCGCCACGAGCCGCTGCTTCACCCCGGCCGCGATCGTGGCGCCGGCGTCCAGCAACTCGGCCGCCGCCGGCTCCGGCAGGCCGCCGACCTCCAGCGACGGCACGCCCTTGACGGGCAGGTCCCCGCGCACGGCCAGCAGCATCGCGATCCGTTCCGTGCCGAGGCGCCGGGCGGCGAAGAGCAGGGCGTCGGCCGAGGCCCGGTCCACCCACTGGAAGTCGTCCACCACGCAGACCAGCCCCTCGGGCGCGGCGGCCTCGGCCAGCAGCGACAGCACCCCGGCCGCCAGCAGGAACCGATCCCCCGAGCCGGCCAGCCCGAGCGCCCCGCGCACCGCCTCGCGCTGCGGCTCCGGCAGCGCGTCCAGCAGCCCGGCCACCGGCCGCAGCGCCTGGTGGAGGGCGGCGAAGGCCAGGTCGGACTCGGCCTCGACCCCGGTGGCGCCGAGCACCGGCATCGGACCGCCCCGGGACGCCGCCAGATCCAGCAGCGCCGTCTTCCCGACGCCCGCCTCGCCCCGCAACACCAGCGCGCCGCCCGCTCCGTCCCGGGCCCGGGAGATCAGCTCGTCGATGGCGGCGATCTCCGCCTCTCTGCCGTACAGCACAGAAGGAAACTCTAGGGGGGACGAGTCGGACAAACGTCCATCGAAGTGACGGTAAACCGCTTTTCTCGTGGAGGGTAAGCTGCGTCCCCCAGGGTCAAATCGCCGCGCGGAGTAGCCGGCAAAGCGCGAAGCGTAGCCGTTCGGGGGTATCGGTGCTGGCGCCGGTCTCCGAAGCCAGGGAGTGCGATGTCGACCAACCCGTACGCAGGATCGCCATTCAGCTACGTCGCCGAGCCGGCCGTGGCGCCGTACTCGATCGTCGAGCTGATGCCCGGAGTGCGCAACCTGTGCGAGTACGTCCGGCTGGCCCCGGGCGAGCGGGTGCTGCTGATGGTGGAGCACACCGTCGACCCGGTCGTCGTGCAGGCCATCGCCGCGGCGGCGGCCCTGCGCGACGCCGACGTGCGCATCCTGTCCGTGCCGCCGTTCAGCCCGGGCGGGTGGGACCGCGAGGCGTCGTACGCGATAGAGACGGCGGCCTTCCACGAGGCCGACGTCGTCATCAGCGGCACCTGGTGGGGCGAGGTGCACACCGCGCCGCTGTTCTTCGACCAGATCAAGTCGCGCTCGTCCCGCTTCCTGTCGCTGCACATGACCGCCACCGCCGGCGCGCTGCTGACCGGCGGCCGGCTGCCCGCCGAGGTCTTCTACGCGCTGCTGGAACGGACGCTGCGGCAACTGTCGGCGGCGCGGGAGATCCGGGTGACGTCCGCGCGGGGCACCGACGTGACGTTCTCGGGGTTCACCTTCGACCCCGACCCCGGCGCCATGCGTCCCGGCGACTGGCGGCCCTTCCCGTACGGGGGCGCGAACTTCTGGCCGTCCGACACCGAGGGCGTGCTCGTCGTGGAGGACTCCACGGTGACCGGCGTACCGGAGGAGCCCCTGCGCATCACGCTCGAAGGCAACCTGGTCCGCAAGATCGAGGGCGGGGCCGCCGCCGCGCAGTTGCGCAGGTACGCGCCGGGCGGCTTCTACATGCGGCACGGCCTGATCGGGCTGAACCCGAAGGTCCGCCTCGCGGGCGGCACGCAGTTCGAGCGCGAGAAGCACGCCGGGGCGTTCTACTGCGGCCTCGACGGCCTGACCGGCGGCGAGCCGGTCACGACGGGGCCCGGCTTCGCGCACTGCGACTGCCAGGTGGACCGGCCGACCGTGATCGCCGACGGCGAGGTGTTCATCGAGCACGGCCGCCTGCTCATCCTGGACGAGCCGGAGATCCGCGAGGTGGCGGCGAACTTCGGCCCGCCCGAGGTGATCCTCGACGACAACCCGGTCATGATCCTTCCCCGCCGCTACTCCGGCGCCCGCTGAGCTAGCGCGGGGACAGCGGCAGCCGGACGGCCGGCGGAAGCGGCGCCACGACGGGGTTCGCCCGGAACGACTGGATCATCAGGGCGGCCAGCCGGCGCGCGGCCGCCACCCTCATCTCGGGGGACTCGGCGCGGATGCCCTCGGTGGCCATCATCGCCAGGATCATGTCCTCCAGGACGAAGTCCGTCCTCAGACCGCCCGCCTCCTTCGCGTTCCGGACGAGCCGGACCAGCAGCCGCAGCGCCCGGTCGCGGTCGGCGGTGAAGTACTCGACCGCCGGGGGAAGCCGCGAGGTGAAGGCACGGGAGAAGCCCCGGTCGAGGGCGTGCGCCTCCATGAGCCTCTCGATCACCTGGCAGAACCCGCGCCACGGGTCGGCCGCCGTCAGGCCCTCCTCGATGATCGCCGAGCAGGTGGCCATGGACTCGGAGAACGCCTCGCTGAACAGCGCTTCCTTGGTCGGGAAGTGCCGGTAGACGGTCGCGGGGCCCACCTGCGCGCGCCGGGCGATCTCCCGGATCGGCACGTCGAGGCCCTCGGCGGCGAAGGCCGCACGGGCGACCGCGAGGATGCGCGCGCGGTTGTCACGGGCGTCGGAGCGCAGGTTCTCACTCACTTCGGCGGTCACCGCTCTCACTTTAGTCAAACGGACGGGGTGTTCCGTTACGTTGCGGGACATGAGAGCTGTTCAGTTTTCCGATTACGGCCCGCCCAGCGTCGTGCACGTCGCCGAGGTGGCGGAGCCGCACGCCGGAGCGGGGGAGATCCGCATCGCCGTACGCGCGTCCGGGATCTCCGCGGGAGAGACGTACTTCCGCTCCGGCAGGCTGCGTGACGTGGTGCCGACGACGTTCCCGTACCGGACCGGGGTCGAGGCCGCGGGCGTGGTGGACGAGGTCGGCGACGGCGTGACGGGCGTCGGCGTCGGCGACGAGGTGTTCGGCCTGACGGACCTGGCCACGCGCGGCGCCAACGCCGATCACGCCGTCCTGGCCGCGTGGGCGCCCAAACCGGCCGCGTGGAGCTGGGAGGAGGCCGGCGGTGCCGCGGGCGGCGTCGAGACGGCCACCCGCGTCCTCGACCGGCTCGGGGTCGCCGCCGGGCACACCGTGCTGGTGCAGGGCGCGGCCGGCGGGGTGGGCACGATCGCCGTGCAGCTGGCGGTCGCCCGCGGCGCCACCGTCATCGGCACGGCCAGTGAGCGCAACCACGACTTCCTGCGCTCCCTCGGCGCGGAGCCGACGACCTACGGGCCCGGGCTGGCCGGACGGGTCCGCGCGCCGGCTCCGGAGGGGGTGGACGCGGTGTTCGACTGCGCCGGAGGGGCGCTGCCCGACCTGATCGCCATCGCGGGGGACGCGGCGCGCGTGGTGACGATCGCCGACTTCGCCGCGGCGGCCCACGGTGTGCACATGTCGCAGACGGCGCTGGGCGGCGAGTCCGGCGCGGCCATCGGGGCCGTCGCCGACCCACCGGCGCTGCACGGCCTCGGCATCGCGGTCGCGCTCGCCGGGCAGGGCCGGCTGCGGGTCCCGGTCGCGGCGGCGTTCCCGCTGACCGAGGCCGCGGCCGCGCACGAGCTCAGCGAGACCAGGCACGCCCGCGGAAAGATCGTCCTGGTGAACTGACCAATGGGGAACTGATCAGGGGCGGTCACGGGGAGCGGCGTGGGCCGCAACTGCCGCGGACGATCAGCTCCGTGGGGAGCACGACGCCGCGCGGGCGCCGGCCGCCCGAGCGCAGCACCAGCTCGGCCGCCCGGTAGCCCATGTCGCGCCCCGGCTGCGCGATCACCGTCAGCGGCGGGGAGCACAACTCCGCCCACGGGACGTCGTCGTACATGATCAGCGACACGTCCCGCGGCACCCGCAGGTCGAGCTCGCGGGCGGCGAGCACCGCCGCCTCGCCGAGCACGTTGCCCCCGGCGATCACCGCCGACACGTCGGGGCGGCTCTGGAACAGCCCGGAGGCGGCCGCGTAGGCCGAGTCGCGGCTGCCCGTGCCGAACACGACCAGCTCCTCGTCCACCGGCTCGCCCACCGCCTCGCGGAAGGCCGCCGCCCGCCGGTCGTGACCGGGCCCGCCCAGGAACGCGACGCGCCGGTGGCCGAGACCCCGCAGGTAGCGGACGGCCGTACGGATGCCGGCCCGGTCGTCGGCCACCACGGACGGCACGTCGAGCGGGCGCGGCCGCGGCGCCGGTGGCAGGCCGTCGAGCAGCAGGAGGTCGTCGGCCGCGCGCGCCGCGCCGTCCTCCTCCTCGGCGGCCGGCTCGGTGGGCAGGCGGTCGGCGAAGACCACCGTCATGCCCGCGCGCAGCGCCGGCGACCAGGTCTCCGCGTCGCCCGACGGCACGGCGATCAGCCGGTCGACGCTCTGCTCCAGCAACATGCCGATCAGCTCGGCCTCCTGCTCGGGGTCGCCGCCCGTGGAGCCGAGCACGACCGGCTCGCCGGCCGCGCGGGCGCAGGCCAGCACGCCCTCGGACAGCTGCCCGTAGAAGGTGTCGGTCAGGTCGGGGACGAGCAGCCCCATGGCCCCCGTGCGGCGCTGACGCAGATTGCGCCCGAGAGCGCTGGGCCGGTAGTCGAGCTGCGCGGCGACGGCGAGGACGCGCTCCCTGGTCGCGGGGCTGGCCGAGCCGCCCGACAGCACACGGGAGACGGTGGCGACCCCCACGCCGGCCGCCTCCGCCACATCCTTGATCGTCACACGCCTGCTCATGGAAACGATTCCATCATGCTTCCAGGAAAACGAAAAGCAAAGGCCGTCACAATGGCTGGTCACATATGAACTCTTGACACCCATGTCCGTTTCGGGTGAGATGCTTGAAAACGTATCCACGTGAGTGGGGCAGGGTAAGCAACGCCGGGCCACCGCCCAGGAGCGCGAAGGAATCTCATGGCATCCATCGTTCTGACGAACGTCGACAAGGTCTACGCCGGTGGCGTGAAGGCCGTGAACGGGCTCAACCTTGAGATCAAGGACGGCGAGTTCATGGTGCTGGTCGGTCCGTCCGGTTGCGGTAAGTCGACCGCCCTCCGGATGATCGCCGGCCTGGAGGACATCAGCGGCGGAGAGATCGCCATCGGCGAGAAGGTGGTCAACCACCTGCCGCCGAAGGACCGCGACATCGCCATGGTGTTCCAGAACTACGCGCTCTACCCGCACATGACGGTGGAGGAGAACCTCGCCTTCGGCCTCAAGCTCCGCAAGATGCCGAAGCCGGAGATCCAGAAGCGCGTCAACGAGGCCGCCAAGATGCTCGGCCTCGAGCAGTACCTCAAGCGCAAGCCGGCCGCCCTGTCCGGTGGTCAGCGCCAGCGTGTCGCCATGGGCCGCGCCATCGTCCGCGAGCCGCAGGCGTTCCTCATGGACGAGCCGCTGTCCAACCTCGACGCCAAGCTGCGCGTCTCGATGCGCGCCTCCCTCAACCAGATGCACGAGCGCCTCGGCGTCACCACCGTGTACGTCACCCACGACCAGGTCGAGGCCATGACCCTGGGCGACCGCGTCTGCGTGCTGCGCGACGGCATCCTGCAGCAGGTCGACACCCCGCAGAACCTGTTCGACAAGCCGGTGAACCTGTTCGTCGCCGGCTTCATGGGCTCGCCCGCGATGAACTTCGTCACCGCCGAGCTGGTCCGCGACGACGGCCCCGCGGTGAGCTTCGCCGACATCAAGCTGCCGATCCCCGAGTCGACCCTCACCGACAAGCCGGGCCTCGACCAGTACATCGGCAAGAAGGTCATCCTCGGCATCCGCCCGTCGGACTTCGAGGACGCCAACTCGGCCGGCAGCAACGCCAACGGCTGGGCCACCCTGCCGGTCAAGGCGGAGGTCACCGAGGAGCTGGGCTCCGAGATCAACGTGCTGTTCCTCATCGACGCCCCGCCGGTCGAGCACAAGGACACCGTCGCCGCCGCCGACGCGGGCGAGGACGAGGAGGCGCTGCCGCTGACGGGCGACAAGTCGCTGTGGACCGCCCGCGTCAACGCCCGCAGCCACGTGCGCCCCGGCCAGAACATCGACCTGGTCGTCGACACGCACAACCTGCACTTCTTCGACCCGGACAGCGGCCTGGCCATCGGCCACCCGGCCAACCGCTGACCCCAGGTTCCCGGCCGTGAGCCCCGCTCACGGCCGCCGGGCCCCCACCGCGACCCCCTCCCGCGGCGGGGGCCCTTTCTCGCTTCGCGAACTCAGCGGCCGATCCGCGACGACACCAGGGCCTGCAACCGGCGCGGCACGAACCGCCCGACGGAGACGACGGCCTTGTAGCGCGGGTCGGGGATCGACACCCGCTTGCCCAGCGCCAGGTCGCGCATCGCCGCCCGGACGACGGCGTCGGCGTCCAGCCAGAGGAAGCCGGGGATGGAGGAGGAGTCGATGGCGGCCCGCTCGTGGAACTCGGTGCGCACGAACCCCGGGCACAGCGCCATGATCCGGATGCGCGGGTTGCGGATCTCGGCGGCGGCCGACTCGCTGAAGTTGACCACCCACGCCTTCGACGCGCTGTAGGTGCCGCGCGGGAAGAACGCCGCCACCGACGCCACGTTGACGATCGCGCCCCTGCCGCGCCGCCGCATGCCCGGCAGCACCGCCAGCGTCAGCCGCAGCACGGCCTCGCAATGGACCTTCAGCATGCGCCGCTCGTCGGCGACGGGCACGTCGGGGAAGCGGCCCGGGTGGCCGAAGCCGGCGTTGTTCACCAGCAGGTCGACGCCGTCGCGCAGCCGCGCCTCGACCGCGGCCAGGCCCTCCTCGGTGGCCAGGTCGGCGGGCAGCACCTCCACGCTCACGCCGTACCTGAGCTTGAGCTGCTCGGCGGCCCGTTCCAGGCGTGCCTCGTCGCGCGCCACGAGGACGAGGGAGAACGCGTCTGCGGCCAGGCGCCGGGCGAAGGCGGCGCCGAGACCGGCGGTCGCGCCGGTGATCAGTGCGGTAGGCATGTTCGCACCTTAACGTTCATGACAGGATGGCGGGATGACGGGTGTGCGCCTCACCGCGGCCGTGCTGCTTCTCGTGGCCCTCACCGCCTGTTCCCCCCAGCCGTCCGCCACGCCGCCGAGCCCGGCCGGCTGCGCTTCCGCGAGATCGCCCGGCTGGAGCAGCCCGTGGCGTTCGCCGTGCGCGAGGGCGACGACCGCCTCTACGTCGCCGAGCAGGGCGGGCGGCTGCGCACCTCCGACGGTGACACTGTGATCGACCTGTCCGGCGAGGTCAGCACCGGCAACGAGCAGGGGCTGCTCGGCGTCGCCTTCCACCCCACCGGCCGCTGGGTCTACCTCGACTGGACCGACGCTCAGGGCCACACCCACGTCACCGAGTGGGCCTACGACGGCACCAGGGCGACCGCCCGGCGCGACGTGCTCACCCAGGAGCAGCCGTACGCCAACCACAACGGCGGCCAGCTCGCCTTCGGCCCCGACGGCCACCTCTACATCGCCCTCGGCGACGGCGGCAGCGCGGGCGACCCCCAGGGCAACGGCCAGGACCTCGGCACGCTGCTGGGCAAGATCCTGCGCATCGACCCGCGCGGCGAGCCGTACGAGATCCCCGAGGACAACCCGTTCGTCGGACGGGAGGGGGCGCGCCCGGAGATCTGGGCGTACGGGCTGCGCAACCCGTGGCGGTTCCACTTCGACCGCGACAGCGGCGACCTGTGGATCGGCGACGTCGGCCAGAACGAGCGGGAAGAGGTCAACCGCCAGCCCGCCGCCTCCGAGGGCGGCGAGAACTACGGCTGGAACCTGCGCGAGGGCGACCGCCCCTACCGCGGCGGGGGCGAGGGCCGCGACCTGGTCGACCCGGTGATCGCCTACCCGCTGGGCGAGGGCGGCAACTGCTCGGTGATCGCCGGCCCCGTCTACCGCGGCCGGCAGATCCCCTGGCTGCGCGGACACTTCCTGTACGGCGACTTCTGCGCCGGCTGGATCAGGGCCGCGCCCGTCGACGACGTCGCGGACGCGGCCGAGGTCGGCGAGGTCGAGCAGCTCTCGTCGTTCGGCGAGGGGCCCGACGGCGAGATCTACGCGCTCAGCCTGCAGGGTCCGCTGTATCGGATCGAGCCTGCCTGACCCGTTCGAGCAGGGTCTCCACCTGGTCGTTCAGCTTCGAGCCGCGGGCCCAGCCGGCGTAGTGGGTGAGGAAGACGACGACCTCCCGCAGCTCGGTCTCGTTCAGCTCGCCGGCCCGCAGCGCCGTGTCGAGCTGGACGTCGGTGAGCTCGTGGAGTCCCTGTCCGACCAGCAGCCCGAGGAGGAGCAGGCGGCGCTCCCTGACCGTCAGCACCGACCGCGACCACACGTCGGCGAAAAGGCGCTCGGCCGTGATGCCGAAGGAGTCGACGGTCTCCATGGCGGGTTCTGTCATTGTTCGCTCCGGTTATCGGAAGGGACGCTCATGTCTTTCGCTACTTCCTGAGTTGACCTCATGGAGGTTGCATGAAGGTTGTGGCGGAGCATCACGGCCATAGGCGCGTACGCCGAGACCCATGGGTAACGAGCAACAGCAAGGTGCCGCCAATTTGGGCAAGATTCACAACTTTACCTGCTGTCGATTCACCGTGAAACACGACAGAACCACTCGGTCGGTACGGGAAACGTCTCACGCGTTGTTACGGTCGTGCTCCTCGTGGGCGCGGCGGAGCAGGGCCATCAGCTTCTCCTCCTCGCGGATGCGCCGCCGGTACTTCTCCGGCAGCCGGCGCAGCTGGGCCTCCTCGGTGAGCAGCCGGCGGTAGATCTCCTCGCGCACCTCCGGGTCCCGCTCGACGTCCAGGTACTCCTGGGCGTGCCGGCGCGCCGCCGACACCGTGTTCTGCGCCCGGCCTTTGGCGCTGACCAGCGAGGCCACCACGGTGATCACCAGCACGGCGAGGATCACCAGCAGGGACAGGCCGGTGCTGATCTCGATGACCGGCACCGGCTCGCCGCCGTTGATGAACGGCACGTTGTTCTCGTGCAGCGCGTGCAGGATCAGCTTGACCCCGATGAAGCCCAGGATGATCGCCAGCCCGTACGTCAGGTAGATCAGCCGGTCCAGCAGCCCGTCGATGAGGAAGTAGAGCTGCCGCAGCCCGAGCAGTGAGAACGCGGTCGCGGTGAAGACGAGATAGACGTTCTGGGTCAGGCCGAAGATGGCTGGGATCGAGTCGAGGGCGAACATGATGTCGGTGCCGCCGATGGCGATCATGACGAGCGGCATCGGGGTCATCACCCGCCTGCCGTCGACCACGGTGGACATCCGGTCGCCGTCGTACTCGTCGGTGGTGCGCAGCCGCTTGCGGGCGAAGCGGATCAGGATGTTGTCGGGGGCGTGGCTCTCCTCGCTCTCCGGTTTGAACAGGTTGCCCGCCGTGATCAGCAGGATCAGGCCGAAGAGGTAGAACACCCACGAGAACAGGCTGATCAGCGCCGCCCCGATCAGGATGAACACCGTCCGTGCCAGCAGCGACAGCGTGATGCCGAACAGCAGCACCTTCTGCTGCTCCGCGCGCGGCACCTTGAAGCTGGAGATGATGACGAGGAAGACGAACAGGTTGTCCACCGACAACGCCTTCTCCGTCACGTAGCCGGCGAAGTACTCCGCGCCCGGGGCATGGCCGCCGAACCACCAGACGCCCACCCCGAACAGCAGCGCGACACCCACGTAGAGCGCGGACCAGACCGCCGCCTCGCGCAGCGTGGGCACGTGCGCCTTGCGTACGTGGAAGATGAAGTCGAACAGCAGCAGGCCGACGATCCCCAGGATCGTCAGCGCCCACACGGCGGCGGATACGTCCACTCCAGGCTCCATGCGCGAGCCGTCGTGGGGGGTGGCGACTGCTGGCGGCGCTCACTCGTTGGCGACGGTTGTCGTCGCAGGTGGTACCCGGTCTGGAAGGCCCCAAGCGGCAGATCGTCCGGGCCGCCGGTTACAGTGGGCCCGCGTCATCGGGGAGATCACAGGAGGGCCGTCGTGTCACGCCACCGCGTCATCGTCATCGGAGCCGGCATCGCGGGCGCGAGCGCCGCCTTCGCCCTGGCCCGCCGCGGGGCGGACGTCACGATCGCCGACCCCGGCCTCGACGGGCAGGCCACGCAGGCCAGCGCGGGCATCATCGCGCCGTGGGCCTCTCCTCGGAGGGCCCCTTCTACGACCTGTACGCGGCCGGCGCGGCCTACTACCCGCAGGTCATCGCCCTGCTGGCGGAGGCGGGCGTGGAACGTACCGACTACCGCCGCACCGGCGCCCTGATCGTGCACGCCGACCCCGCCCGGCTCGACGAGGAGCAGGCCCGCGCCGAGGCCCGCGCCCGCGCGGCCGGCGACGTCGCGGGAGAGGTGAGCCGCCTCGGCGGCGACGACGTCCGCGCCCTGGTGCCGGTGCTGGCGCCCGAGCTGGAGGGCGTGTTCATCTCGGGCGGCGCCCGGGTGGACGGGCGGACGATGCGCGACGCGCTGCTCACGGCGGCCGAGCGCCACGGCGCGCGGCGGCTGCCCGGCCGGGCCCGCCTGCTGCCGCGCCCGCACGGCGCGCCCCGCGTCGAGGTCGGCTCGCAGGAGCTGGAGGCCGACGACGTGGTGGTGGCGGCGGGTGCCTGGGCCGGCGAGCTGCTGGCGCCCCTGGGTCTGCGCCCGGCGGTCGAGCCGCAGCGCGGCCAGATCACCCACCTGCGCGTCGAAGGCGTCGACACGAGCGGCTGGCCGTCGGTGCTGCCGCTGTCCCACCACTATCTGGTGGCCTTCGACGACTCGCGGGTGGCGGTGGGGGCGACCAGGGAGACGGGCAGCGGCTTCGACCCCCGGGTGACGGCCCGCGGCCAGTGGGAGGTGCTGTCGGACGCGTTCGGCATCGCGCCCGGCCTGGCCGACGCCACGCTGCTCGAGACCCGGGTCGGCCTGCGGCCGCTGCCCTCCGGTGGGCTGCCCGTCGTCGGCGCGCTGCCGGGGACGCCCGGGGTGCACGTGGTGACCGGCTTCGGCGCGGCGGGTCTGACCATGGCGCCCTATACGGGCGACGCGCTGGCCCGCTCGATCCTCGACGGCGCGAATCCGGCGGAGCTGGCCCCCTTCGCGCCGTGACCTGCCGGAAACCTGTCGCGGCCTTCCTTAACATGGCGTTCACATCCGGGCAAAAGGTGGGAAACGGCTGTCCATAAGACTCGGCGTGGCTGAGAAGGACGCTGAAAGGACCGCCGTGTACAAGGCTGAGTACATCTGGATCGACGGCACCGAGCCCACGGCTCTGCTGCGCTCGAAGACCAAGATCCTGGCCGACGGAGCCGAGCCTCCGGTGTGGGGCTTCGACGGCTCCAGCACCAACCAGGCCAAGGGGCACTCGTCGGACCGCGTGCTCCGCCCGGTCTTCACCTGCCCCGACCCGATCCGCGGCGGTGACAACGTCCTCGTGCTGTGCGAGGTCGAGGAGATCAACGGCGACCCCCACGTCAGCAACACCCGCGCCCTGCTGCGCCCGATCGCCGAGCAGTACGCCGAGCAGGACTCCTGGTTCGGCATCGAGCAGGAGTACACGTTCTTCAAGGGCAGCCGCCCGCTCGGCTTCCCCGACGGCGGCTTCCCCGCCCCGCAGGGCCCCTACTACTGCGGTGTCGGCGCCGACGCCATCTTCGGCCGCGAGATCGTCGAGCTCCACCTCGACCGCTGCCTCGCCGCCGGCCTGAAGATCTCCGGCATCAACGCCGAGGTCATGCCCGGCCAGTGGGAGTTCCAGGTCGGCCCGGCCGGCCCGATCGAGGTCGCCGACCACCTGTGGGTCGCCCGCTACCTGCTCTACCGGACCGCCGAGGAGTTCGGCGTCGAGGCCACCCTCGACCCCAAGCCCGCCCGCGGCGACTGGAACGGCGCCGGCGCGCACACCAACTTCTCCACCCGCGCCATGCGCGAGGGCTACGACGCCATCATCACCGCCTGCGAGGCGCTCGGTGAGGGCGACAAGCCGATGGAGCACATCACCCAGTACGGCGTAGGCGTCGAGTCCCGGCTCACCGGCGCCCACGAGACCGCCCCGTGGAACAAGTACAGCTACGGCGTCTCCCACCGCGGCGCCTCGGTGCGCATCCCGTGGCAGGTCGAGGTGGACAAGAAGGGCTACATCGAAGACCGCCGCCCCAACGCCAACGTCGACCCGTACGTCGTCACCCGCCTGCTGGTGAACACGTGCTGCGCGGCGCTGGAGAAGGCCGGCCAGGTCTGATCCCGGCTCACGAGAACGGGGCCCCGGTTCGGGGCCCCGTTTTTCGTCATGCCCTGTTCTTCGTCATGCGGGGTCTTTCGTCATGCAAGGCGGAAGTCCAGGTCGGGGACGATCTCCGCGACGTCCATCTGCGCCTTCTGCAGGCGTCCGGAGTGGTCCCAGTTCATCGCCTGCCAGCGGGTGAACTGGTCGAGCACCCACATGCCCGACTGGCGGCTGCCGTTGCCCGACTTGCCGTTGCCGCCGAACGGCAGGTGCGCCTCCGCGCCCGAGGTGGAGTTGTTGACGCTGACCATGCCGGCCGAGACGCCCTCGCGGAAGCGGAAGGCGTTCTTGGCGTCGGTCGTGTAGATGGAGCTCGACAGGCCGTAGCCGGGCAGGTTGGCCAGCTCGATCGCCTCGTCCAGCGTCTGGAACGCGGTGACGCCCACGATCGGGCCGAACGTCTCCTCCATGAAGATCCGGTCACCGGGGCGGACGCCGTCGACGACGACCGGGTGGTAGTACAGGCCCTCGGCGCCGTCGAAGTCGCCGCGCGGGTTGTCCTTCGTGATGCGGCCGGTGCTGCCGGTCACGACCGTGTGGTGGGGCTGGATCCAGGTCAGGTACTCCTCGTACCGGTCGGCGAACTTCTGGTCCAGCAGCGGGCCGGCCAGCACGTCCTGGGTCGGGTCGCCGATCCTGGCCTCGCGCACCGCCCGCGCGAACCGCTCCAGGAACGCCTCGCGCACGCTCTCGTGCACGATGACCGTGCCGAGGCTCGTGCAGCGCTGACCGGCCGTGCCGAAACCGGAGAACAGCGCGCCCTCGACGGCCAGGTCGAGGTCGGCGTCCGGCATGATGACCATCGGGTTCTTGCCGCCCAGCTCCAGGCAGGCGGACTGCAGGTGACGCCCGGTCAGCTCGCCGATCCTGCGGCCGACCTCGCTGGAGCCGGTGAAGCCGACCTTCTGCACGCTGCCCTCGGTCAGGGCCTTCTCCAGGCCGCCGAACGTCGCGGCGCCGTCCGCGAAGACGATGTTCAGCACGCCGTCGGGCAGGCCCGCCGCGGTGAACAGCTGGAACATGGCGTGCGCCGAGGCGGCGGCGTACTCGGCGGGCTTCCAGACGACGGCGTTCCCGCACAGCAGCGCCGGGACGAGGTACCACGACGGCACGGCCACCGGGAAGTTGCCCGCGGTCACGACCGCCGCGACGCCGACCGGGGTGCGGAAGGTGAACAGGTTCTTGTCGGGCATCTCCGACGGCACCGTCTGCCCGTACAGGCGGCGGCCCTCGCCGAGGAAGAAGTCGCAGGTGTCCACGATCTCGCGCACCTCGCCGAGCGCCTCGGCGTACGGCTTGCCGATCTCCTCGGTCACCAGCCGGGCCAGCCGCTCGGCGTTCGCCTCGACCAGCCGGCCGATGGAGGCGATCACCCGGCCGCGCACCGGCGCGGGCACCTTGGCCCACTCGCGCTGCGCCTCCTTGGCCGTGCGGCAGGCGCCGGCGAACGTGTCAGCGTCCGCCAGCCCGACCCGCGCCACGACCTCGCCCGTACGGGCGGGATTGACGGATTCGTACGTGGCCGCGGCCTCCGCGTCCTTGCCACCCACGATGGAAACGATCTGACGGCTCACCGGTGTCCTCCTCATAGTTCCTCCGGACAGACAACCATCCTGCCGGAGAAAACCCAAGAAGACCGCTTTCGTCAGGACGTCAGCACGGCGTCGATGACGTGGCGGGCGTTGGCCGCGAACGCCGGGTTGCTCTCCTGGTAGTAGGGCAGCGCGATGAGGGCGATCGACAGGGCCCGGCCGCGGCCGCGCGCCCACATGGCGTCGTCGGCGCCGAGCGCCGTACGGAAGACCTCGCGGCCGCGCGGCGGGAGCAGGTTCCAGGCGACGATGAGGTCGCAGGCGGGGTCACCCATGCCCGCCGTCGCGAAGTCGATCACTCCGGTCAGCCGCCCGCCCGCGACGAGCAGGTTTCCCGGCATGAGGTCGGCGTGCACCCACACGGGCGGGCCGTCCCAGGCGGGGGCGCGCAGGGCCGACTCCCACGCCTCGGTCGCCGCCGCCGTGTCGATCACCCCGTCGAGCTCGCCGATGGCCTTTCTGGTGCCCGCGTCGAGGTCGGCCAGCGGGCCGCCGCGGTAGGCCGGGGGAGCCTCGGGAAGATCGATCCGCCGGAACGCCGTGACGAACGCGGCCAGGTCGCTCGCGAGGCCCTCCGGGTCGGACACCTCGCCTTCCTTGGGGTTGTCGCCGTCGATCCACCGGCACACCGACCACGGCCACGGGAAACCCTCGCCCGGCTCGCCCACGCCGAGCACCTCGGGGATGGGGACCGGCAGCAGCGGCGCGAGACGGGCGAGCCAGTGCTGCTCCTTGCCGACGTCCGCGACGCCCCACCCGACGCGCGGCAGGCGGACGGACAGCTCGTCGCCCAGCCGGAAGACCGCGTTGACCGTGCCGGGGGAGGGGCACGGCTCGATGGGCAGATCCGCCCATCGCGGGAACTGCGCCGTCAGGAGCCGGCGGACGAGGGCGGTGTCGATGACGGCCTCGCCGGCGTGCATGGTGCCCATGGATGCCTTTCTCGTCAGGAAGCGAGAGCAATCCGATCGGCTTCCCGCGCGAGGCGTCAAACGATTTAGCGCCGGACTCAGGCGGTGTGGCGCAGGATGAGTTCGGCCACCTGGCCGGGCAGGCCAGGGGAGAGCAGCGAGTGGCCCATGCCGTCGATCCGCTCCAGGCGCGCGTGCGGGATCGCGGCGGCCAGGGCCTCGCCGTGAGGCAGGGGGCGCAGCGGGTCGGCCGTCCCGTGGACGACCAGGGCCGGGGCCTTGATCGCGGACAGCGGCACCAGCCTGTCCTCGGTCATCTGCCGCCCGGCCAGGTCGTGGTTGGCCGCCGCCGCGGGGTTCGCCGTGAGGTCGTGGGAGTCCTCGGTCAGGCGCCGCGCCGCCTGCTCGTCGAACGGCAGGACCCCGCCGTTCAGCGCCCGCCAGGTCTCCACCCCCGCCGCGACGGCCTCCTCGCGGGTGGCCGGCGGTGTCGCGGCGGCTCGCAGGAAGTGCTGGAGCAGGTGCGGAGCGGGCGGCGGCAGGTCGTCCGGGTCGGGCTCCTCGCCGGCCATCGCCCGCGCCCAGGCCGGCCCGGCGTCCGCGCCCATCGGACCGGTCATGATCGCGGTCAGCGTGGTCACCCGCTCCGGGCGGTGCGCGGCCAGCCACTGGGCGATCGCGCCGCCGAGCGACACCCCGGCGACGTGGGCGGAGGCGACGCCGTACGCGTCGAGCACCGCGAGGGCGTCACCCGCCATGTCGGCCAGGGTGTACGGATGCGCGGCGAAGTCGACGCAGTCGGAGCGGCCGGTGTCGCGGTGGTCGTAGCGGATCACCTGCCGGCCGCCGGCCACGAGGGTCTGGACGAGCTCGTCCGGCCAGCCGATGCCCGGCGTGGACGTACCCATGATCAGCAGCACCGCCGGATGGCCGGGATCGCCGAATCTCTCCGTCCACAGTCGCAGATTCCCAGAGGTAATGAATTGTCCGTCGCTAATGGCCATGCACATAAAAATAGCGAAATTCCGCTGCTATATTCATGAAATGCGGAATTTCGCTTTTTGTGGTATAATTGGTTACCATGAACGGACGTCGAATTCAGCGGATTCGGCGATGTCGTGTTTCGTGATGACGGCCAGCTTGCCCGCCAGATCGGCCAGCGCCCGCGAGGCGGCCAGCTCGTCGCCGATCTCCGGCACCGACGGGTCGGCCGGGTTGCGCTTGGCGTGGCCGGTGCCGATCACGCGGTCCTTGCCGGTGGCCAGCGTGGCGCGCGCTCTGGTGTCGTCACCCTCTTCGTCGAGGTGGACGCGTACCGTCCATTCCTTGGCCTGCATGTCCACCACCTCCTTTCCAGCAGGCTGCCCGCCCGGCGGCGGCTAAACCCGCGTACGGCGGCTAGATTGCCGGGCGTGCAGGAGTACGAGACGCAGGTGCGCGGCCGGGTCCCCCGCTTCCCGCCGCTCGGCGCGGTCGTCGAGCGCGACGGCCCGGTGGCCAGGACCCACTACGGCACGCACGGGAGCGTGGACCACGGCGACCTCGGCGACGCGGACCTGGAGGATCTCGTCCGACGGCAGCCGGAGGCGTTCGCGGCGCGGTGCGAGCCGGTGGAATGGCGGGTGCACGACACCGACGCCGGCCTGGCCGACTGCCTGGCGAGGGCCGGGTTCACGGCCGGCTGGGCCGCTTCGATGAGCAGTTCGCCTTCAAGCCCGACTACCACCTCTATCCCGCCGTCACGGAGCCGCCGGCGTCGGTCACCTGGCATCTCGGCGCCGGGCGCGCCGTCGCCGCCGAACTCGACCGCATCGTCAGGCGCGGGCTGCTCGCCTGCGTCCGTCCCGGCGAGCCCCTCTGCTTCCTGAACTGGCATCACCAGGGCTACCGCTTCGACCCCCGCCGGGTAGGCGGCCCCGGACAACCCTTCTGGCCGCGCACGGCGTACCCGGACGGCGACTACTACCTGTACGTGACCGCCGACCTGCGCCTCGGCACCTTCGGCCATCCGTGGGAGGAGTCGTTGTGCGTCTTCGGCGCCGACCTGCTGGCCGAGGTGGAGGCCGACCTCACCGCGTTACTCGGCACGGTCATGCGCCGGGGCGGCCGCAACGTCGGCAACATCTGGACGATCGGCCCCGACGGCATCACCCCCGTACGACCTTGACGGTTTGGTCACCGCCGGGGTCGCGTCAGGCGGTGAAGTCGGCGAAGTCGAAGCCGGGGGAGACGATGCAGCTGACCAGGACGGGTTCGTCCGCGGCGGGGCGGGCGGACTGCCAGACGCCGGCGGGGACGACGGCCTGCGGGACCTCGCCGTGCTCCACGTCCTGGCCGAGGGTGACGGTGGCGTCGCCGATGCTCAGGGTCAGCGGGCCGCCGCGGTGCCACAACCACAGTTCCGTCGAGCGCACCGCGTGCGGGACGGACTCCTCGCCCGGGTTCAGCAGGAAGTAGATGGCGGTCGCGCTGGCGCGCGGGCCCGGGTATCCGTCGGGCTGGAAGGTCACCGGCGACCTCCAGGTCTCGCGGAACCAGCCGCCCTCCGGGTGGGGCAGCAGGTCGAGGGCCTCGGCGACCGGCGGGCGCTCGACGAACGCGACCGGCGCGCCGGTGACGTCCCTGCGCAGGAACCTGCCGTCGAGCACGAGCTGGCCCTCCAGCGTGCTGACCAGCGCCGCCGCCTCGTCGGCCACCTCGATGGACGGCCCGTCGGGATAGATCCGCAATTCCACGTTCGGGATTGTATGGGGATATATCCGGAACGAAGGCGTCCGGGGTCCCTGGTCGGATGCATTCACCTGTCGTACGATCACTGGTTTTTACCCGTTCATCGCCCCATGAGTGGATGTCCGGCGATCCGACCGAACGAATGAGGCAAGACCAGGTGAAACCCGAACTTTGGCGTCCGCTGCTCAGCGGCACCGCCTCCAGGCGACAACTGTTCGCGTACGCGGCGGGCGTGGCCGGTGTCGCGGCGCTGGCTCAGGTGCCAGGCTCCGCGAACGACCCGTCGCCCGCGCTGCGCGCGAACCCGTTCACATTAGGCGTCTCCTCGGGAGACCCCCGCCCCGACGGCATCGTGCTGTGGACCAGGCTGGCCACCGAGCCCCTGGCCGACGACGGGTTCGGCGGCATGCCGCCGGAGCCCGTGCCGGTCCGGTGGGAGATCGCCGAGGACGACCGCATGCGCCGCGTCGTCCGCAGGGGCGTGGCCACCGCCCGTCCCGAGCTGGCCCACTCCGTGCACGTGGAGGTCAAGGGGCTGCGTCCGGGACGTGAGTACTGGTACCGGTTCATCGCCGGCGGCGAGACCAGCATGACCGGCCGCACCAAGACCGCGCCCGACCCCCGCTGGAACACCGAGGTGGCCTTCGCGTACGCCTCCTGCCAGCAGTGGGAGTCCGGCTTCTACACCGCCTACCGCGACATGGCGGCCCAGGACCTCGACCTCATCGGCCACCTCGGCGACTACATCTACGAGCTGGGCATCGGCGCCACCGGCGGCGTGCGGCGGACGCCGCTGTCGGCCGCGCACAACGCGCCCACGATGACGCTGTCGCAGTACCGCCTGCGCTACGCCCTCACCAACTCCGACCCCGACCTGCAGGCCGCCCGCGCCGCCGCGCCGTGGTTCGTGACGCTGGACGACCACGACGTCGAGGACAACTGGGGCAGCGACCTGTCGCCGACCGGCGGCACCCCGGAGAACTTCCTGCGCCGCCGCGCCGCCGCCTTCCGCGCCGCGTTCGAGAACCAGCCCATGCGGCCCTCCACGCTGCCGACCGGCCCGGACATGTCGGTCTACCAGCGCATCGAGTACGGCGGCCTGGCCACATTCCACGTGCTGGACGAGCGGCAGTTCCGCAGCCCGGCCGACATCAACGCCCGCCTCGACCCCGCCCGCACCATGCTCGGCGCGCAGCAGGAGGCCTGGCTGCTGGACGGCCTGGGCCGCTCCCGCAGCACCTGGAACATCATGGCCAACCAGGTGATGATGTTCCAGCTCGACCGGCTCACCGACCCCGGCCTGCAGCAGCTCAACCCCGACACCTGGGACGGCTACGCCGCCGGCCGCGACCGCCTGTGGGCCGGCATCGCCGAGCGCCGGGTCTCCAACCCGGTCGTCATCACCGGTGACGCGCACGTCAACTGCGCCGCCGAGCTCAAGGCCGACTACGCGAACCCCGACTCGCCGGCCGTGGGCGTCGAGTTCCTCGGCACGTCGATCACCTCCGGCGGCGACGGCTCCGACATGACCGCCGGCGGCACGGAGTGGCTGGCGTCCAACCCGCACCTGAAGTTCTTCAACAGCCAGCGCGGCTACATCCGCTGCCGCGTCGCCAAGGACACCATGCAGGCCGACTACGTGGTCGTGGACAAGGTCACCACGCCCGGGGGCGCCGCGTCGGTGCGCAGGTCGTTCGTCGTCGAGTCGGGCCGGCCGGCCCTCCAGGACGCGTGAGGCGGCCATGAGAAGATCCGTGATTTTCGCCGCAGCGGCGGCGCTCCTCCCGCTCGGCGTCGTGCCCGCGGCCGCCGCCACCAGCTCGCGTGAGCTGCCCAGGACGCTCGCCGGCCAGGTGCTCGTGGTGCACGCCAACCTCCAGGACTCGGTACGCGCGGCCGACGCCGCTGACACCACCGACCTGGACAACTTCGCCGAGCGGCTGGCCGCGAAGCTGCCCGCCGCGCCCGACGCGCTCGTGCTCAACGAGATCCTCGGGCCGGGCGCCCGCCGCCTGGCGAGCAGCCTGAGCAAGGCCACCGGCTACCGCTACCGGGCGGAGGTGTCGGGCGAGCGCACGGCGTTCCAGCCCGACGGCTCCGTACGCGAGACGGCGATCATCCTGAACTCCGACACCATGACCGCGGCCCGGCCCGCCGGTTACGAGCGCGTCCAGGACGAGGACCAGGCGTACACCGGGGCGGCCAGGCGCGACGGGTCGCTGCGGGTGCCGCTGCTCGCCGTGCACCCGGGCGCCGACCCGGCGACCGCGACCCCGGCGTTCACCGCGCTGGCCGCCGCCAAGTTCCCGCAGGTTCCCGGCCAGGCGCAGGTGACGGTGCTGGGCGGCGACTTCAGGAACGCCCGCTGCGCCGTGCCGACGGCCGACCAGGCCATCGGCTGCGCGCCCCAGGCGTTCTGGGCCGACCTGACGGGAGCGAAGGCGTACAGCGACGCCCTGTTCGACAAGTCCGACACGCAGAGCCGCAACCACAGCGGGTACGTGTTCTCCCGCGGCGACGTGCTGGCGGCCGGGCTCGACACCGCCTACGACGCCGACCTGCCCGACCGGGCGGCCTGCAAGGCGGCCTTCGACGCCGGGCAGCCCCGTTCGGCGCCTGGGGAGTGCCGTACGGCGTACTACGCCGACGCGCCGTTCGGGTGGGCGCTGCTCGCGCCCGGCCGGCCGGTGCAGCAGACGGTGACGCCCGCGCGGATCGCGCTGGACCACTGCGAGCTGGCCACCCGGCGCGCGGAGGTGGCCGTCCGGGTCGTCAACAACACCGGCGAGGCCGTCTCCAGGCCCGTCACGGTGACGGCCGCCGCGCCGCTCGCCGCGAACCCGGCCGAGACCTCCCTGGACGTCCCCGCGGGCCAGGGGGCGACCGGCACCGTCACGGTCACCGCGCCCCGCGACACGCCTCCCGGTGAGCACGAGATCACGGTGCGGATCGGGGACGAGGCCACCAAGGTCCCGGTCACGGTCACCGAGACGTGCACGGAGCCCGCGGTGTTCGCCACCAGCTTCCACCCCGGGCGCGAACCGGAGTTCGCGGTGGACGGCGACATCGCCACCTTCTGGCACTCGGAGTACTCCCCGCCGCACCCGCTGCCGCAGTCGATCACGCTCAACCTGGGCGAGGTCAAGCAGGTCGGCAAGGTGAACTACCAGCCGCGATTCGACGGGAACCTCAACGGCACGATCCTGGACTACCGCGTGTACGTCAGCACCGACGGTGAGACCTTCACCCAGGTCGCGACCGGCACGTGGGCGACGGACGCGCGCCAGAAGACGGCCTCGTTCGACCCGGTGGACGCCCGTTACGTGCGGCTGGAGTCCACGCGCTCCAGCGGCGGCTCGTACGCGTCCGCGGCGGAGGTGAGCGCCGGATGATCCCGCCGGGTCCGGGATGTCCCGGACCCGGCGCGAAATGTCGGTCGTCCTGGCTAGTCTGCGGCAGGTGATCGAACGGTGGAGCCGTGACCAGGTGCTCGCCCTCGCCCCCGACGCCTCCTCCCAGAAGGCCGCCCAGGGGGTGGCGGCGGCCACCAAGTGGTCGTTGCGCGGCACGACGGGCACGGTGCTCTACGGCGCGTGCAAGGGCAGTGGGGCCAAGCCCTATTTGGCCTGCGTCGACCTGAGCGAGCCGGCGTACCGGTGCAGCTGCCCCAGCCGGAAGTTCCCCTGCAAGCACGCGCTCGGCCTGCTGCTCCTGTGGTCGTCCGACGGGGTGCCGGAGGGGGAGGGGGCGGCGCCGGAGTGGGTGACCGAGTGGGTCCAGGCCCGCGCCGAACGCGCCGCCAAGGCCGCGGCCCGCATCGAAGCCGCCCGCGCCGAAGCCGCCAAGACCGCCCACCCCGGACCGCCC
>NZ_POUD01000008.1 GCF_003236395.1 Nonomuraea aridisoli | reverse complement strand
CTTCACCCACCCACTCAGCTTCGTCCGACGGGTGATCCGGCCTTGGCACCCGCTATCGAGGCCGCCTAAGATCCACTCACGGCACCTACCTCGTCGAGCCTTTTACACCGCTCCGAGGACGCGACCGGCGAGGTCGAGCAGCGGCACGAACCGGTGCCGCCCGTACCGGTGGAGGAACCGGTCGTGGAAGCCGGCCAACGGGTCTGCAGCGGCCCCGACCCGCCACAGGACTCCTGCGGCGTCGGCTGCCTCCCGCGCCAGCCGGGCAGGCAGGACCACGTCGGCGTCGACGGCCACGTCAACAGGCACCGGCCGCTCCTGCAGAGCGATCCGGTCGGCCACGTCCCGCGCGGCGGCCAGCATGGTGAGCCGCTGCGGCGCGCCCGGCGGATAGGTGTCGGCATCGGCGAGGTGCCGGCGGATCAACGCCACGTCGTCGCGGAGCGCGCTGCCGGGGAGTTTCGCCAGAAGGCGCCCCAGCGGGTCGTCGCTACCGTCCTCGCCGAGCAGGTCGGTCAGGAGGAACCCGTACGCGACGAGCTGCAACACCATGGCGCGGATTGGAGGCTCGGGAGTCCCGGGCCAGGCGCGGGTGACGGCATCGAGCACCTCGCCCCACGAGGCTCCCCCGCGCACACCTTCATGACCAGTGCGGTGGCGTCGGTCGCGCGCACGGTGACCCGCCGCACCCCGGCGCCGCCGGGTTCTGCCGGTCTCTCGCGTTCCAGCCGTCCGCCGCGGCGGACGGTCAGGGTGTTGGCCGACAGGGTGAGCCGCGGCAGCACGTCCGGATCGGAAAGGACGCGGTCGGCTACCGTGGCCAGCCACCCAGGGTCGGGCACGCTGCGAGCTCGGTGCGCGCTGCCCATGGTCCGGCCGTCCGCGCCGGCGGAGTCGGAGAAGAACGCGGCTGCCACGCCGGCGAACACACCCTGCGGGGTGGGACGGATCCGGGCCCGGAGCGTGTAACTGCGCGCCGTCTCGCCGCCGCGGCCCTCCAGTGAGGCTGCGGCGGCGAGAGCGGACGCCTGCCGGGACGCCAGGAACATCCCCTCACGGACCAGCGGATGCACCAGTTCCCCGGCCGGGCCGGCGTCGGCCGGGGATGTCAGGGGGAGGAGCGGGATCCGCGCCAGCGCCGGGGCGGCGGGAACCGGGACGAAGATCTGCGCCATACCCAACTCCTCCCTCTGAATTCACGGTCGCGGGCTGCTAATCAGCAGCCGCCGCTGCAGCCGCAGCTCGCGCAGGTCCCGGTGCAGGTGTCGTTGGTGCAGTCCGCGGAGTCCATCCCCGCAGGCAGATCGTGGACCGGCCCCACCTGAACGCCCAGGTCGAACAGGTTGGAGACGTCGAGCGGCGTGACCTCGGCGGTCGAGTCGAGCGGGTCGGGCCGGTCGAGCGTCGGCGTGCTGGATCTCATGACCACCTCCAGTTGCGGATGCTTCCCCTGCACCGGACGGTGGAGGGGGTGGTGCGGCTGTTCCCGATGGGCGCGCGCGTGCCGCGTCAACCACAGATCACGAACACCCTGCTGCGCGCCTTGTCCGCCGTGATCATGGCGGCGGGATGGTCGGCGCTCCCCTCCGGATGGACCTCCATCCGGAGCGCCGCCAGCTCGTCGCGGGCGCGGGCCATGCCCCACGACCGAACCCGGTCGGCGACCTCACCGGCCAGCCGCTCCCCATCGGGCCCGTACGCGCACGCCCCCAGCTCGACCATCTCCTGCGCGGTGTCGCTGGGCGCGGGACGGCGGACCAGGTACGCGAAGCTGTCGGACGTGTAGCAGCCCATGCTGCCCCACGGGTAGATCGGGTCGACCAGGCCCGCCTCCCGCGCCCGGTCCGCGACGAGGACCCGGCAGGTCTGTGCAGTCGCGCCGACCAGCCAGAAGTCCAGATGCACCAGCGGTTGCCACGGCACCACCACCCCCGACCAGGCCAGGGACGGCGCGCCGGTCAGCGCCGCGGCGAACGCGTCCGCGTCGACCGGATGTCCGTCGTCGACGCGGATCCACACGCCGCTGTTGACGGGCAGTTCCTGGTTGAGTTCCGCGACGGCTTCCGGGCCGTGCATCGGCATGAACCCGCACTCGTCGATCGACACGCTTCGCCAAACGTCGCCGGAGAGTTCCAGCGCCACGGACCGGGTGACGCCTCGGATCCGCAGCGGGACGACCAGCCGCCCGTCCGGTGCGAGCTGTTCGCGCCACGTGGGAGGCACCTCCCACGCGCCTGCGGTGACGATGATCCGGTCGTAGGGTGCGTTCTCGGGGTGGCCGGCTGCGCCGTCGCCGTGGATGACCTGCACGCGGTCGTACCCGGCTGCGGCCAGGCCGCGCCGGGCTCCCGCCACGATGTCGGCTCCGATGTCGACGGTCGTCACGTGGCCCTCCGGCCCGGCGAGCTCGGCGAGCAGCGCGGCGTTGTAGCCGGTCCCCGCGCCTATCTCCAGCACCCGATGGCCGGGCTGGACGTCGAGTTGCTCCAGCATCCCCGAGACCACCCCAACGCCGGACGCGGAGCTGATCGCTGTTCCGTTCTCGTCCCGGTGCGTGACCACCGAGTCGGGCCCGTATGCCTGCTCCAGCGGCGCGTCGGGCACGAAGACGTGCCGGGGTACGGTCCGCATCGCGGCCTCCACCTGCACCGTGGTTACGCCTCCCCAGCTGCGCAGTTCGTCGACCATGGCGTCACGCAGCGCGCGGTCTGTGCCGTCTTCCTTGGGTGCGGTGTTGGTTTCCACCGGGCGGAGCGTACTCAAGCGGGTCTCCTCGTCTGTTCGCGAATCGCTGGTGTTTGCGGCCCCCGCGTCTCCCGTAGGACACGGACGTGAGCGGGGAGTGCGGGGGCAGCCGTCGCCGGCGTCGGGGCCGGCGGGCTAGCGGATGCCTGCGACACGGGTGGGATCGCCCCACCCGTCAGCCTTCAGCTCCCTGTTCCTCTTCGCCAGCCACGCCTCGACGGTCTGCCCGGAAGGTAGCGGCGGAACGATCCGGTTGAGGAGCATGCTCGCGCCGTGGGTGTGCTCCTCATGCAGGACCACACAGCCGAGTACGGGGGCCGCCACCAGGATGATGAAGCGCTCGCAAGACGTGGGGAGGCTGCCGGATCCAGCGCGATGCGGCAGCTCGCTCGGCCACGTCCGTCTGAGTCACGCGGCCGCCCTCCACAGGGAGGCGGGAAGCTCGTCGGCCAGGAGCGGCGGCACCACCGGTGCCGCGGACTCCTCGGCGATGCGCCGGCCCTCAGCCTGCGTCGCGACGATGAGCCTCCACAGCTCCTCGGGTGTCCTGCCCTTGCGGTAGACGCCGCCCGGCTTCCACGGGCCCCTGTAGTAGCCGGTGAAGTGCTGTCCAGCGGGCTCCCACAGCACCATCCACCAGAAGGCGCAGGCCTGTTCGAGACAGGCCGCCCACCGCCAGCCGGTCTCGTCGTCGATCCTGGCGGGTGGTGTTCTGCCGTGCGGAGTGCTGGTCGTCACGTGGGCCTCGAATGGCTATCGTCGGGACTGGGATACGCGACTGCGCAGGGCTCGCTGTCGCTCACAGATGCATGTCTCCATCACAGTGCGGTGTGGTACGACTTCGGGAGAGGACATCAGCGGCGTACTCGGTATCCGCCCTGTCCCCCCGGCGGAGGTGCATGAGATGAGCACAGTCCCGGCTTGGTCGGCGCGGCTGCGTGCCGAGAGGAACAAACGCATTTGGTCGCAGCGCGACCTTGCGAACCATCTGGCGCGGGTCGCGGATCGGGCGATGCCGGAGCCGGAAAGCATCATGCGGCGCATCCGCGACCACGAGAGCGGCAAGCGGCGGCCGGACGACGAGTACGCGGAGCTGTACTGCCGGGTGTACGGGCTGAGCGAGCAGGTCCTGTTCGGCGGCGACGACACGGACGAGCTCGGCGATGAGATCGACGCGATCGAGCTGGCGCGGCGGGCAGCGGCCAGCGACGTGGGCGGCGAGACGCTGGAACGGCTGGAGATGGCCGTGGACGACCTCGCCGCCGCCTACCCGAACACCCGCCCCGCCGAACTGCTGTACAGGGTGAAACGGCACCTGACGTACGTGGCTCGGCTGCTGGACGGGCGCAAGACGCTGGCCGAGCATCGCCGCCTGCTCGTCGCCGGCGGGTGGCTGTCGCTGCTCGGCGCCACCTGCCACATCGACCTGCGGCAGTACCCGGCCGCCACCGCGCGGCTGCGCACCGCGGCGCAGCTGGCCCACCACGCCGAGCATCCAGAGATCGCCGCGTGGTGCGTGGAGACCGAAGCGTGGAAGGTCCTCACGGACGGCGACTACCAGACCGCGGTGACCCTCTCCCAGGGGGCGCAGGCGATCGCGCCTCGCACCGGTTCGGCCTACATTCAGGCGACCGCGCAGGAAGGGCGGGCGTGGGCGCGGCTGGGCGCATCGGCCGAAACGCGGGACGCGCTCGCGCGCGTCCACAAGATGGTCTCCCCGATGCCCGTCCCGGACCGGCCTGAACACCACTACCGGTACGACCCCGCCAAGTCCGACGCCTACACGGCGACCACGCTGGCATGGGTAGGCGACCCGGCAGCGGTCGACTGCGCTCGCCAGGTACTCGAACGGCTGGAGTCCTCCGACGACGGGGGGCCGCGGCCGCGGCGGGCTGCTTCCGCGCGGTTGGACCTGGCGCTCGCGCTACTCGTCGCTGAGGAGCTGGAGGAAGCCGGCCACATCGCGATGGAGGCGATGGCGAACGGTCTGCTGGTGCCGTCCAATTACTGGCGCGTGGCTGAGGTGGTGACTCAGGTCGAGGCTCGGGGGGTGTCTGCGGGGCGGGACCTGAGGGAGGCGTACCAGGAGCTCTGTCCGGCGCCGGCGCGGCGGGAGATCAGCGGCTAACCCCTACTGGGGGTGCCGTTAACCAATGTGACATCAGCCGCCAACAAGCCTTGAGCTGGGAAATCAGCTTCCCGATTCGAGTTCGGCTCGCTCTGTCGTGGTTCTGTCGATGACAAGTGACAGCGTTTGACGGTCTGCTGCGACAGCGATCGTTTCCACTGCAAGGTGATGTCGCTGAGAAGTAACAGCGCCCGAGCGCTTGCGGTGAGAGCACTGATGTGCTTCGCGGGATGAGGTGGCGCTGGTGCAGCCCAAGTCCAAGGTCGAGTTGTAAGCGGCGATCCGCCGCGATTCTCGAGCTGGGCTGTCCATCCGGGCCATCCAACGCAAGCACAACGTGGGCTTCCGTACCGTGGAGAAGGCACTGGCCTCGGTCTGGCCCGCGCCGCGCAAGCCGCTCCCGCCCCGGCCGTCCCGGCTGGACCCATTCAAGCCGCTGATCGACCAGATGCTGCGGGTGGACCTGGACGCGCCGCCCAAGCAGCGGCACACCGCCAAGCGCATCTTCGACCGGCTGCTGGAGGAACACGGCGCGGTGCAGGTGTCGTACGGCATGGTCCGCGACTACGTCGCCAATCGCCGCCCGCAGATCCGATTAGAGGCGGGCCGGGCGCCGGCGGAGGTCTTCATCGAGCAGACCCACCAGCCCGGGGCCGAGGCCGAGGTGGACTTCGGGGACGTGTGGATCCACCTGGCGGGCGAGCTGACCCGGTGTTATCTGTTCTCGTTCCGGCTGTCGTGGTCGGGCAAGGCCGTGCACAGAATGTTCCTCACGTGCTCGCAAGAGGCCTTCTTCGAAGGGCACGTGCATGCGATGTCCGTACTGGGTGGGCTACCCACGGGCAAGGTGCGCTACGACAACCTCAAGCCCGCGGTGGCCCGAGTGCTGGGCTTCTCCCGCCGCCGAGTGGAGTCTGAGCGGTGGGTGGCCTTCCGCAGCTGGGCCGGCATCGACGCCTTCTACTGCCGACCCGGGCTGGTCGGCGCGCACGAGAAGGGCGGAGTGGAGGGCCAGATCGGCTGGTTCCGCCGCAACCACCTGGTGCCCGTCCCCGAAGTCGCCTCGATCAGCGAACTCAACGCGCTGATCGACCAGTGGGACATCAAAGACGAACAGCGCCGGATCCGGATGCGCACCCAAACCATCGGCGAGCGCTTCGCGCACGAGCGGACCCTGCTGGCGCCGCTGCCGGTCGAGCCGTTCGAGATCGGCCGGCTGCTGACCCCACCCGTCAACATGCACGGACAGATCAGCGTGCGCACCAACCGCTACTCGGTGCCGATCCACCTGGCCGGGCATCAGGTGCGGGTCATGTTGTTCGCATCCCATCTGGTCGTCTACCACAACGGCATCGAGGTGGCCCGGCACGAGCGGCTGATCGCCAAGGGCGGGGCCCGGCTGGACCTGGACCATTACCTGGAGGCCCTGGCGCACAAGCCCGGCGCGCTGCCCGGCGCCACCGCGCTGGAACAGGCCCGGGCCGCGGGCACCTTCACCGCCACGCATGAGGCATGGTGGGCTGCGGCCCGCCGCAAGCACGGGGACGCGGACGGGACCCGGGCGCTGATCGAGGTGCTCCTGCTGCACCGGCGCATGGAGCATCGGCACGTGGTGGCAGGGATGGAAGCCGCGTTGAAGGTGGGCGCACTGACCGCGGATGCCGTGGCGTTGGAGGCCCGCAAGATCGCTCAGGCCGACGACACTCCGGAGCCGGGTCCGCCGCCACCCCGGCCGGAACGGCTGGCCCGGCTGGATGAGCCTGCGGTGGTGTCGCTGACCACCCGGCGGCTGGCCCAGCTGCCGCCCGATACCCGGCCGCTGCCGTCGGTGGCCGTCTATGACCAGTTGCTGCGCCGCCGGACCGGTGGCCGGCCCGCATCTGAGGGAGAGCTGCCATGACCGCCTTTCACCGCCGCGCCCTGACCGAGGAAGCGGCCGAAGCCTCGATCTACCAGGCCTGCCAGCGATTGCGCCTGCCGACCATCCGCAGCCAGTTCGTCGAGCTGGCCGCTGCCGCCCCGCGCGATCAGATGAGCTATCTCGGCTTCCTGGCCGAGTTGCTGATGGCCGAATGTGATTACCGGGCCCGCAAAGCGTCGGAGCGGCGGATCAAGGCGGCAAGCTTTCCGAGGCAGAAATCGCTGCGCGAGTTCGACTTCGACGCCAACCCCAACGTCGACCCGGCCGTCATCCACACCTTGGCCACTTGCGACTGGGTGCGCAAGCACCAGTCGCTGTGTCTGATCGGCGACTCCGGGACCGGCAAGTCGCACTGCTCATCGCGCTGGGCACCGAGGCCGCGCTGGCCGGGTTCAAAGTCAAGTACACCCTGGCCGCCAAGCTGGTCAACGAGCTGGTCGAGGCCGCCGACGAGAAGGTGCTGACCAAGACCATCGCCCGCTATGGGCGCGTGGATCTCCTTTGTATCGACGAACTTGGCTATATGGAGCTTGATCGACATGGGGCCGAACTGTTGTTCCAGGTTCTGACCGAAAGAGAGGAGACCAACAGTGTCGCAATCGCCTCAAACGAGTCGTTTTCGGGATGGACCAAGACATTCACCGAACCCCGGCTCTGCGCGGCCATCGTCGACCGGCTCACCTACGGCGGCAACATCATCGAGACCGGCACTGAGTCCTACCGGCTCGCCCAAACCCGCGCCCAGGCCGACGCCGCCACAGCGAATAAGGCCGCTGGCTGACTCCCCCTTCTCACGCCCCTTCCTCGACAACGCCTGGCCCGCCGCTGGGAGGAGCGGGTCAAGATGCAGCGCCCGCAGGCGAAGCCGAGGACGAACGATCTTGATGCGGGACGAGCAGCGGCGATCGTCGTAGCGTCGAGGAAGAGCACCAGGCATCCGGCTGCTTCGCCCGGGTCTCTGCAGTTAGCCGCGAAGTGGCGGTATTACCGCAGGCAAATCCCTCCAATCCCCGGGCTGAAAAGCAGTTGAGGCGACAGCCGGGGTGAACCATGATCCCATCATGCCGGACACGACGCCCTCCAGTTCCCGACCCGTCGCTCTCGTCACCGGTGCGGGCGGACGCACCGTCAACATTGGCGCCGCAGTGGCCCGCAGCCTCGCCAAGACCGGCTGGGACATCGCGTTCACCTACTGGCGCCCCTACGACGACGAGAAGCCCTGGGAGCCCGAGCCCGATGCGCCCACCTCGCTCGGTTACGACTTGGGCAGCCTGGGCGCCCGGCACACCGCTGTGGAAGCAGACCTCGCAGACCCGAGCGCCCCAGCGGCCATCTTCGACTCCGTTGAGAGGGACCTCGGACCCGTCAGGGCTCTGGTGATGTGTCACTGCGAACAGCGCGACCTGAACCTCCTGACCACGACCGTGGATAGCTTCGACCGGCACTTCGCCGTCAACGCCCGGGCCCCGTGGCTGCTCATCCGCGAGTTCGGGCGGCGCTTTCAAGGGACGACCAACGATGCCGACCCCGGGCGCATCATCGCCTTCACCAGCGACCACGTCGTCGGCAACCTCCCCTACGGCGCCAGCAAAGGCGCCCTGGACCGCATCACCCTCGCCGCCGCCCACGAGTTCGCCCATCTTGGCGTCCGCGCCAACATCATCAATCCCGGCCCCATCGACACCGGGTGGATGACGGACGAAATCCGTATTGCCGGGAGCAAGCAGACCCCCGCGGGGCGCCTCGCCGGCCCCGAGGAGCCGGCCAATCTCGTCGCCTTCCTCTGCTCTCCGCAGGGCCAGTGGATCAACGGCCAACACCTTTTCAGTAACGGCGGCTTCCGCACCGCTCTCTGAAAGAGAGCCGGGGCGGTGAGTGAGGCTGCACGTTCAACAATATGATCTTGAGGTCGGGAGGCACCTTCTCGGTAGTCGCCTGATCGCTATAGGTGGTTCTTCTGGTCTTTGGGTGCTGCTACTTCTCACCGACATTCCGGGCTGACTCAGTACCCCGAGCGCTGTCGAAACTGACGAGCAAACGCTGCTGTTAGTCACGAGCAAAACCACTCTGTCGGCACTTCGCCGACAGATCGGCCGCTTGCGAGCTCGGGCACGTACTTGTAGATGGTGGAGCGGCTGACGCCGAGCAGGCGAGCGATGCTGGAGACGGTGTTGCCGAGTAGGTCGTGGGCGTGCCGGATTTGCTCGAGGGTCATCGCCGGCGGTGGGCCCAGCCGCTGGCCGCGGGCGCGTGCGGCGGGTGCCTTCGATGATGAGCTCGCGGATGAACTCGGCCAGCGCGGCGAAGACGTGGAAGACGAGCCGGCTGGCCGGGGTGGTGGTGTCTAGCGCCTCGTGCAGCGAGCGGAAGCCGATGGTGCGGCGCTTGGCGACGTCGACGCGCTGGTGGAAACGTGCCCGCCACTCGGCGAAATGATGATCTAGACGCTGTGCATCGCGCAGGCGCGCATCTCCGGCTCCCCGCTCGACCGGCACGAACCAAAGGGGTACCTGGAGCGCGCGGGCATACGCGCCGCGCTCGGTTAGTGAGTGTCCAGGCGGTGCTGGAGCCGCGCACGCGTCGCCATCGCCCCGAGCGCGATCATCACGACACCCAGCACCAGGTGCAGCCAGTTGTCGGCCGTGTTGAACGGGACGAAGTTGGCCGGGTGGCCGTGCGGGACGAACAGTCCGTAGAGCCAGAGCACCAGGTAGATGATGCCGCCGATGAGCAGGAACCAGCGTGCCCCCGCCCACGTCCTGGCCAGCAGGACGCCGGCGACCCCGAACACCAGGTGGATGATGTTGTGCAGGACCGACACCTGGAACAGGCCCAGCAGCATCGCGCCCGACTCGTGGCCGGCGAACTGCATCTGGCCGTAATTGGTGGTGATGCCGGGGATGAACCCGAGAATGCCGATCAGCAGGAACACGGCGCCGACGATGAGCGCCGCCAGCTGAACGGGGGTCTTGGTGGCGGAGGAAAGAACGCCGCTCATGGCGCCTCCCTTGTTGGTACTGGTGATAGTCATCTGCGCCTACCCCCTCAAGGCGGCCCTCACGCACTGTGACCTACAGCAGGTCAGGCAAGGATCTTCGTGGTCGGGTGCGCGATGATGCTCGGCATGGCTGCTATTGCGGGACGTAGGCGACGCGCGAATACCGGCCGGGTCCATGGGAGCCTCCAGGGCCGCGTGAGCCCTGAGGTTCGTGACCTCGCGTGGGCCGGCGCGGCAGCGCGCGGCCAGTCCATCTCGCTCTACCTGGAGACGCTGGTGGAGGCCGACCCGCTGACGCGCGGCCAGGTCACGGGCGCGATGCCTCGCCGCCTCCGTGTCCCCACGGGCACCGAGGTGATGCTGCAGGCCCGCGTACGGCCCGAGGTGTGCGATCTGGCGAAGAAGGGCGCTAAGGCCCGCCGGGTGCCGCTGTGGCGGTATCTGGAGATCCTCGTCGAGGCCGACCAGAAGGGCACGGCGCCCGTGGAGCCGGAGCAGACCGAGCAGCTCAACCTGGACCTGATGAGCGCCTGACCGGGCACCGCCCGGGACGGGAGCGAAGGGAGAACTGACCGCCGGGGACGGCGGATAACTCCATAAACACCACGAGGGCCCTCGCGCCATCTACCGCCAAGCAGGTGCGCAAGGACCCTCGAAACGGCCACCGGATCCCGGCGGGGCTTTCGCATGCCTGGAGCCGGTACCAGAAGCTAGGAGCCACAGTAATCGATAGGCCCCTGGCTCTGCCAGTCGTGCCCGGAATCGGCGTGTCGCATTCGGGCCAAACCGGCATAGCCACGACGCACGACTTCATACCCATCCCTCGCCCGGGCGAACCGGGACATGGCACCGTGACGGCAGCCCGCACCTGGGCGACGTTCGCGCCGCGCATCGCCGCGAACGACCGGGTGCGGCTCGCCGTCAACGGCCGCGACTACCTCCGCCGCGACGAGCGGAAGCTGACCGTGCGACAGCCGTGGTGCGTCGCCGCGGTGTACATCTACCACCACGGCCTGACGCGCTGGCTGCCCGCCGACTTCGACATCGCCAGGCGGCCGCGGCGGGCGCACCCGACCCGGCCGCCCTGGTCGAGCAGGAAGCGACCGACTTCATCGCCCTGCTCGCCCGGCTCGGCGGCGACTGCATCGCCGACGTCGTCCCCACCGGCGGCCGCCACGTCCTCGTGCCGTGGTCGACGCCGCGCCCGTACCACGAGATGCGGCGCCTCGCCGAAGCCCTCGCCAAGCGGTATGTCACGTTCGACCCCAAGCCTGCCCAGAACGAGCGGGAAGGGCTGATCACGCCGCCCGGGGCGTGGCATCGCCGCGGCGGCCACCGGCAGCTCACCACCACGGTGGAGCACGCCCTGTGGGTGTGCGACAACCCCAACGGCCCGGACGTGTGGGACGCGCTGCACGACGCGCTCGCCCCCGAACTCGAGTCTTTGGAGCTGCCCGACGCGGGCGCCGTTGACGTCGACCAGGCGGCGGTGAGGCCTCAGCGCGCGGACTGGGCGACCGATGAGCACGGGCAGCGCTGGCTTCCCCGCCCGGACGGGCCGCTCCCCCGCCTGTCGCCGCGCCTGGAGGAGATCGCCGCCACCGGCCAGTACGACGCCCGCCAGTACGACAGCCCTTCGGAAGCCCGTCAGGCGGTCATCGCCGGGGCGGCCGCGTGCGGCTGGCAGCTCGGCCACGTCGCCGAGCACATGCGCGCCGGCCGGTGGCCCGGCCTCGTCGGCTTCTACGCCCGATATCGCTCCGACCAGGCGCAGGGAGCGCGCCGCCGGGTCGTAGTCGGCCAGCGCCACCCCGGCGAGCTCGAACCGGCGCACCCCGGTCGAGTACAGGGCCGCGATGGGGGCACAGCCACCGGACGCGGCTCAACGGGCCGCTGGGGGCACAGTCAGCCGGACGCGGCTCGACGGGCCGTCGGCATGCATGACCACCGGTGCGGCATGCACGACCACGCGGGTGCATCGCCAGCCGGCCAAGGATGCGAAAACGCGCCGGACACCCTCCCGCTCGGCGACCAAGTACCGCAGCGCATCCACGCCATGGTCGCCCCCTTCACCGGCGCCTCCTACACCGGCTCCTCTTGTACGCGTGGGGCGCTTGCTAGAAGAAGCCGAGGGGGGTGCTGTCGCTGTTGTCGTGTGACGCCAGAAGCCCCGGCCTGGACCTGTGCGGTGCCTCTTGCACCGGCGCTTCGCTCATCGGCGCCTCCTTCATCGGGACTTCCTCCGGCGAGGTGCCCCCTAGGTAGCGGGGCGATCTATCTGCGCTGCCGGCCGGCCGCTTCGCGGGCTCCGGCTCCGGAGCCTGTGCCGCTGATACATCTCGCAGGCAGGCAGGCGCGGTCGACCTCCGCCGAGGTGCCGCTGTGGTCGTGCGGTGGCGGGCGGGGCTGTGTTGGGGGCGTGCGAGGATGCGGAGTGGTCTGGCAGACTGGGAAATCGCTTTCCAGGGAGGTGTCGTGGTCACGCTGGAAGACGTCGCCAGGCAGGCGGGCGTCTCGCTCGCCACCGCTTCGCGGGTGCTCAACGGCAGCACCCGCCAGGTGGGCGCCGGCCTGCGGGCCCGCGTCGAGCGGGCCGCCGACGAGCTGGGCTACCGCGCCAACATCGCCGCCCAGACGCTGGCCCGCGGGTCGAGCAACGTCATCGGCATCGTCGTGCACGACCTGACCGACCCCTATTTCGCGGCCCTGGCCGACGGTGCGATGCGGGCGGCGGCCACCGAGGGCCTGCTGGTCATGGTGGGCACCACCCACCGCGACCCCGAGCAGGAGATCGCCTACGTGGCGACGCTGAACGCCCAGCGCGTGCGCGCGGTGCTGCTGGCCGGCTCGCGCGTCGCCGACCAGGCGGTGACCGGCCGCCTGCGCGACGAGCTGGCCCGCTACCGCGACAGCGGCGGCCGGGCGGCCTGCGTGGGCCAGGACCTCCTCGGCGTCGACACCGTGGCGCCGGCGAACAGGGAGGGCGCGGGGGAACTGGCGCGGGCGCTGGCCGGGCTCGGCCACACCCGCTTCGCGGTGCTGGCGGGCCCGCCCCACCTGATGACGGCAGCCGACCGCAGCGCCGGTTTCGCCGCCGCGCTGCGGGAGCTGGGGCTCCCGGCGCCGCAGGTGATCCACGGGCCGTTCGACCGCGACGGCGGGTACGCGGCGGCGCGGCAGGTGAAGGACGCGACCTGCGTGTTCGCGGTCAACGACGTGATGGCGGTCGGGGCCCTCGCGGCCTACCGCGAACGGGGCGTCAGGGTGCCGGACGACGTCTCGGTGGCCGGGTTCGACGACATCGTCACGCTGCGTGACCACGTGCCCGCTCTGACGACCGTGCGGCTGCCGCTGGCCGACATGGGGGCGCGGGCCTTGGAGCTGGCGCTCAACGAGGAGGAGCCGGTCGTCGTCGAACACGTCGCCGGCGAGGTCGTGCTGCGGGAGAGCGTACGGAGGATCGCGTGAGACTGGCGGTCAGCACCCTCGGGATGCCCGGTGACGGGCTCGACCGGGCGATCGAGATCGCGTCCGGGCACGGCTGCCAGGGCCTGGAGCTGCGGCTGCACCCCGACACGGGCGTGCACGCCGGGCTCGGCCCGGAGGAGCGGCGTTCCGTACGGGAGCGAGTGGAACGGGCAGGTCTCGAAATTTCCACCCTCGCCGGATATGTCGGCATCTGCCAGCCCGGGGCCGACGAAGAAGTCGTGGCAGCGCTGCTCGCCGACCTCCGCCTGGCCGCCGATCTCGGCGCGCCCGGCGTGCGCGTGTTCCCGCGCGGCGGAGACCCGGCCGTGGGCGCGCGCCGGCTCAAGGCGGTCTCCGGCCCGGCCGCCGACCGGGGGGTGCGCGTCCTCGTCGAGACGCACGACCAGATGGCCACCGGCGCCGCCGTGGCCGCGCTGCTGGCCGAGGCCGGCAGCCCCGAGACCACCGGCGTGATCTGGGACCTGCTGCACCCCTGGCGCCACGGCGAGAGCCCCGCCGCCACCCTGGCCGCGCTGCGGCCCTGGTTGTCGTACGTGCAGGTCAAGGACGCGGTCTCGGCGCACGACACGACGCCGGTGCCCATGGGCGAGGGCTCGGTGCCGCTGGAGGAGGCGGGCGAGCTGCTGCGCGGGGCCGGGTTCGGCGGCTGGGTGTCGCTGGAGTGGGAGCGGACGTGGTATCCGCAGGTGGCCCCGGTCGAGGAGATCCTCCCCGGCGCGGTCGCCTGGGTGCGCCGGTTCGCCGCGTAGCCGGCCCGCTTAGATAGGGGGATGTCCGCTTTCACAACCCCCACCGACAAGGTGCTCGTCGTCGGCATGGACGGCCTGCGCTTCGACCGGCTCGTCGCCCTCGACGCCCCCGTGCTGGCCGGCCTGATGTCCACCGGCGCGTACGGCACCAGCATGTTGCCCTACGGCGAGGCCGAAGCCCCGCGCACGGAGTCGCCGGGCGAGGTCGTCCCCGCCTCGGCGGAGCAGGACGACGGGGTCCGGGTGATCAGGTCCCGTACGGACTCGGGGCCGGGGTGGTCGTCCATCGCGACCGGCGTCTGGCCGGACAAGCACGGAGTCGTGGACAACGGTTTCGCCGCCCCTCAGTTCACGAAATTTCCGGACTTCTTGACGCGGGTGAAGCTGGCCCGCCCCGAGCTGACCACCTCCGCCTTCTTCTCGTGGGCAGCCCTGGCCGAGCACGGCGCCTTCGGCCCGGCCATCGACCGTCGCTTCGTCCTCGACGGGTACACGGCCGGCTGGTCCGCCTGCGACGCGCAGATCGCCGAGGCCGCCGAGGCGCACCTGGCCGGCGACGACCCCGACGCCGTCTTCGTCTACCTGGGCGACACCGACGAGGTGGCGCACGCCCTCGGCCCGCACTGCCCCGAGTACGCCGCCGCCCTCGCCGCCCAGGACGCGTACCTGGGCCGGCTGCTCGACGCGATCCGCGCCCGCCCGTCGTACGGCGGTGAGCGCTGGACGGTGCTCGTCACCACCGACCACGGCCACGTGGACGCGGGCGGCCACGGCGGCGTCTCCGACGAGGAGCGCACGGTGTTCGTCGTCGCGCACCGCCCGGGCGAGGACCTCGGCGGCCGCGTGCTCGACGGCCCGCGCCTGGTCGACGTGGCCCCGACGGCCCTGGCCGCGCTCGGCGTCCCGGTGGACCCGGCCTGGGAACTCGACGGGACGCCGCTGAGTTTCATCAGCTGTTGAATTTCTGGCCGTGAGGCGCGAGACTGGAGGACAGGACGCCGACGCCGGGAGAACACGCGATGACGATGGTCCTCGACCTCACCGAGATCCACGCGGAGACGCTCGCCGACGTGGGCGGCAAGGCCGCCAACCTCGGCGAGCTGACCAAGGCCGGGCTGCCCGTCCCGCCCGGCCGGGTGCTGACCACGCAGGCGTACCGGCGGATCGCCCACGGCCTGGAGACCTCCGGCGACGACCTCGCCGCGCGCGCCCGGCGTCACCTGCTCGAAGCCCCGGTCCCGCCGGACGTCCGCGACGCGATCGTGGCGGCGTACGCGTCCCTCGGCGATGACGTGCCCGTGGCGGTGCGCTCGTCCGCCACGGCCGAGGACCTGCCGTTCGCCAGCTTCGCCGGGCAGCAGGACACGTTCCTCAACGTCGTGGGCGAGCAGGCGGTCGTGGAGGCCGTACGCCGCTGCTGGGCCTCGCTGTGGACCGACCGCGCCGTGGCCTACCGCGAGTCGAACGGCATCGACCACGCCTCCGTGAGCCTCGCGGTCGTCCTCCAGGTCATGGTGGACGCGAGCGTGGCGGGGGTCATGTTCACGGCGAACCCCGTCACCGGGCGGCGGCGGGAGATCGTCATCGACGCGAGCCCGGGGCTCGGCGAGGCCGTCGTGTCCGGCGCGGTGAACCCCGACCGGTTCGTCGTCTTCGACGGCAGGATCCTGGAGCGCCGCGCCGGCGACAAGCGCGTGGCCGTCCGCCCCCTGCCCGCAGGCGGCACCGAACGCGTCGAGACCGCCGTGAGCGGCCTGTGCCTGACCGACGGCCAGGTACGCGAGCTCGCCGCGCTCGGCGCGCGCGTCGAGGAGCACTACGGCGCGCCCCAGGACACCGAGTGGGCCCTCGACCGCGACGGCCGGTTCCTGCTCACCCAGGCCAGGCCCATCACCACGCTCTACCCGCTGCCCGAGCCGAAGGGGCCGGGCCTTCGGGTGTACTTCTCGCTCAACGTCGTCCAGGGCGTCATGGGGCCGCTCACGCCGATGGGGCTGGCCGCGTTCCGGCTGATCACCGCAGGAGTCGCGGCGCTCTTCGGCCACGGCCCCGCCGACCCCCGCGACGGCGCGCCCTTCGTCACGGTGTCGGGGGAGCGCCTGTGGTTCGACATCACGCCCGCCGTGCGCAGCCGCCCCGGCCGCGTCCTGCTCCCGCGCCTGATGACGCTCGGCGAGGCGCGCACCGCGACCGTCATGGAGCGGCTGTTCGAGGACCCGCGGCTGGCGCGCGTCCCGGTCTCGTCCCGGGGCTTCCTGCGCGGTTTCGGGCGCTTCGCCGGACGCGTACGCCTGCCCGCCCGCGTCCTGACGGCGCTCGTCAGCCCGCGCCGGGCCCTGGCGTCCACCGCGCGGATCGGCGAGCAGATCGACCGCCGCCTCCGGGTGCCCGCCTCGGCGACCCCGGCGCAGCGGCTGGACCACGCCGCGTGGGTGCTCGCCGGCACGTTCCCGCGGATCCTGTCCATCATGCCGACCGTGATCACCGGGTACGCCCTGTTCGCGCTGGCCTCCCGCCTGTCCGGCGTGCCGGTGAACGAGATGGGCGACGTCCTGCGCAGCGTCCCGCACAACCCGACCACCGAGATGGACCTTGCGCTGTGGGACCTGGCCACCCGGATCGAGCCGGAGCCGTTCCGCGAGCTGCCCGTCGCCGAGCTGGCCCGCCGCTACCGCGAGGGGCGCCTCCCGCCCGCCGCCCAGCGCGGGGTCGCGGCCTTCCTGGACGCGTACGGGCACCGGGGCATCGCCGAGATCGACCTCGGCGTGCCGCGCTGGTCGGAGGAGCCCGACCACATCCTCGGCGCGCTGGCCAACTACCTGCGGATGGACGACGGCGACCGCGCGCCCTCGGCGCTCTTCGCGCGCGGGGAGCGGGAGGCCCGCGCCGCCGTCGCCCGGGTGGCGGCGCGGGCCGGACGGCGTGCCACCGTGGTGCGCTGGGCGCTCGGGCGCACCCGTGCGTACGCGGGGCTGCGCGAGCTCCCCAAGTTCCAGCTGGTCAAGACGCTCGCGGCGGTGCGGCGGAGCCTGCTCGTGGTCGGGGAGCACCTGGTGGGCCTCGGCGTCCTCGACGCGCCCGAGGACGTCTACTTCCTCGACCTGCGCGAGGCCAGGGCCGCGCTCGGCGGCGGCGACCTGCGCCCGCTCGTGGCCGCCCGGCGCGAGACCTACGAGCGGGAGCGCCGCCGCCGCCACGTCCCCCGCGTGCTGCTCTCCGACGGCACCGAGCCCGAGGCCCTCGCGGCGCCCGCCGCGGACGGGGCGCTGACCGGCACCGCGGCCTCGCCCGGCGAGGTCACCGGCCCCGCCCGCGTCGTCCTCGACCCGGTCGGCGCCCACCTGGAGCCCGGCGAGATCCTCATCTGCCCCTCCACCGACCCCGGCTGGACCCCGCTGTTCCTGACGGCGGGCGGCCTGGTCATGGAGATGGGCGGCGCCATGTCCCACGGCGCCGTGGTGGCCAGGGAGTACGGCATCCCCGCCGTCGTCGGCGTCCCCGACGCCACCCACCGCATCTCCACGGGCCAGTTGATCACCGTGAACGGCGCCGCCGGGACGGTGACCGTCCCGTCATAGCGGCCCGGCTCAGGGCAGCACCACTCCGGCGTAGCGGGACTTCATCGTGGACACCACCTCGTCGGGATCGGCGGCCCAGACGTCGGCGTTGAAGATCTCCACCTCGACGTCCCCGGCGTATCCGGCGGCCAGCACCGCCCGGGTGATCGGCGGGAAGTCGATCACGCCGTCGCCCATCATGCCCCGCCCGAGCAGCACGTCCTCAGGCAGCGGGTGCAGGTAGTCGCACACCTGGTACGACGCGATCCGCCGCCCCGCCCGCGCGATCTCGTCGAACAGCCGCGGGTCCCACCACACGTGGAAGGTGTCCACCACCACCCCGACCTGCTCCTCCGGGTACGGCAGGCTCAGCTCCAGCGCCTGGCCCAGCGTGGACAGCACCGCCCGGTCCGGGCAGTAGATCGGATGCAACGGCTCCAGGGCCAGCCGCACTCCCCGCTCCCCGGCGTACGGAGCCAGCTCCGCCAGCGCCTCGGCCACCCGCTCCCTGGCCCCGGCCAGGTCGCGCGTGAAGCCGTCGGGCGGCGCCTCGCCCGGACGTACACCCGGCAGGCCGCCCACCACCATCACCAGGCAGGCCGCCCCCAGCTCGGCCGCCTCGTCGACGGCCCGCCGGTTGTCCTCCAGCGCCCGCGCGAAAGCCGTACGGCCCTCCTCGCCGGGCAGCCCGCCGGCCGTCAGGAAGCCGCCCCGGCAGAGCGACGACACCCGCAGCCCGGCCGCCCGCACGAGCTTGACGCTCTCCGCCAGCCCCTGCTCGGCGACCTTCTCCCGCCACAGCCCGATCGCCTCCAGGCCGTGCCGGACGCACCCGTCCACGGCCTCGGCCACCGACCAGCGCCGGGTCGTCCACTGGTTGAGCGAAAGGCTCACAGCCCGTTCACCTCCAGCAGCGCCTTCATGCGGCGCACGGCGAGCTCCTGGTCGGCGAGCAGCCCCGCCTGGTCGGCCAGCGCGAACACCTGCGACAGGTGGAGCAGCGAGCGGGCCGACTGGGCGCCGTTCACCATGGCGAACGCGTCCTGGTGGCCGTTCAGCCAGGACAGGAAGACGATGCCGGTCTTGTAGTGGTACGTCGGCGCCTCGAAGATCTTCCGCGACAGCGGCACGGTCGGGGCGAGGATCTCGTCGTACGCGGCCAGCAGCCGCTCGCGTTCCGCCGCGTCACCGGCCGCCTCGGCCGCGTCGAGCACCCGCAGCGCCGCCGCGGCGGCCGGCGCGATGGCGTCGAAGATACCGAGCAGCGCGTGCGAGCCCGACCTGATCAGGGACGGGTAGTTGAAGTCGTCGCCGGTGTACAGCTTGACGCCCTCCGGCAGCGCGGCGCGCAGGCGCACCTCGTGCTCCTCGTCCAGCAGCGACACCTTCACGCCGTCCACCGTCGAGGCGTGCGCGTGGATCAGCTCCAGGAACGACTCCGTCGCCGCGCCGACGTCGCGCGAGCCCCAGTAGCCGGCCAGCTGCGGGTCGAACATCTCGCCCAGCCAGTGCAGGATCACCGGCCGGTCCGCCAGGCCGAACAGCTTGCCGTACACCTGGTGGTAGTCGGCGGGCCCGGAGGCCACCCGGGCGAGCTGCCGCGAGGCCATGATGATCACACCGGCGCCGGCCGCCTGCACGGTCTCGATCTGCTCGCCGTACGCGGCCGTGATCGTGTCCAGGTCGCCCGCCTCGGGCGCGTGGTCGGTGCCGGCGCCGCAGGCGACGAGCGTCGCCGGGTCGCCGAACGCGCGGGCCTCGGCGGCGCTGCGCCGGATGAGCTCCCTGGTCGCCGCCCAGTCCAGGCCCATGTTGCGCTGGGCGGTGTCCATGGCGTCGGCCACCCGCAGGCCGTGCGACCACAGGTGGCGGCGGAAGCGCAGCGTGGCGTCCCAGTCGACGGCGGCGGGGGAGCCGGGCGTGTTCTCGCCGAGCGGGTCGGCGACCACGTGGGCGGCCGCGTACGCGATCCGGCTGCCGGCCGGCCGCTCGCCCTTCGGCCGGTCGGCGGGCTCCCGCAGCGTGTACGCGCCCACCCCGGGCAGGTCGATCCTCACAGCGCCGGCACCTCGATCCGGCGGCCCTCGGCGGACGAGCGCATGCCCAGCTCGGCGAGCTGCACACCCCGGGCGCCCGAGGCGAAGTCGTTCGGGAACGGCGCGTCCTCCACCACGTGCCGGACGAACGCCTCCCACTGCACCTTGAACCCGTTGTCGAACTCCCCGTTGTCCGGCACCTCCTGCCAGCCGTCGCGGAAACGCGCGGTGGCCGGCAGGTCGGGGTTCCAGACCGGTTTGGGGGTGACCGAACGGTGCTGCACGCGGCAGTTGCGCAGGCCCGCCACGGCGCTGCCCTCCGTGCCGTCCACCTGGAACTCCACCAGCTCGTCGCGGTTCACCCGGACCGCCCAGGAGGAGTTGATCTGGGCGATCACACCGCCCTCCAGCTCGAAGATCCCGTACGCGGCGTCGTCGGCGGTCGCCTGGTAGGTCGCGCCCTGCTCGTCCACCCGCGACGGGATGTGCGTCACGGCCCGGGCGTAGACCGACCGGACCCGGCCGAACAGGTTCTCCATCACGTAGTGCCAGTGCGGGAACATGTCGAGCACGATGCCGCCGCCGTCCTCGGCCCGGTAGTTCCACGACGGGCGCTGCGCCTCCTGCCAGTCGCCCTCGAACACCCAGTAGCCGAACTCGCCCCGCACCGACAGGATGCGGCCGAAGAAGCCGCCGTCGATCAGCCGCTTCAGCTTGAGCAGGCCCGGCAGGAAGAGCTTGTCCTGCACAACGCCGTTCTTGACGCCCTTGGCCGCCGCGGCCTCCGCCAGCGCGAGCGCCTCCTGCGTCGTCTCGGCCGTGGGCTTCTCGGCGTAGACGTGCTTGCCGGCGTCGATGGCCTTGAGCACGGCCTTCACCCGGGCGCTGGTCACCTGGGAGTCGAAGTAGATCAGGTTGGCGTCGTCGGAGAGGACGGCATCGAGATCAGTGGAGAAATCCGAAATCCCATGCTTCGCCGCGATATTTCCAAGTTTGTCGGCATTGCGCCCGACCAGCACCGGCTTGAGGACGACCCGCCCGCCGTCCGAGAGCGTGACACCGCCCTGCTCGTTGATGGCCAGGACCGAACGGACCAGGTGCTGGCGGTAGCCCATCCGTCCGGTGACGCCGTTCATCACGACGCCGATGGTGCGCACGCTCATGAGGATCCCTTCAGCGAGGAAAGCGCTTTCCCGAACGGTACGACCGCCCTGCCGAGGGCGTCAAGTCACGCGCGGGGGAAGGAATCCCGCGCGGAGGCGGGACTCCCGCTCCGGTGGGCGTTCACGCCGGAGCGGGAGGGGCGGCGGCGTCAGAGCTCGCTGCGCGTCTCCAGCCTGGCCAGGGCCTTGGCGATGGGCTGGGCGGCGAGCCCGAGCTGCCACTCGCGGGCGCCGAGCTCGCGCAGCCTGGCGGCCACGCTCTCGTCGGTGATCTCGGCGGGCGGCTCCCACGTCAGCCGGCGTACGGCGTCGGGCTGCAGGAGGTTCTCCGTGGGCATGTGGTGCTGCTCGGCCAGCGCGGCGACCACCGCGCGGGCGGCGGCCAGGCGCTTGGCGGCGGCCGGGTCGCGGTCGGCCCAGCGGTTGGGCGGCGGCGGCCCGTCGCCCGCCGTGCTGGGCAGCGGCAGCTGGCTGTCGGGCAGCGCCCGCGCCCGTGCCACCGCGGCGAGCCACTCACTCATGTGCCTGCGCGCACTTCTCCCGGTGAATGCCGAAATTTCGGTCAATGCCTTCTTCGTGCGAGGCCCTTCCAGCGCGGCCGTGACGATCGCCGCGTCGGGCAGCACCCGCCCGGGCGCCAGATCGGCCTCACGGGCGATCCGATCGCGCATCGTCCACAACTCGCGCACGATCGCCAGCGCGCGCACGTTGCGCACCTTGTGGATGCCGGACGTGCGCCGCCACGGGTCGGAGCGCGGCGCGGGCGGCGGGGTGTTCAGCACGGCGGCGAACTCCTCGCGCGCCCACTCCAGCTTCCCGCTCTCCTCGAGCTGCCGGTGGAGCACGTCGCGGAGCTCGACCAGCACCTCCACATCGAGTGCGGCGTAGCGCAGCCAGTCTTCCGGCAGCGGCCTGGTGGACCAGTCGGCCGCCGAGTGGCCCTTCTCCAGCCGCAGGCCGAGCACGGTCTCGACCATCGTGCCGAGGCCCACGCGTTCGTAGCCGAGCAGCCGGCCGGCCAGCTCGGTGTCGAACATGCGGCGGGGCCTGAACCCCACCTCCAGCAGGCACGGCAGGTCCTGCGAGGCGGCGTGCAGCACGACCTCGGCGTCGGCGACCGCCCGGTCGAGCGCCGACAGGTCGGGGCAGGCGATCGGGTCGATCAACGCGGTGCCGGCCCCGGCCCGGCGCAGCTGGACCAGATAGGCACGGTTGCCGTAGCGGTAGCCGGAAGCGCGCTCGGCGTCGACCGCGACGGGCCCGTCGCCCTCGGCGAACCGCCCCACGACCTGGGCCAGAACGGCGGCGTCGGAGACGACCGGAGGGATGCCTTCGCGCGGTTCGAGCAGCGGCTCCACTGTGCGTTCTTCTGTCATGAGCTCACCGACCTCATGACGCTGGTGCTGTCTTGACTGGTGCCCTCACTTCGTTCGGTCACTCTCCGGATCATCACGTCGGCGCGGCAGGGCGGCCACGTCGGGCGGAAGCGGCGGTATGCCGGCGGCCAGGCACATGAGGTCGCACCAGGCGGCGACATGCCCCGAGAGGTCCTCCTGGGCGGGTGACCACGACGCCCGCAGCTCGAGCTCGGTCGTGACCGGGTCGTCGGCCTTGTTGCCGAAGCCCTCGGACACGGCTCTTGTCACCGTACCGCCAGCGGCGGAGTAGTCGGCTTGGTGGGCGTCGAGAGCATCGGTCAGCCAGCTCCAGGCGACCGGCCCCAGCAGCGGATCGGAGGTGATCTCGGGCTCCATGTCGGCCCTGACGTAGGCCACCAGCCGGAACGGGCCTTCCCACCCGCGCTGGCCGTCGGGGTCGAACAGGAGGATCAGCCGGCCGACCGCGAGCTCGTCGTCGTCGCGGTAGACCGAGGCGCCGATGGCGGCCGAATAGGGGGCCAGCCGCTGCGGCGCGGGCAGGTCTTCCAGCTCGATCTCCGGCCTGACCTCGGCCGACCGCAGGCTCTCGGCCGCGCGGATGAACGCGGCGGGAGGCGGCGGCTGGTCACCGAGTGTCATAGCCGAAGCGTAGGTCGAGGTGGGACGGAAGGGGACCACGGGGGTGCTCATCCTTGGTGATCAAGCCGCAGCCGTAACCAGCTGGCGAACCGGAAGGGTGGACTCGGCGGTGCCGAGCATGATCGCGTGGCCGCAGTCGGCGCAGGCCCATTCGGGGCACTCGCCCGGCTCGTGCCCGTCGGCGCAGGGAGGTTGCTCGAACGGCCGCTCGCCGGCGCAGGACGGGCAGTGCCCACTGCGGCGCTCTGGGGAACTCCACAACGCGGTCATCGCACGAGACATCGAACCGGGGCCTTTCGTCGGGTCGTGGCTCCGACGTTGGCACGAGCCGCTGACAATTCCCCGCAACGCGCTCGGCGTGTCCCGAAAGTGGTGGCTGAATCGGTGCCGCGCGGTGGCTTGGGCAACTTTTGGCCCAGTCGAGACCGGCTCTCTGGGCGGGCATGGGGTGTGTTCGACCCGCGCGCGATGCCGACACCGAGCAGACCGGTAAACCTTCATCTGGCTATCTGATCATGATTTGGGGTGTCCAATGCATCTTTTTCCGACACCTCGCACTCTCGCGTCCGCGACAGCCGCCGCTCCCACCTGGGCGGACGCCGGCGGCCGGCCCTCGGACGCAGGCGGTCCGGGGGCGGAACCGGTGCCCGTCCGTGGCACCCTTGTGGGGTGAACCTCGCCGACTCCGCCTTCCTGCGTGCCTGCCGCCGCCAGGCCGTCCCGTACACACCTGTCTGGTACATGCGCATGGCCGGGCGGTCGCTGCCGGAATACCTGAAGGTCCGCGAGGGCGTGCCGATGCTCACCGCGTGCTCGACGCCCGACCTGATCGTCGAGATCACCATGCAGCCCGTACGCCGCTACGGAGTCGACGCGGCCATCTTCTTCAGCGACATCGTCGTGCCGCTCAAGGCCATCGGCGTCGACCTCGACATCAAGCCGGGCGTCGGCCCCGTCGTGGCCGAGCCCGTCCGCGACGTCAAGGCGATCGAGGCGCTGCGTCCCCTGGAGCCCGGCGACGTGCCGTACGTCACCGAGGCGATCCAGGCGCTGACCGGCGAGCTGGGCGGCACGCCGCTGATCGGCTTCGCCGGCGCGCCGTTCACGCTCGGGTCGTACCTCATCGAGGGCGGCCCGTCGAAGAACCACGACCGCACCAAGGCCATGATGTACGGCGAGCCGAAGATGTGGCACGCGCTGATGGAGCGCCTCTCCGGCATCGTGCTGGAGCACCTGCGCATCCAGATCGCGGCGGGCGCCTCGGCCGTGCAGCTCTTCGACTCCTGGGTGGGGACGGTCGCGCCCGACGACTACCGCGAGTTCATCCTTCCGCACACCCGGCGCATCTTCGAGGGCGTCGCCGACGTGCCCCGCATCCACTTCGGCGTCGGCACGGGCGAGCTGCTCGGCGTGCTCGGCGAGGCCGGAGCCGACGTCGTCGGCGTCGACTGGCGCGTCCCGCTCGACGAGGCCGCCCGCCGCGTCGGCCCCGGCAAGGCGCTGCAGGGCAACCTCGACCCGGCGATCCTGCTGGCGCCGTGGGAGGTCGTCGAGCGCAGGGCCCGCGAGGTGCTGCGCCGCGGCCGGGCCGCCGAGGGCCACGTGTTCAACCTCGGCCACGGCGTGCTCCCCGCGACCGACCCCGACCAGCTCAAGCGCCTGACCGACCTCGTCCACGAGTTCTGAGCGTTCTGAACGACGCCGGTCAGCCGGCCTCGGGGTCCGGCGCGGGAGCGGGCGGCGGCGTGTGCCGCCGGCCCCGGCGTACGAGAAGGACGACCAGGGCGACCGGCGGGAGCAGCACGGCCAGCCACGGCACGAGGGCGCCGAGCACGGTGAGCGCCGTCTTCGTCACCGAGACCAGGGCCTGCCAGCCGGCCTTCAGCCCGCCGAGGAAGCCGGCCGGCTCCTCCGACGGGTCCTCCACCACGGCGACCGGCCCCACCAGCCGCAGCGTCAGCGTGGCCATCGAGACCTGCGCGGCCAGCTCCTTCTGCTGGGCCTGCAGCGACTCCAGGTCGGCCTCGCGGGCGGAGATCTCCCGCTCGACGTCCAGCACCTGCCCGATCGTGTCGGCCCGCTCGAGCAGCTCACGCAGCGACTCCAGCGACTGCTGCGCCGACTTCAGCCGGCTCTCGACATCGGCCACCTGCAGGGTGACGTCCTGGGTGGCCTGCTGTAACGACAGCTGCCTGCCCAGCTCCTTGCCCAGGCGGCCGAGCACCTCGGCGTACTTCGCGGGCGGGACCTTGAACTCCAGCAACGCCGTGTCCTCGGTGCCGCCGGCCGAGTCGCTCTCCTCCTTGTTCAGGTATCCGCCCGCCTCGGTGACGATCTGCTTGGCCTGCTGCGCGGCCGTGGCGACCTGCCGGGCGCGCACGGTCATGCTGCCGGTGTAGATCACCTGGCGCTCCTGCCGGGTGACCGTGACGTCGGAGACGACGCCGTCCGCACCGGACTCCTGCCGCTGCGGTGTGCGGTCGCTCTCTTGGGCGCGTGCGATCGCGGGGGTCTCGGACTGGGCTGGCGCGGCCTCGCCCGCGGTGCTCTGCATGGTCGCGCCGCCACCGCCGCAACCGGCCGCCAGCAGCGCCAGGCAGGAGATCGCGATGCCGTACCGGATTCTCGTCATGCCCTTACGACGGCTGCCGGTTCGGGGTGGTTTGACGGAGACGATCACGGTACGGTCACACGCCCCGCGCGGCCGGGCACCCCCCTGAGACGGTAGCGTCAGGAGGCGTGGAAGGGAATCGAGCCCACGTGGTCGTGGTCGGCGGAGGGATCTCGGGTCTCGCCGCCGCATGGTATCTCCGCCAGGGCGCGGGCGAGCGGGTCAAGGTGACCGTGCTCGAAGGGTCGCCGCGCATCGGCGGCAAGCTGTACGCCTCGGAGGTCGCCGGGGTGAGCGTGGACGCGGGCGCCGAGGCCATGCTGGCCCGCCGCCCCGAGGGCAGAGACCTGGCCAGGGCCGTGGGGCTCGACGACGACCTGGTCTTCCCCGGCACCACGCGCTCGGCCGTCTACAGCCGGGGCGCCCTGCACCACCTGCCCAAGGGCCAGGTCATGGGCGTGCCGTCCGACCTCGCCGAGCTGGCGAAGTCGGGCATCATCTCGCCCGGCGGGCTGCTGCGCGTGCCGCTCGACCAGATCCTGCCGGCCACCCTCGTCCGCACCGACGTGTCCGTGGCCGCCTACATCCGGGCCCGCATGGGCGGCGAGGTCGTCGAGCGGCTGGTCGAGCCGCTGCTCGGCGGCGTCTACGCCGGCCGCGCCGACCTGCTGTCGCTGGAGGCGACGATGCCGCGCGTGGCGGCGGTGGCGCGTTCGGAGCGTTCGCTGCTGAGCGCGGCCCGCCGGCTCGCCGAGGAGACGCCGAAGGACGCCGGCCCCGTCTTCACCACGCTGCGCAACGGCGTCGGCGGCCTGCCCGAGGCGGTCGCCAAGGCGTCCGGCGCCGACGTGCGCACCGGCGTCACCGTACGCGAGCTGCGCCGCACCGCATCCGGGTGGCGGCTGGTCGCAGGCCCCGTGCCCAGGCCGGAGACGATCGAGGCCGACGCCGTCATCGTGGCCACGCCCGGTCCCGCCTCCAGCAGGCTGCTCAAGGCCGACGTGCCCCGGGCCGCCGCCGAGCTGGCCAGGATCCAGTACGCGAGCATGGCGGTCGTCACGCTGGCCTACCCCGTCGACGCCTTCCCCGAGCCGCCCGCCTCCAGCGGCTACCTCGTGCCGCCCGTCGAGCGGCGGCCGGTCAAGGCCGTCACGTTCAGCTCGGTGAAGTGGCCCCACCTGGCCAACGACCTGGTGATCCTGCGCTGCTCGATCGGCCGGCTGGGCGAGGAGCACCTGCTCCAGCGCGACGACACCGAGCTGGTGTCGCTGGCCACGGCCGAGATGGCCGACGTGATGGGCGCGCGCGGCCTGCCGCTCGACTCCCGGGTCACCCGCTGGGGCGGCGCGCTGCCGCAGTACAACGTCGGCCACCTCGACCGGGTGGCCAGGGTGCGCGCCGCGGTGGCGGTGGAGCCCGGCCTGGCGGTGTGCGGGGCGGCCTACGACGGCATCGGCATCCCGGCGTGCATCGGCACCGCCCGTACGGCCGCGGCCCGGATTCTGGACCACCTCGACCTGCGAGGAGAATAGTGACCATGACAGAGGGCGCTCCGCGGCCGAAGGCCCGCGATCTCAACCAGGTGATCCGTTACACGATGTGGTCGGTCTTCCAGTCGACCGGGCCCTGCCCGGCCGACCGCGACGGCCTGGCCGACGAGGTGCAGGAGCTGCTCGACCAGGCCGCCGGGAAAGACGTCGTGACCAGGGGGGTCTACGACGTGGCGGGGTTCCGGGCCGACGCCGACCTCATGTTCTGGTGGCACGCGCCGACGCCGGAGGACCTCCAGGACGTCTACGCCCGCTTCCGGCGCACCGAGCTGGGCCGCCACACCAGGCCCGTCTGGTCGGCGATGGCGCTGCACCGGCCGGCCGAGTTCAACAAGTCGCACATCCCGGCCTTCCTCGCCGAGGAGGAGCCGCGCGCCTACGTGAGCGTCTACCCGTTCGTGCGCTCCTACGAGTGGTATCTCCTCGACGACTCCGAGCGCCGGGCGATGCTCGCCGAGCACGGCCGGATGGCGCGCGACTACCCCGACGTGCGGGCCAACACCGTCGCGTGCTTCTCGCTCAACGACTACGAGTGGATGCTGGCGTTCGAGGCCGACGAGCTCCACCGCATCGTCGACCTCATGCGCACGCTGCGGGGCGCGCAGGCCCGCCGCCACACGCGGGTCGAGATCCCGTTCTACACCGGCGCCCGCAAGCCGGTCCGGGAGATCGTCGCCGCCCTGCCCTAGCCGGAACGCCCGGAGCCTTCGCCCGCCGAGTCGGCTGTCTCGCTGAATTGATCTACCCCGTTTGCCACAATCAGGGGGTCGCCGATCGGCTGGCACGTTCCACGGAGGGGGCGGGGTGACGGACTCCCGGAAGCGCGGACGCCACGCGGCGGGGCGTTCCCGGCACGCGCGGCGCCGCAGGGGGAGAGGTCTTTGGGCGGCGGGTGCGCTGGCCGGCGGGGCGGCGGTGCTGCTCGTGGTCCACGGCACGTCCGGTGGCGACGCCACGCTCGGCGCGTCACCGGCCGCCTCCGGGTCCGCCGCCGGGCCGGACGGTCCTCCCGGGCGCGTGCCCGCTGACGCGCAGGACGGCCGGGGCGGGTCGTCGGGGCCGTCCGGGCGTGCCGGGGCGCGGGAGGAGGACCGGCCGCGCGAGACCGGCAGGCCCGCGTCCCCTTCCGCCTCTTCCGCCTCACCGGGCATGGTGGCCGGTGCGTCCGCCTCACCGGGTTCCGGCGGTGTGTTCTCGGCGCACACCGACCCGCAGGCGGCGGAGTTCTTCCGTACGACGTGGGGGTCGCGCGACAAGGCGCTGAAGCGCCTCAGGGACATCCGCACGGTCGGCGGATATTTGCGGATTTATACGGATTTGCCGGACAGCGCGGACAATTCCACTGCGGCGATCATGTTGTGCGAGCGCGGCCTGCACTATTTGCGCAGCCGCGGCGTGGCCGACCCGGTGGTGTTCGTGCACGCGAAAGCCGGCGGGAACGGCAACCCGGTGCTCGCCAACATCCTCGGCCCCGCCGACCGCACGTGCCGGGTCACCCGTCCCGATCCCGGCTGACCCGGGACCGGGACGTTCGCCCGCGCGTCAGGGCTTGGGTTCGAGGCGCAGCGAGATCGAGTTGATGCAGTAACGATCATCGGTGGGCGTCGGGTAGCCCTCGCCGTGGAAGACGTGCCCGAGATGGGAGTCGCAGCGGGCGCAGCGCACCTCCGTGCGCACCATGCCGAGGCTGCGGTCCTCGATCAGCCGCACCGCGTCGGACTCGGACGGCTCGAAGAAACTCGGCCATCCGCAGTGCGACTCGAACTTCGTGTCCGACCGGAACAACTCCGCGCCGCAGGCACGGCACGAGTAGACGCCCTCGGTCTTGGTGTCGACGTATTCCCCCGTGAACGGGCGCTCGGTGCCGGCTTCCCTGAGGACGTGGTACTCCTCGGGCGACAGCTCGGCCCGCCACTCCGCCTCGCTCTTGACGACCTTCTCCATGCGTCCAGAGTACGAGATGGTGGCAAAAAGAGATCTCCGCAGGGTGAAGCATCCGTTCTGGGGCGAATTCGCGTCTTTGTAGGCAAGGGGGTGTCATCGCCTCCTGCAAGGGGTGAGATCGTCCGCCAAGATCCCGCCGAGCGGCGCAGCCCACGCCCGTGCTGGAGCCGCGGGGATCGTGAGGGGCCGGCCGGGTGGCGCGCCAGCGCCCGGAACGGCGGCGGACGGTCTGGTGGCTCGTCCCGTCGAGCCCCCGGTCCCGCCACCGCGGCGGCTCCGGGACGGGCCCACCCCGCCTACCGCCGGGTTGTCGGACCGGGGGAGTAGGTTCGGGGGCATGGCATCGCCGTACATCGAGCTCGAGGTGGGGGAGCGGACCGTCAAGGTCACCAATCCCGGCAAGGTCTACTTCCCGAAGATCGGCGCGACCAAGCGCGAGCTGGTCGAATACTACGTGAGCGTCGGCGAGGGGGCGCTGCGCGCGCTCAAGGACCGGCCGACCAACATCAAGCGCCATCCCGACGGCGTGCAGACCGAGGCCATCTACCAGAAACGCATGCCGCCGCGGCACCCCGACTGGCTGGAGTCGGTGACCGTGACGTTCCCGAGCGGGCGCACGGCGCAGTCCCTGCGCGTCACCGAGGTCGCCGCCATCGCCTACTGCGCCAACCTCGGCACCATCGACTTCCACCCCTGGCAGGTGCGCGCCGCCGACGTCGAGCACCCCGACGAGCTGCGCGTCGACCTCGACCCGCAGCCGGGCCTGGAGTTCGACGCCGCCCGCCAGGCCGCCTTCCTGACCAGGGAGGTGCTCGGCGAGCTCGGCATGACCGGCTACGTCAAGACGTCCGGCAACCGCGGCGTCCACATCGCCGTGCGCATCGAGCCGCGCTGGGACTTCATCGACGTACGCCACGCCGGCATCGCCCTGGCCAGGGCCGTCGAGGCGCGCGACCCCGCCCTGGTGACCACGGCCTGGTGGAAGGAGGAGCGCGGCGACCGCGTCTTCATCGACTTCAACCAGAACGCCCGCGACCGCACGGTGGCCAGCGCCTACTCCGTCAGGGCCCGGCCGCACGCCCCGGTCTCGGCCCCGCTCACCTGGGACGAGCTGGCCGACGCCGACCCGCGCGACTTCGACATCCGCACGATGCCGGCCCGGTTCGCCGAGGTCGGCGACGTGCACGCGGCCATCGACGACCACGCCCACTCCATCGAGCCGCTCCTGCGGATGTACGCAGAGGACGACCGCGGCGACATGCCGTACCCGCCCAACTATCCGAAGATGCCGGGCGAGCCCAAGCGGGTGCAGCCGAGCAAGGCCAGGTCCGACACCTGACCCCGGTCAGTGCCTGACGAGGCGGTGCGGCGCGAGCTCGCGGGTCTCGCCCCGTTCCAGATAGACGACCCGGTCGGCCAGGCCGGCCTGCTCGATGTGGCGGCGGAAGTCGTCCAGCGGTGAGCTGAAGACCGTGTAGTCGTCGTAGTGGATCGGCACGACCGCGTGCGGGTCCATCAGGTCCACCCACGCGGCGCCCTGCCGGCCGTCCATGGTGACGAGGAGCGAGCCGAGCAGCTTGGTGCCGCCCAGGTGCACGAGCGCCAGGTCGATGTCGGGGAAGCGGCGCGGGATCGAGTCGAGGCGGCGGTCGAGCAGCGTGTCGCCGCTGATCAGCATGCGCAGCTCCACCAGCCCCTCCGGGCCGCAGAACTCCAGCATCGTGCCGATCACCGGCGGCAGCAGCCCCGCCACCGGGCCGGGCGCGTGCTTGGCGGGCAGGGCGGTGATCGTCACCGTGCCGCCGGGGCCGCGCAGCTCGTGCTGCTGCCAGTTCTCCAGCCCCACGCTGCGCTTGAAGCCGCGCCTGCGCAGCTTGCCCGCCGCCGAGGTGGTGGTGATGACGGGTGTGTCCTTGTCCAGGTTCTTGCGCGCCACGCGGTCCCAGTGGTCACCGTGCAGGTGCGAGAGGATCACCGCGTCGATGACTGGCAGGTCCTCGATCTCCACCGCGGGGTCGTGCAGGCGGCGTGAGGTCAGGCCGTAGCCCAGGTGCGCCCGTTGCCCCTGGTGCAGGAAGTTCGGATCCGTCAGCAGCGTGATGCCGCAGTAGCGGATCAGCGTGGTCGCGTTGCCGATGAACTGCAGGCTTCCCTTCACGCTCGTCACCCCGGATGGTTCGGTCGCTGGGCCGGCGGAACGCCTCCGCCTTTGCCTCCGCCCTTGCCGCCCTTGTCCGTGCCGTGCGGGTGGGCGGCGGCGCGCTTGGCGGCTCCCTTGGTCTCGCGGGCGGCGTCCGCGGACTTGGAGACGCTGCTGGCCTTGCCGGACCTGCGAAGCTCTGGCTGTTGCGGATTGCTCATTCCCTTTTGTCCCCCTTTGTCGCGATATCTCCTGCCACAACGCGCTATAGCCAAACCCGCCGGACCGGCCGGAAAACCAGTGGCGGGACGCCTGTGGGCGTCGTTACGCTCGCTGACGTCCCATCGGTGGAGTATCCGGGCCGTTCGCGCCCGAAGAAGGGGTGTATTGATGCCCGGCCCCGCGCCCAGCGCGCCTCGCCACACCACCAACGGCCCACGCCGCGACCCCAGCACCGCCTGACCGACCCCGCGCACCCGTGCCGTCGGACCCGAACCATCCGACCCTGCAGTCGGACCGGAACCGTCGGACCAGCGCCGTTCGGCCTGTGCCGTCGGACGGGGATCGTCAGATCGTGCCGTCGGTCGGGAACCATCCGGCCGTGCCGTCGGACGGGGACCGGGACTGTCCGAACCGTTCATGGACGGGGACTGACCGACCCGATGATCGTGCGGCGTCATGCGGTCGGCGCGGCACTGGCCTCGTGCGGCTGACGGAATGCCCGTCGGCGCTGCCGGCTGGTCTGCCTCGTCGGCGGTGTTCGACCTGCGGCATCCGCCTGTGACAACGCAGTACTGTCGGATTGGCGCGTCGGATCCGCGATGCTCGGCTGCGTCGCCGGATCGGTGCCGTCTGATGCACGCTGTCAGGCCGGCGTCGTTCAGGCCGGCGCCGTCGGGCCTGCCACGTCGGGTTCGCCGCGTTGCGACCGATGGGATGCAGCGCCGTCCCGTCGGCGGTGTGCGATTTGCGGCGTCTGGTTGTGCGTTCGGTCGGTGTGCTTCGGCCCGTGCGGCTGATCGCGTCGCCTGGCGACATCGTCCCGTCGGTGACGTCTGACCTGCGGTGTCTCTGGCTGGAACGTCCGGTCGGTGCGGTTCGGCATCAGTGCGGCCGGTTGTGCTGCCTGGTCGGTTACGTGCGACCGGGGGCGTTCGGTTGCGACGTCCGGTTGGTGCGGTCCGATGTGTGACGTCGGCTGCGGCGGCGGATCGGTCCGTTTGATGCGGGCCGTTCCAGGCCGTCGGGCTGACGTCGGCCGGATCGATGCGGCCAGGGGGACGCCGTCTGAGCGGCGACACCCTAGCCACCGGCACCGGCTCCGTCAGGCAGACGCCGTCGATCTGCGGCGTCAGAGATGCGATGTCCGGCCGACCGACCGGGTGGATGCTCTGCCGTACTGGACGCACGCGCCGTTGCGAGGCTCGTTCGGGCGCTTCCTTGCTGCTTCGAGAACGATCACTTTCGGCAAGGAGTACCGAGGTTGTCTGCCAAACCCATCATCACCGAGACCTTCACGTGCGTACGTTGCGGTCTTACGGTCGGTGCGAGTGCACCGGACGGCTCTCGTCGCAATCACTGCCCGAGTTGCCTGCACTCGCGGCACGTCGTGGACCGCGTGGAGGGCGGCCCCTCCGAGTGCGGGGCGCGGATGACGCCCATCTCGATCGCGGTCCTGCGTACCGGCGACTGGATGGTCATCCATCGCTGCGTCCGGTGCGGCGAGCTGACGTCGAACCCCGTCTGCGGGGACGACAACCGGCTCATCCTCATCCGCATGGCCGTCCGGCCGCTGGCACAGCCGCCGTTCCCGCTTGAGACGTTCGGGGACCTGTGACATGCCTCGACGCAACCCGAGCCGGGTACGGCCGCAGCGGCGCAAGAGGGAGCACCACGGAGAGGCCGGCGACGCGTTCCGCTGCGTCGGCTGCCGTCTGGACGTGCCGATGATCGCGCCGGGCACCGCACACCGCAACCACTGCCCGCACTGCCTGACGAGCCTGCACGTCGACCACCGGATCCCCGGGGATCGGCGGGCGGCCTGCCGGGGCCGGATGACGGCGCTGAGCGTCACCGTCCGGCCGGACGGGGAGTGGCTGATCATCCATCACTGCCAGTCGTGCGGAGGGCTCAGCGCCAACCGCATCGCGGGCGACGACAACGCGCTGGCGCTGCTCCGCATCGCCGTTCGCCCGCTGTCGGACACCCGCCTCCCGGTCAGCGCCCTGCTGTCCCTGTGACAGGCACCTGCCGCCCTGACCGGACCCCGGGGGAGGCCCAAGGAAGGCACCGCCTGATGCGGGGTAGCGGCCCCGGGGGTGGCCTGATGGCGGGGCAGCGGGCCCCGGGTGTCCTTTCATGGCGTGGAAGAGCTCCGGGCGTCGTGGACGTCTCCCTGGGGTACGCGGGTCCGATGCGTCTGCGGGTGGCAGGCGGTCGCGGGCTGTCGGGCAACATCGACGTCAAAACGTCGTAGAACGCGTGCGTGGCGCTAATGTGCGCCTCTTCCCTCGCTTGTGGTCGAGGGGGCCGCCGTTCGCCTGCCTGCGGAAAGGGGCCGATACGCGGGGGGTCGTGCTCGGTCGGGCGGTCGCCGCCGGACCCGGACGGTGACCGCTTCCGCGCCGACCTCACCGTGGTGGTCCACGCCCACCTCAACGCATCCGGTTGCCGGTTCGCGACCTCTTGGGGTTCGCGTGGACGGGCGGAAGCGCTGGGCGCCGGATTTTGTCGGGGGCGTGCTTTAGGGTCGCCGGGGACGGCGAGGGGAGGTCCCGGTGCGGGAGTTCGACGTGGCGCTCGGGGGCGGGCGCAGAGTGCGGGTCTACGATGCCGCGCCTGAGGATGAGGGACTGTTGGCGGTGCTCTGGCACCACGGGACGCCGAACGTCGGGGCGCCGCCGGAGCCGCTGATGGACGAGGCGAGGCGGCTGGGGCTGCGCTGGGTGGCGTACGACCGGCCTGGTTACGGTGGTTCGACGCCGTGGCCGGGGCGGGGGCTGGCATCGGCGGCCGTTCTGGGGGAGCGGGTCGCCGACGCGCTGGGGATCGGGCGTTTCGCCGTCATGGGGCATTCAGGCGGTGGAGCGCACGCCCTGGCCTGTGCGGCGCTGCTGGGTGAGCGGGTGACGGCCGCGGTCAGCGTGTCCGCGCCGGCGCCGTACGGGGCCGAGGGCCTCGACTGGTTCGCGGGCATGTACGCCTCCGGCGCGGCCGGGCTCCGCGCCGCCCTGCGGGGACGGGCCGAGCTGGAGCGCCACCAGGCGTCGGCCGGGTACGACCCGGAGATGTTCACCCCCGAGGACCACGCCGCGCTGGAAGAAGACTGGTCCTGGTTCGGCGAGGTCGTCGCAGCCGCGCTGGCCGGCGGCTCCGGCGGGCAGATCGACGACGACCTGGCCTATGTCGCCCCGTGGGGCTGCGACCCCGCCGAGGTGACCGCCCCGGCGCTGATCCTGCACGGTGACCAGGACCGGGTCATCCCGAGCGCGCACGGCAGGTGGCTGGCCGGCCGCTGCCCGTCGGCCGAGCTGCGCCTGCTGCCCGGCGACGGCCACATCACCGCCATGCGCGCGGCCCCGGCGGCCCTCCAGTGGCTGGCCCGGATCAGTCGCCGAACTGCAGGTGGAGAGCCCGGGTGAAGTCGGAGACGGCCTCCTCGTGCCGGTCGAGCTCCTGCAGGATCTCGCCGCGCACCCGGTAGGCCCAGATGTAGTCAGGGTCGAGCTCGATCGCCTTGTCCAGGTCCGCCAGCGCGGCTTCGTTGTCACCCAGCTCGCTCAGCACCGCGCCCCGGCTGCCGAGCGCGCGGTCGTTGCCCGGGTCGAGCTCCAGGGCCCGGTTCAGGTCCGTCAGCGCCTCCTCGTAGCGGTCGAGCATGCGCAGCGCCTCGCCCCGCCTGCTCAGCGCCCGCACGTGCTCCGGCTCGGCCTCCAGCGCCCTGGCGTAGTCGTCGACGGCCTCGGGGTAGAGCTGCATCCGCTGGTAGAGGTCGCCGCGGGCCACCCACGAGTACGCGAGGCTCTCGTCCAAGGCGATGATCTTGGTGTGCGTCTCCAGGGCCTCGTCCAGCCGGTCGAGATCGGCCAGCGCGTCGGCCTTGGCCTCCAGGATCCACAGCGAGTCGGGCGAGAGGGTGAGCGCGTGTTCGAAGTCGTCCATGGCCTCCTCCAGCCGGCCCATGGCCGCGTACGTCTGCCCGCGCGAGCCCAGGGCGTACGCGCTGTCCGGCTCCAGCTTCAGGGCCTCGTCGAAGTCCTCTAACGCGGCGTCGTACCGCTCGGTGACGCGGTGGCTCTCGCCGCGCAGCCGCCAGGCGCGGGCGTTCTCCGGCACCAGCGCGATCGACTCGGTCAGGTCCGCGATGGCCGCGTCGTGCCGGCCCAGCGCGATGTACGACTCGGCGCGGCTGCGCAGCACGGAGGCGCGGGAGTGGGCGGCCTCCTCGGACAGCTCGGGACGGTCCGTGATCCACTCGCTCATGACCGGTAAATCTATCCGACTGTACGGGGGACAAGAGCCACCTTTCGGCCAGGCGTTCACGGCTGGAACAGACGCCCGAAACCAAGCATATGCTTGCTCAAGTATCTCGCCTACAGTCGGACAGACGGCGCGTACCACAAACATCGCGTAAAGCGCACGAACGGTGACGCTTAGTCGCAATAGTGCAGGGGCACAACCGGTCGCAGGGTGGTGGCGATGGCATACAGATGGCTCGGCAGACTGGCGTACGGCTCCCGTTACGACCGCGTCCCGTGGGGACAGCGGGTGTACGTGCGCCCGGGTGAGCGGCTCGTCCGTGAGGCGCAGTGGCAGTGGCTGATCAGGCGGGCGCCGGTGATGACGCTGGAGGAGTACCGGAAGCTGCGGACGCTCGGCGAGATCGAGGAGTTCCTGAGCTGCATGATGTGCGGGGAGTCCCGCCAGCAGCCGCTCTTCGTCCCGACCGGCGGCACGGGCAAGGGCTGGCGCTACCACGTCGTCCGCTGCCCCTCCTGCGGCTTCCTCTACCGCAACCCGAACGTGCGGCCGGAACGCCTCGGCGACCTGTACGCCTCCGGCTACAGCAACTTCCTGAGCGGCAAGTACGCCGCCAACCGCCAGCGCCGCTACGACCTGACGATGAAGGCGTTCTCGCCGGTCTTCGACGAGGGCAAGGAACGCCGGCTGCTCGACTTCGGCTCCGGCGTCGGGCTGTTCCTGGAGCTGGCCGAGCAGCGCGGCTTCGACGCCTACGGTGTCGACCTGTCGCCCGAGTCGGTCGAGCAGGCCAACCAGCGGCTCAGCCGGGCGCGTACCTACTTCGGCGCGCCCGAGGACGTGCCCGAGATCGCCGCCGGCCGCTTCGACCTGATCACGTTGTGGTCGGTGCTCGCGCACCTGCCCCGGCCGCTGGAGGACTTCACGAAGTTCAGGAGCCTGCTCGCGCCCGGCGGCGTGTTGCTCATCCTCACCGTGAACGCCCAGTCGCTGCTGCTGAAGGCGTACGGGTCGAAGTGGAGCGGGTTCACCAAGAACCACCTGATGTTCTACTCCTCGAAGACCGTGCGCACGCTGCTGGCCCGTACCGGCTTCGCGGGTGTCGCCTTCGCCCACCACTACGGCGACACGATCGAGGCCGGCACCACCGCGCTGCGCCCCGACCTGACCAAGCGGCTGCGCCGCAACGTCGCCCGCAGCGACGGCGGCAACATGATGCGCGTGCTCGCCTTCGCCGACGAGGAGGCGATCGGGCGCTGGGGCGGCGGGCCGCTCACGATCCACCGCCTGCACGCCTGAAGAAGCCGGAACGCCTGGAGAAACCGGGACGTCTAGATCTCGGGGACCCCGGTGTCCGACGCCGGGGACGGCTTGCCCAGCTCCGGGTCGAGCTGCTCGATCAGACGCTGCGCCAGCGCCGCCCTGCGCACCCGCTCGCGGCCGAGCTCCTGCGGCACCACGCCGAGGTGGCCGCCGGAGGGGTAGATGTTGGGCGCGTTGCGCAGGCCCATCTTCAGATAGACGGGTGCGGCGGCCCGGACGATCTCCACCGCCTCGTAGAAGCGCACGAACCCGCCCTGGTCGTCGGGCACCTCCAGATAGAGGTCGATCGGCAGCCCGGTCGCGGCCCGGATCTCCGCAAGGTGCGGGATCGTCAGGTCGGTGCCCACGTTCACGGTGGTCGCGCCGAGCCGTTCGTAGATCGCGGCCGTCGGGCCGTTCGTCAGCGGCAGCAGCACCGACGTCTTCAGCACCAGACCGGCCGGGAGTGTGCCGTCCTCCTTGAGCGTGCGCAGCACCTCCAGCGTGCCGAGGTCGCCGACGAGCAGGCTGCGGATGCCGAGCGAGCAGGCCCGCAGCGCGTCGGCCACGCACGCCGCGACCATCGCGTTGCCCCGCGCCGCCGCGCCCACGGCCTGGGTGAGCTTGGCCTGGCCGCCGGTGTCCCAGGCCGCGCGCGGCCCCAGGAACAGGTTGACCTCGATGCCGCGCTCGGCCCCGATCCGCGCCATGCGCCGGATCTCGTCGTCGGTCAGCATCATCACGCCGCTGCCCTGAGAGGTACGGGCGACCGGCACCCCGAGCCGGTCCGCCTCCGTCACCACGGCCTCCAGCACGGCGGGCCCCTCGACGCTGGGGATCTCGAACCGGTACGGCGCCCCGTCGGCGAAACGGGCGCCGGACTCGGCGGCGGCCCGGACCACCGGGTGGCCGAGGCGCTCCATCAGGGCGTTCAGGTCGGCAAGGCTCGTCATCGGGTCCCTCCTCGTCGTCTCATGTGATCCACGCTAGGCCGGAACGGGCAGCATGGAAGGGGAAGGAGATCATGTGAGCGACTTACTCGTGACCGCCGACGGCCCGGTGCTGCGGGTCGTGTTCAACCGGCCCGACCGCCACAACGCCCTGACCTGGGCCATGTGGGACGGCCTGTACGACGCCTGCGAACGCGCCGACGCCGACCCCGGCATCAGGCTGCTCGTCCTGTCGGGCGCGGGGGAGCGGGCGTTCGTGTCCGGCACCGACATCTCCCAGTTCGCCGCGTTCACCGACGGCGCCGACGGCGTCGCCTACGAACGCCGCATCCAGCGCGTCGTCGACCGGCTCGAACGTGTCAGGGTGCCCACCCTGGCCGTCGTCCAGGGCTACTGCGTCGGCGCGGGCCTGATCCTGGCGGCCGCGTGCGACCTGCGGCTGGCCGTGCCGGAGGCCAGGTTCGGGGCGCCGATCGCGCGGACGCTCGGCAACTGCCTGTCGATGAACACCTACTCCCTGCTCGTCCACCACCTCGGCCCCGCGCGGACGCTCGACATGCTGCTGCGCGCCCGCCTCTACACCGGGGAGGAGGCCCACGCGGCCGGGTTCGCCGCCGAGCTGTGCGAGCCAGGCGACCTGCCCGCCGTCCAGGCCGAGATGGAGGAACGGCTGCTGTCGCACGCGCCGCTGTCGATGTGGGCGGCCAAGGAGGCCGTCAGGCGGCTGCGGGTGGCCGGCCTGCCGGACGGCGACGACATCGTGGCCGAGGTCTTCGGCAGCGCCGACTTCCACGCCGCCGTGCCCGCGTTCCTGGCCAAGGAGAGCGTCAGCTGGCAGGGCCGCTGAGGTGTCCTAGGATCGGAGCCATGCAGCTGGCCCCCGGCGTCCGCGTCGCCGTCACCGATCGTCACGGAGGGGTCAGCGCCCCTCCGTACGGCTCCCGCAACCTCGGCGGCGCGGTCGGGGACGACCCCGCCGCCGTGCGCGCCAACCGCGCCGGCGTGGCCGCCGAGCTGGGGGTGCGGGCCGTGGTGTTCATGCGCCAGGTCCACAGCGCGGAGGTCGCGTACGTGAGCGAGCCGTTCGGCGACGACCCGCCCCCGCTCGACGGCGTGTTCACCACCGAGCCGAAGCTGGCCCTCGCCTCGCTCGGCGCCGACTGCCCCGCCGTGCTGGTGGCCGACCCGGTGGCCCGCATGGTCGGCGCCGCCCACTCCGGCCGCCCCGGCACGGAGGCGGGCATCGCGACGGCGCTGGTGGAGGCCATGGCGGCCAAGGGCGCCCAGCCGGAGCGCATGGTCGCGCTGATCGGGCCGGGCGCGTGCGGCCGTTGTTACGAGGTGCCCGCCGACCTGCGCGAGCGGGTGGCCGGGAGGGTGCCGCAGACGTGGTCGACCACGTCGTGGGGCACGCCCGCGCTCGACCTGCGGGCCGGCATCGAGGCGCAGCTGCGCGCGGCGGGGCTGGCCGAGGTGCGCCATGACGCACGCTGCACGATCGAGTCGCAGGAGCTCTACTCCCACCGCCGCGAACAACCCGGCGGACGCTTCGCGGGGCTCATCTGGCTCGACTAGCCGGTCGATGAACGGTTGACCGGCCGGCCGGTACCGGGTCGCCGCGGTCAGTACCGGAAAGACCTGCGCCGATCGGCCACGCGCGGGCCTTCGTGGAGAGGCCGGGCGTTCAGCTTCCGGGCCCCATCGTCGATGACGGGGTGCACCACCGCGATGGGCCCGTTCCGCGGTGCCGGGTTCCGTCTACCGAGTCGGCGTGGTCCCGGCGTGCCCGCCGCAGAACACCGCCTTCACGAGCTTCTCCAGCGCCTTCGGGAACACCTGCAGCACGTCGATCGCGGCGTCCCCGGTGGTCAGCGAGGCGGTCAGGGTCTTGCCGCCGTCGGGCGTGCCGTACATCAGCGCCCCGTACCCCAGGGTGCTGCCGTTGTGGTGGAAGACGGTGCCGCCGCAGTCGGGGCCCAGGTCCTGCACGAACAGCCCGAGGCCGTAGCCGAGCCTCCCGTGCGGCTCGCGCATCTCGGCCAGCAGCGGGGCCGGCAGGAGCTCGCCGCCCATCAGGGCTGAGACGAACGTGTGGAGATCCCGGGTGGTCGAGATCAGGTCACCGGTGCCGGGCAGCAGGGAGGGGTTCTGGCGGGTGACGTCGACCACCTTCCACTGGCCGGCGTCCTCGTACCGGTAGTAGCCGTGGGCGTGCGGCCCGGGGATCTCCGTCTGGGCGCCCGGCACCACGGTGCCCGACAGTCCGAGCGGGTCCAGGATCCGGCGCCGCATCTCCTCGGCGTACGAGCGGCCGGTGACCTTCTCGACCAGCAGCAGGGCCAGCGTGTAGTTGGTGTTGGAGTAGCTCTGGTCCGTCCCCGGCTCGAACCGCGCCGGCTTGGACAGCGCCAGCCGTACGAGCTCCTCCGGCCGGTAGGTGCGGAACCGGTTGTCCACCCACTCCTGCCCCACCGAGGGGACCCCCGGCACGAACGTCCCGTCGGGGTCGAGCTCGCCGGTGTGGTTGAACACCCCGCTGGTGTGCCGGAGCAGCATCCGCACCGTGATCCGCCGGTCCAGCCCGAACTCGGGCAGGTGGTCGTCCACCGGAGTGTCCAGCCCGATCCTGCCCTCGGCCACCAGCTGCAGCACCAGGGTCGCGGTGAAGGTCTTGGTGCTGCTGCCGATCCGGAACCGCCCGTCCGCCGGCGGCTCGGCGTCCTCGCCCAGCTCGCGCACCCCGACGCTGCCGGCCCACTCGCCCCGCTCGTCGTGCACGCGCAGCTGCATCCCGGCGAAACCGGCATCGACGAACTCCTGGAGGGCCTTCCGCAGCTCCGGGCGATCCTGCCCGGCCGCGGGCCCGCCGTCCGTGTTGATCTCGTTCTCGACGGTGTGGAGAGATTCAGCCATGACCATCCTTGTTTCACGATAGTACGTGTTTTTTGCTGCTCGAAAGCTACGTTGCGTTCAGGCTCGCGTCAATCGAAAGAAACGCGTTTGCGCAGCTAGAAAGCGATAAATTGGCGCAATGACACTGCGCCCGAAAGCAACACCCTGTTGCAATGAATGGCCGCTAAGGCAACACTGAAGGCATGCCAGGAGGACGACTGACCCAGCAGGACCGCCGGCGCATCGCGGCCGGACTCGCCGACGGACTCTCCTACCGCGAGATCGCCAGACGGCTCGACCGGCCGACCTCGACGATCACCCGGGAGATCGCCCGCAACGGCGGCCCCGCCGGCTACCGGCCCCAGCAGGCGCACGAGGCGACGATCCAGCGGGCCCGGCGCGGCACACCGGCGCCCCCGCAGGCGGCCGCACCGCCGGTCGCCACGATGGAACAGGAGCTCATCGAGATGGCAGTCAGAGCGGGGATGCCGAGGACGGCCGCGCGCGTGCACCACGACCTGATGCTGGCCCCGGACGGCAGACGCACCGCCGGCGAGCTGCGCCGCAGGCTCAACGTCAGCCCGGCCTCCGTCTCCGTGGCGGTGAACTACCTGGTCCAGCACGGGTATGCCCGGCGCGAGCGCGATTCGCGGCGCCGTCGCGACATCTACGTGATCGACAACGACGCCTGGTACCGCTCCGTCCTGATCAGCAGGCGGCAGACCCTCGAGACGGTGCGGGCGACGATGGCGGCGGCCGAGAGCTTCGGGCTCGACAGCCCCGTCGGGCAACGGCTGGCCAAGACGGCGTCGTTCCTGGAACGCGTCAGCCTCGACATGATCGAGTCGGCCGACCGCTGGCGCCCCCTGCTGACGTGACGGGGCTCGACCCCGCGGGCCCACGCTGCGGCCGGGAAAGGATCACGGCGATCCGGGCGGATCAGCCGTGGACGTCCAGCCCTTCCTGATCGAGCGACGCCCGAAGCCGGGTGAGCCACTCCACGCCCAGCCGGCGCCCGTCGGGGAGCTGGTCGCCTCGATCCCAGCGCCACGTCGTGATCACCGCCAGCACGAGCATCCGGCACTGGCGCAGCAACTGCTGGTCGACGCCCGGATAGTGCTCGCCGACCTCGTCGGGCGCGTGGGCGAGGTCGAACTCGACCGGCCCCCGGCAGCATGTCTCGAGGTCGATGAAGAGCAGCCCGTTCTTCGTGGTGAGCAGGTTGCCCGGGTGCGGCTCGCCGTGCAGGAGTTGTTCGGGCCCACCATGCTCGCCGATCAGTCGCCTCAGCGTGCGCAGCGCGCCGACGAGCAGCTCCCGGTCGTCGTCGGCGAGCTCCGGAGTACGGTCGCGGTCCGTCGCGAGCCGCAGAGCGTGCTCGACGCGATCCATGAAGTGCGGGGTCGCGACATCGAGCTTGCGCATGCCGGCATGCAACCGATCGAGGGCCTCGGCGTAGTCGGCCGGTGAGATTTCCCGGCGTGACCCCGGCTCGTAGTAGGTCCACAGCGTGACCACGAAACCGTCGCGCTCGTGGACCCGTGGCTCCACTCGAGGGTCGAGGGCGGCCACCGGGCACCCGGACTCGGCGAGCCGCTGAGCGAGCTCGACCTCGAAATCCGCGACCTGATGGGCCGCAGGGGCCACCCGGGCCAGCACGTCACAGGGCAGCAGGCGCAGCGTGAGCTTGTTCGAGTCGTGCAGGACGATCGCGTCGTCGGCGGTCAGGCCGAGTGAGGAGGCGATCGACAGGGCCGCGGCCACCGCACGCTGGGTCTCTGACGCCTCCATCGTCGCCTGGCCTCTTTCTAGAACGCGGGCCCGCCGGACTTCCCGCTCAGGTGGTACGGGGCCCATCCCAGGCAGGAATACCACAGATTCGGGATGGAATGTCTAGCCGCGGCCCTTCGACCCGTTGAAGATCGCGTTGATCACGAGCATCCCGACCCAGATGGGGATCACCATCATCTCGCGCCCGTCGCCGAGGATGGTGAGCACGAGCGTGGCCACCGTGCCGAGCGAGATCGAGACGATCGCCAGAGCCAGCCGCTGAGCCTGGTTGGGCCCGCCCACCGCCGCCTTGCCGGCCGCGGGGGAGGCGGCCAGGCGTTCGTCCACCCGGCGATCGATCTCCTGGCCCATCTTGTCGAGGAACGACTCCACGACGGCGTCCTCGAATTCGGGCCCGAGGTCGCGCCGGGCGGACACGGCCGCCTTGAGCTCATCACCAGTAGTCACATGTCGAGATATAACGCCAATGTGCGCTACCGGGCAAGGATGTCGTCCAGGTTGTAACTCACTGGACGCTCCAACTGCTCATACGTGCACGATTCGGGCGTGCGGTCGGGCCGCCACCGCCGGAACTGCGCCGTGTGCCGGAACCGGTCGCCCTCCATCTGGTCGTAGGCCACCTCCATCACCAGCTCCGGCCGCAGCGGGATGAACGACAGGTCCTTCTTGGCGTTCCACCGTGACACCGCGCCCGGCACCCGCTGCCCGCCCGTCGCCGGCCCGGCGGCCGGCTGGCCGATGTTGGCCGCCGCCTGCTCGGCCCAGTGGCCCCAGGGGTGCTCGCTCAGCTCCGCGATGTACGGCTTGACCTCCTCGACCAGCTCGGCCCGGCGCTTCATCGGGAACGACGCCGCCACGCCCACGTGGTGCAGCCGCCCGTCGTCGCCGTAGAGGCCGAGCAGCAGCGAGCCCACCACCGGGCCCGACTTGTGCTCGCGGTAGCCGCAGACCACGACGTCGGCCGTGCGCTCGTGCTTGACCTTGAACATCGTGCGCTTGTCGGGGACGTACGGCTGGTCGCCCGGCTTGACGATGATGCCGTCGAGCCCGGCCCCCTCGAACGTGTCGAACCACTCGGCCGCCTGCGCGTCGCTGGTCGTCACCGGGGTCAGCCGGATCGAGCCGCCCTTCTCCGGGAACAGGCCCTCCAGCCGCGCCCGCCGCTCGGCGAACGGCAGCTCCATCAGCGACTCGTCGCCCAGCGCCAGCAGGTCGAAGGCGACGAACTGGGCGGGTGTGCGCTCCGACAACATCTGCACCCGCGACTTGGCGGGGTGGATGCGCTGCTGCAGCGCGTCGAAGTCGAGCTGCGACCCCATGGGCAGCACGATCTCGCCGTCGACCACGCATCTTTCGGGCAGCTCGGCCCTGACCGCCTCGATCAGCTCGGGGAAGTAGCGCGTGAACGGCCGCTCCTTGCGGCTGCCGAGATAGACCTCCTCGCCGTCGCGGAACACGATGCAGCGGAAGCCGTCCCACTTCGGCTCGTAGAAGAGCGTGCCGTCCTGCTTGGGCATGGCCTTGACCGGCTTGGCCAGCATCGGCGGCACCGGCGGCCGCACCGGCAGATGGGGAACCGGCTCCGGCTCCTCCGGCGTCGCGGGGTGCTCAGACTGCGTCGTCGGCTCGGTCATCTCTGCGCTCCCTCGTGTACGTGCAGAAGAGGACCCCCTCCTCCTCCAGCACCTGGCTGAGACTGAGTGGCACCTTCGCGTGCTCGCCGTTCTGGATGCGCGCCGCGTCGCCTCCGACCAGCAGCGGGCTGATCGACAGGCACAGCTCGTCGACCAGGTCGCAGGCCGACAGCTGGGCGTTGACGCGGGGCCCGCCCTCGCACAACAGCCTGGTCAGCCCCCGCTCGTGGAGCCCGGCGACGGCGAGCTTCATGTCGACGCACTCGTCGCCGGCCACGATCAGGTCGGACCGCTGGGCCGCCAGCCTGCGCCGGTCGAGCGGCGCGTGCTCGCAGGTGATGACGATCGTCCGGCTCGGGGCGTCGGTGAACAGCGGCCCGTCGAGGTCGAGCGCGAGGCTGCGGGAGATCACCGCGATGGGCGGCACCTCCGGCCGCCCCTGGCGGAGCTCGGCCCACGACGCGCGCGGCGGGACCGGGCCGTAGCCCTCCTTGCGCACGGTCGCGCCGCCGGCGACCACCACGTCGGCCAGCCCGCGCAGGGTCTGGAAGATCCGTTTGTCGCCCTTGCTCGACAACCCTCCCGAGCGCCCATCGAGCCAGGCCGCGCCGTCGGCGCTGACGACCATGTTGAGCCGCAGCCACGGCCGGTCGTCAGGGTAGGCGTACGCCTGCACGATGTCTGGGTTGTCCTGTATGTCGGGATAGATGCGCCGCACTCCTCTACCTTGGCACACGCCACCGACATCCATCCGCCGGCAGATATCGCTTTTTACCTATCTCCGGACGTACGGGCGATTCTCCGCTTAACGTGACAAGAGGGATGGGGTCTGACAGGGAGGCACAATGGGCCTGGTAACCGCCGTCACGGGGGCGATCGCCGTGCTCGCGGGGGTCTATCTGCTGTCCTTCTGGCTGCCGCACGGCGGCCCGCGCCGGACCAAGGTCACCCGTTTCCCGTCGGCCCTGGTCGTCTCCCATCCGGCGCTGGCGGTGTCGTCGCTGGTCTGCTGGGCGGCCGGCCTCGCCACCGGGAGCCGGGCGCTGGCCTGGGCGGCGTTCGGCGGGCTCGCGGCCGCCGCGCTGCTGGGCTTCACGATGTCCACGCGCTGGCTCGGGGCCGGCCGCCACGGGACGGCCGCGAGCAGGTTCCCGGTGCTCGCGGTGGCCCTGCACGGCCTGGCCGGGGTGGCGACGTTCACACTGGTCTTCCTCACCGCCAGCGCGGCCCACGTCATCTAGCGCCGCCCCCGCTGGGACGGGCGAAAGGCGCACGCGGCGGCCGAGCGGCTGCAACCGGCCGCTGCTCGTCGTCAAGCGCGGCCGGATCGTGCACCGCGCCGGAGCTCAGGGTCTGGCGGTCTTGCGGGGTTGGCGCAGGAGTTGCAGGGAGCGGGCCGTGACGGCGACGACGTCGCCCGCCCGCCACTGCTCGTCGGCGAAGGCGTCCTCCACCGTGTCGCGGGTGGTGTCGAGCACCGGCAGCCACTCGGTGCCGAACTCCTCGCCCGGCAGCGTGAACGCCAGGCTCTCGTGGTGGGCGTTGATCAGCAGCAGGAACGAGTCGTCGACGATGCGCTCGCCGCGCGGCCCCGGCTCCGTGATGGCCTCGCCGTTGAAGTAGACCATCAGGGACTTGGCGTAGCTGATGTGCCAGTCGCCCGCCGTCATCTCGCGCCCGCCCGGGGTGAGCCAGACGATGTCGCGCTTGCCGTTGTCGGGGTTGCGGCCGTGGAAGAAGCGGCGGCGCTGGAAGACCGGGTGCTCGCGGCGCAGCTTCGACAGCGCCCTGACGAACTCCAGCAGCTCCGACTCGGTGTACAGCAGCGACCAGTCGACCCAGGCCAGGTCGTTGTCCTGGCAGTAGGCGTTGTTGTTGCCGCGCTGGGTGCGGCCCAGCTCGTCGCCGTGGGAGAGCATGGGCACGCCCTGCGACAGGAACAGGGTGGCCAGGAAGTTGCGCCGCTGGCGGCGGCGGAGCGTGACGATCTGCGGGTCCTCGACGGGGCCCTCGGCGCCGCAGTTCCACGAGCGGTTGTCGTTGGTGCCGTCGCGGTTGTCCTCGCCGTTGGCCTCGTTGTGCTTGTGGTCGTAGGAGACCAGGTCGGTCAGCGTGAACCCGTCGTGGCAGGTGACGAAGTTGATCGAGGCGACCGGGCGGCGGCCGGAGGACTCGTACAGGTCGGCGGAGCCGGTCAGGCGGGAGGCGAACTCGGGCAGGGCGGAATGCGTACCTCTCCAGAAATCTCGGACGATGTCGCGATATTTGCCGTTCCACTCCGTCCACAGGGGCGGGAAGTTCCCGACCTGGTAGCCGCCCGGCCCGACGTCCCACGGCTCGGCGATCAGCTTGACCTGCGAGATCACCGGATCCTGCTGGATCAGGTCGAAGAACGCGCTCAGCCGGTCGACGTCGTGCAGCTCCCTGGCCAGGGCCGAGGCCAGGTCGAAGCGGAAGCCGTCGACGTGCATCTCCAGCACCCAGTAGCGCAGGGAGTCCATGATGAGCTGCAGCGCGTGCGGGGAGCGCACGTTGAGCGAGTTGCCGCAGCCGGTGTAGTCGAGGTAGTAGCGCCGGTCGCCGTCGTGGAGGCGGTAGTAGGCGGCGTTGTCGATGCCCCTGAACCCCAGCGTCGGCCCCATGTGGTCGCCCTCGGCCGTGTGGTTGTAGACCACGTCGAGGATGACCTCGATGCCGGCCTCGTGCAGCGCCCGCACCATCGCCTTGAACTCCAGCACCTGCTGGCCGCGCGTGCCGGCGCTGGAGTAGCCCCCGTGGGGAGCCAGGTAGGCCATGGTGTTGTAGCCCCAGTAGTTGGTCAGCCCGCGGGCCACCAGGAAGTGCTCGGGGATGTAGTGGTGCACCGGCATGAGCTCGACCGCCGTCACGCCCAGCGACAGCAGGTGCTCGATGATCGCCGGATGCCCCACCCCCGCGTACGTGCCCCGCAGGTCGGGGGGCACGTCGGGGTGGCGCATCGTGAGCCCGCGCACGTGGGCCTCGTAGATCACGGTCTGGTGGTACGGGATGCGCGGCGGCCGGTCGTTGCCCCACTCGAAGAACGGGTTGACGACCACGTTCTTCGGCATGTGAGGCGCGCTGTCCTCGGTGTTGCGCCGGCTCGGATCGGTGAAGTAGTAGGGGAACAGCGCCTGGTTCCAGGTCAGCTCCCCGTCGATCGCCTTGGCGTACGGGTCGAGCAGCAGCTTGGCCGGGTTGCACCGGTGACCGTGCGACGGCTCGTACGGCCCGTGCACGCGGTAGCCGTAACGCTGCCCCGGCTGGATCCCCGGCAGGTAGCCGTGCCAGACGAACCCGTCGACCTCGGGCAGCTCGATGCGCTCCTCGGAGCCGTCATCGTGGAAAAGGCACAGCTCGACCCGCTCGGCGACCTCCGAGAACACCGCGAAACTGGTGCCCACGCCATCCCAGGTGGCGCCGAGTGGATAGGGCTCGCCCGGCCAGACCTCACGCATGTGACCCGATTGTCGCACGCGAACACGCTCTTGGTCTCTTGTTAACCCGAACGCTCTTCGAAAGACATCCGCTCGACCGGGTCAGAGCAGCTCCGCCTTGAGGCTGATGGCGGTGCCGGCCAGCGCCTGGCTGACGGGGCAGTTGGCCTTGGCGTCCTCGGCGGCCTGCTGGAACTGCTCGGCCGTGATGCCGGGCACCCGGCCCTGCACGGTCAGCACGATGCCGGTGATGCCCTTGCCGGGCTGGAACGTCACGTCGGCGCTCGTCCGCAGCGACTCCGGCGGCGTGCCGGCGCCGGCCAGCCCGTGCGAGAGCGCCATCGAGAAGCAGGACGAGTGGGCCGCGGCGATGAGCTCCTCGGGCGAGGTCTTGCCGTTCGCCGACTCGGCCCGCGACGGCCAGGAGACCTCGAACGTGCCGACTCCGGACGTGTCGAGCGAGACGGTGCCCGAGCCGTCGAGCAGGGCGCCCTTCCACTGGGTGGTGGCGGTGCGGGTGGTGGCCATGGTTGTGTGATCCCTTCGTGCGTCGGCTTTCGACACTATCGCTACCCGGACGTGTCCCTGGACGGTCATCCCGCTCTACATTTGGTGCGAACAGTGACATGCGGCGGACATGCGGCGGGCATGTGGCGCGGCCGCCATGATCCGGAAGACACGGGAGCGTGGTGCCAGTGGAGGCACCGTACGACGACCGCCTGCTGCACCAGCGGGTGGTCGGCGGCGACGAGTCCGCGCTGGGGGAGGTCTACGACCGCCTCTCCCCGCTGATCTTCGGTCTCTCCCTGCGGGTCACCAGGGACCGGGTGATCGCGGAGGACATCACGCAGGAGGTGTTCCTGCTCTTCTGGGAACGCCCGCTCGCCTACGACCCGGACCGCGGCACGCTGCGCGCCTGGCTGGCCACGATCGCGCACCGCCGCGCGGTCGACCACGTGCGGGCCGAGGAGCGCCGGCGGGTGTCGGCGCTCGGGCCCAGGCTGTTCGAGCGCGAGCCTGTCAGGCTGGAGGACACCGTGCTCGCCGCCGACGAGGCCGAGCGCGTCCGGCAGGCGGTGACCGCGTTACCCGACGGCTTACGGGAGGCGATCGAGCTGGCCTATTTCGGCGGCCGGACCTACCGGCAGGTCGGCGAGGAGCTCGGGGTGCCGGAGGGCACGGCCAAGTCGCGCATCCGGCTGGCGCTGCGGCGCCTGGCCGTCGCGCTGGCCGAGGAGGAAGTGTGATGGGCGCCGGCTCGCCGTTCGCGGGCCCGGCGGCCGTGCGTGCTCAGGAAGAGGTGTGATGGACCCCGTCGAGCGTCTCTATCTGGACGCGATGATGGAGGACGCGGCGGTGCCGGCCCACTCGCTGCGACCCCAGCTGCTGGCCGGGGCCCGGGCGCGGCGCAGGCCGGCGGCCCCCGCCGCCGACTGGGCGCGGCCGTACGCCGGCCGGGTGGCCGCCATGGACGCGCTGTTGACCTCGGCCGTGGACGACGACTGGGCGCGCGTCATCGTCGAGGGCTGGACGCTCCAGGAGCTGGTCGCCCACCTGGCCGCCAAGGACGGCCTGGTGGCCGCCTCCGTCGGCGCTCCCGTGCTCGGCCCGCCGATCGGCGCCGCCGACTCGCTGGGCCGGACGGGCGACGTGCAGGCGTACGAGCGGGCCCGCAGTCCGGAGCAGACCCGCCGCGACTGGCGGGCGCAGGCCGACGCCCTGTGCCGCCACCTGGCCACGCTGCCGCCCACGACCCCCGCCACGCTGGACGGCCTGGAGTTCGCGGTGCGCGACCACATCCTGGCCCGCGGCCTGGAGACGTGGATCCACACGGCCGACGCGGCGCGGGTGGCCGGGATCCGCCTGCCCGACCCCGTCCCCGAGCACATCCGCCCGACGGCCGACCTGTGCGCCCGCCTGCTGCCCTGGACGATGCTCTTCTCCGGCCTCGACGGCGCTGGGCGCACCCTGCACCTCACCCTGACCGGCCCGGGCGGCGGCGAATGGCGCGTCCCCCTCGGCGTGGCCGACACCGAGCCGGGGGAGCCGGACGCGCGCGTCACGGCCGACGTGGTGGCGTTCTGCTTCCTGCTGGGCGGCAGGGGCGACCCGGAGGATTTCCCCGCCGAAGTCGAAGGTGACCTTTCGCTCGCCCGGGACGTCCTCACCACGGCACCCGCTTTTTCTGGCCCGTAGTTCCGCAAATCGGACGAATTTCGATTATGGCGCTTTTTCGGGATAAGTAAAGGCGGAGAAAAGCGGAATCCGCCGATGAGTTTCCGCGCGCCGGAGAGTCTGTCCTCGCGAACCCTCACGCACCTGACGGAAGGAGCTTCGATGAGCCCGAGCGGACTCTCCCCGGCGCGGCTGGACCGGATGCGCGACGTGCTGGGCGCCGCCGTGGAGCGCGGCGACGTGCCGGGGCTGGTGGCGCTCGTCCACCGCCGCGGCGAGACGCACGTCGTCACGGCCGGCGCCGCACACGCCGGCGACGGCGCGCCGATGCGGCGCGACACCGTCTTCCGCATCGCGTCCATGGGCAAGCCGATCACCGCGGTCGCCGCCATGATCCTCGTCGAGGAGTGCCGGCTGCGCCTGGACGACCCGGTCGACGACCTGCTGCCCGAGCTGTCCGGGCGGCGGGTGCTGCGGAGCGTGGACGGGCCGCTCGACGACACCGTCCCGGCCGCGCGGCCCATCACCGTACGCGACCTGCTGACCTTCCGTGCGGGCTTCGGCGCCGTCATGGCGCCGCCGGGCGCGTACCCGATCCAGCGCGCGATGGACGAGGCGGGCCTGACCGCCGGGCCCGACGGGCCGGGCTGCGGTCCCGACGAGTGGATCAAACGGCTCGGCGCGCTGCCGCTCGTGCACCAGCCGGGAGCGGGCTGGATGTACCACACCGCGGCCGACGCGCTCGGCGTGCTGGTCGCGCGGGCCTCGGGGCGGCCGTTCGACGCGTTCCTGCGCGAGCGGGTCCTCGAGCCGCTCGGCATGCGCGACACCGGCTTCCAGCTGCCCACCGGCGAGCTCGGCCGGCTGGCGGGCTCGTACACGCCCGATCCGGCCACCGGGGCGCCGCTGCCGCGGCCCCATCCGCGTGACGGCGCATGGCACCGTCCGCCGGCCTTCCCGTCGGGCGGCGGCGGCCCGAGCCTGCTGTCCACCGCCGACGACTACCTCGCCTTCTGCCGCATGCTCCTCCGCAAGGGGCGGTACGACGGCGGGCGGCTGCTGTCGCGGCCCGCGGTCGAGCTGATGACCCGCGACCACCTCACGCCGGAGCAGAAGGCCGGCAACGAGGTCTTCTTCGGCTCCGGCGGCTGGGGCTTCGGCCTCGCCGTGGACGGCGCCCAGGACGGCCTGGACACGCGGCCCGGCCGGTTCGGGTGGGCCGGCGGCCTCGGCACCTCCGCCTACACCGACCCGGCGGAGGAGCTGATCGGCGTCGTGATGACCCAGGTCGCCTTCACCTCGCCCAGCGCGCCGAGGGTGATCCGTGACTTCTGGACGTCGGCGTACGCGGCGATCGACGACTGACGTCCGATATCAACGGAGAAGCCGCAAACATGGCTCAAATAATCGTTTAATCACACCTCCGGCGAACGCTAATGATTTGACGGGTTGTTTGGGTTCGTGGAGGTAAATGGGTTTCTGCGTATGGGTACGTCTGATCATGTCCGACTGCTCCTAGAAAATGAGCATCGGATTCCGGGTTTCTCTACCCATGGACGGAAATAATGCACGCAGAATCCACTCGTATGCGTACGTCGCGTCGCGGACGTATCGCAGGGCTGGCCGTGGCCGTCGCCGCCGCCGGCTTCACCCTTCTTCCCGGCCAGGGGGTCGCCGGCGCGAGCGCAGGCGCGGCCGTCGTCCAGACCGGCGCCGGGTATGTATCCGGTGAGAAACCGCTGCTCCGTTGCGGTCGTAAATGCTCGTGGGGCCCCCGCTGGTCCCGCACCCGCACCTTCTACGAGGTCGAGATCCACAACATCAACCACAACAAGCAGCGCCGTAAGGAGCAGCGCCACCACCACGACAGGCACGACGGGCCCGTGGTCGTCGGGGTACCGGTGAAGGAAGAGCCGAAGGTCGACGAGGAGGTGGTCGACGAAGAGCCGATTTTCGACCACAAGCGGGACGACAAGAAGTGGGACGACCACAAGTGGGACGACAAGAAGTGGGACAGGGACCGCTGGAAGCCGGACGAGCGGGATCACCATGACCACGACGGCTGGGAGGGCGACGGCTGGTGGCCCTTCAGCGCCGACGCCGAGCCGGACAACACCATCGTCCGCGACATCTACTTCGACGACGCGAAGAACGCCGCCGACGTGGCGAACACCGCCGACATGTCGAACACCGCCGAGGTGGCGAACACCGCCGAGGTGGCGAACACCGCCGACATGTCGAACACCGCCGCCATGTCGGACGCCGCCGAGGTGGCGAACAGCGCCGACGCGTCGAGCATCGACGGCGACAACGCATACTCCGGGCACTGACCCGGAGCGCGGCGGCCGGGCGTGAACCGCCCGCCGTGTGGACGGAACACGACGGGGGATGCCGTGCCGGCCGACCGGTCCCGGCATCCCCCGACAGCCGGGCGGGGCACGGCGGCGGCGGAAGCCGTCGTCTAGGCTCTGCGCCATGACGAGAGGGGGTCCTCGTGGCGGATGACGTGACGGGTCTGGCAGGACTGCTGTACGAGTTCGGGCTGCTCAAGCGGTACAAGCGGACGGGATGGCTGGTCGCGGGAGTGCGCGACCCCGAGAGCATCGCCGAGCACTCGTTCCGCGCGGCCGTCATCGCGGCGGTGATCGCCAAGCTGGAGGGCGGCGATCCGCAGCGGGCGGCGTTCATGAGCCTCTTCCACGACACCCAGGAAACCCGCATCACCGACATCCCGTACATCGGCAAGCGCTACCTCAAGGCGGCCTCCAACGAGGACGTCACCGCCGACCAGGTGCGGGGCGTCCCGGCGGCGGTGGCCGGCATGGTGAGCGACGCGGTCGCGGAGTACGAGGAGAAGACCAGCCTCGAAGCCGTCTGCGCCCGCGACGCCGACAAACTGGAGTGCCTCATCCAGGCCGTCGAATATCGCGAGCAGGGCCACCGCAACGTGCAGGGCTGGATCGACAGCTCGCTCGCCGCGCTCACCACCGCGACCGGCAAACGCCTGGCCGAGGAGGCCCTGAGCACGGGCACCCTCGACTGGGTCGTCCGCGTCCTGAACGGCGACTGAGCGCTCAGCCCGTCGGGGTCTGGGTGACGAGGTCCCTGGCGTAGTCGTCGTCGCTCTCCGCCAGCACCCGCTGCACGCCCTGCGCGGCCCGGTCGTCGCCGCGGATCGCGAGGCCGCGTGTGGCCTCGGCGACCGTGCGCAGGTCGGAGTCGGTCAGCCGGGCCGCCAGGGCCTCCCTGATGCGGGGCGTGTCGGCGGAGAGCCCGGCGAGCCCGGCGGTGGCCCAGTCGCGGATCTCGGCGTCGTCGTCCTGCGTCATCGAGATGAGCAGCGCCAGGCCCTCCTCGTGGTCCGGCGGCAGCACGTCGGCCAGCGCGATCGGGTCGGTGACCGTGCGCTTGTGGCCGGGCCGCCCGATCAGGTCGAGCACGTACGGCAGCGCCCGCGGGTCGCCCTGGTGGCCGAGCGCGGCCAGCACCGAGCGCAGCACCTGCGGATTGGCCTCCGTGGTCACCATCTTCTGCAGCAGCGGCAGCGTGCGCTCGAGGTACGGCTTGTCGCCGTCGGCGAACCCGAACTGGGAGATGGCGTCGACCCCGAACTCCCGCTCCCTGGCGTCCTCGCTCACGCACAACCGGGCGAGGCCCTCGTACGTGGCCTCGTCGGCCCGCTTGGCCAGCGCGTCGGCCACGATCCACCACGTCTCGGCGTCCTCGTCGATGTCGCGGTGGGCCAGGGCCCGCGCCACCAGCCGCTCCACCGGCTGCTGGACGCCGATCGCCTCCTCCAGCAGGGTCGCGACGGCGGCGTGGCCGCGCTGGGCCTGAACCTCCTCGGTCTGCGAGCCGTCGGGCGAACGCCCGGAGACGGTGACCAGCTCGGTGCCGTCCTTGGCGTACTGGCGGGTCACGACGTACTCCCAGCTGTCCTGCTCGATCTGGTCGAGCAGCGCGCTCTCCAGGTGCACGCCCACCCAGTCGACGGCGATCTCGAGCGGGGTGTCGCCGTCGCCGTCGTACTTCTGCGGGTCGGCCCCGGCCTCCAGCAGCTCGCGCACGACGCCGAGCGCGCCGCGCCGGGCGGCGAGCGTCAGCGGGGTGTCGCCGTCGTCGTTGGTGACGTCGGCCTCCGCCCCCGCCTCGATCAGCACGCGGGCGACGGCGGAGTGGCCGTTGGCGGCGGCCCAGAGCAGGGCGGTCCAGCCGCCGGCCTCGCGCGCGTCGACCTCGGCGCCGGCCGCGAGCAGCGCGGCGGCCACCTCGGTGCGGTCCCAGGCGGCGGCCGCGCACAGGGGCAGCCCGCCCTCCCCGCCTTCCTCCGCCGGCTCGCTGGGACGGTTGGGATCGGCGCCGCTCGCGAGGAGCTTGCCGACGGTCTCGGTGTCGCCGTTCAACGCCGCGCGGTAGAGCTGTTCCTCATGCATGACAGGGACCCTAGCCTGGTCCGGCCGCGCCCCGGACCATGCCAGGGCCCCGTGTCATCGGGTGGTACGCGGCCCGCCCGTGAACGGGTTCACCGCCCATGCCGGACGCGTATGCATCGAACGTCGTACGGATTCCTACCAAAGGAGGAGCTTCACGGCGGTCAAGACGCGATATGTTGCGTCTATGACTGATCCCGGTGGGGTCCGCGCGTCGGACGCCGAGCGCGAGGCCGTCGTCGAGCAGCTCCGTGTCGCCTCGGTCGAGGGGCGGCTCACCCTCGCCGAGCTGACCGACCGCACGGAGGCGGCCTACACCGCCACGACCCACGCCGAGCTGGCCCTGCTCACGCAGGACCTGCCGTCCGCCGGCCTGACCGCGCCGTCGCCGGCGCCCGCCGCGACGGGCAGGAAGCGGCGGTGGTTCGTCGGCGTCATGGGAGACACCAAGCGCCGCGGGACCTGGCGCGTCGATCAGGAGCTCGGCGCGGTGGCCGTGATGGGCGACGTGCTGCTCGACCTGCGCGAGGCCGAGGTCCGCACGGACCAGGTGGACATCGTCGCCGTCTCCGTGATGGGCGACGTCAAGATCATCGTGCCCGACGGGGTCAACGTGGACCTGGAGGGCGTGGCGGTCATGGGCGACAAGAAGGTCGACGTGCTGGAGGCGGCCCCGGGCATGAACGTGCCCGTGGTGCGGGTCAAGGCGTACGCGGTGATGGGCGACGTCAAGGTGATCGGCGACGCGCGGGCCAAGCCGCTGCAGCGCGGGTTCGCGGCCTGGCGCGAGCACTGGCGGAAGCTGCACGGCGACGACTGGCGCGAGATCGGCCGCCAGCTGCGCACTGAGGGCCGCGAGCTGCGCAGGCAGCTCCGCGACGACCGCCACAACGGCTACTGACCCACCCGCCTGGCGCGCAAGCCGCCGACCGGCCGCTCTACCGGACCGCTACCGGTCGGCACGGCCTGAGGTCAGCCCGCCAGGGGCAGCGGTTGACGCAGGGCGGCGTCGTAACGTTCCAGCACCACCCGCACGAGCTCGGGAGCGGGCCCGAGCACGTCGGACACCAGCTCGGCGCCCGCCTCCAGCGCCTCGCGGCGCACCCTGTCGGCGAAGTAGCCCGGCGCCAGCAGGTACGGCGCCACGACCACGCGCGGCGCCCCGGCCCGCAGCAGCGCCGCCACGGCCTCGCCCGGAGCCGGCCCCGCGGCCGAGGCGTACGCCGGTGAGACAGTCCACCAGCCCGCACGCCGCCACGACCGCGCCATCCCCGCGACGACCGCGTTGGCCCGCGCGTCGCTCGACCCCGCCGACACCAGCACCACCGCGGTGCCGGGATCGCCCACGGGGACGCCCGCCTCGGCGAGCCGCCGCTCCAGCGCGGACAGCAGCAGCGGATGCGGCCCCAGCGTGGCGCCGTAACTGACGCGCAGCCGCGGCTCGCGCGCCCGCGCCTCGTTCAGCGCCGCCGGGAGGTCCACCCGGCTGTGGTAGGCCTCGGTGAGCAGCAACGGCAGCACCACGGCCTCCTCCAGGCCGTGCAGCGCCTGACCCAGCGAAGGCGCGCAGTGGTCGAGATATGCGACCCGCACGTCCAGCGGCACCTGGTCGAGCAGCGCGGCCACGGTGGCGGCGGCGCGCGGGTCGCGAGACCCGTGCGCCACCGCCACCAGTGGCACGCGGCCGGGGGCCGCCCCGCCTGCCAACGGGACGGAGCCCCTGTCGGGGATCACAGGTGAATGCCGCATTCGACCTTCCCCAGGCCCGCCCAGCGCCCGCTGCGCGGATCCTCTCCCTCCGCGACCTGCCGCGTGCACGGCGCGCAGCCGATCGAGGGGTAGTTGTCGTAGTGCAACGGGTTGATCAGCACCCCGTTGTCGGCGATGTAGTTGTCGACGTCCTCCTGCGTCCAGGCGGCGATCGGGTTGACCTTCACCATCTGCCGCTTGGCGTCCCACTCCACGACCTTGGTGCCGGCCCGGCTGGGCGACTCGTCGCGGCGGATGCCGGAGATCCACGCGAGGTACGGCTCCAGCGCCCGGTTGAGCGGCTCGACCTTGCGCAGGTAGCAGCACAAATCGGGGTTGCGGCCGAACAGCCGCGGGCCGAGGTCGCGATCCTGCTCCGCGACCGTGCGCGAGGGCTTGATGTCGATCACGTTGACGTCGTACACCTGCCGCACGGCGTCGCGGGTGCCGATCGTCTCCACGAAGTGGTAGCCGGTGTCGATGAACAGGACGTCCACGCCGGGCTTGACCCTGCTCACCAGGTCGATGAGGAGCGCGTCGCTCATCGAGGAGGTCAGGCACAGCCGGTCGCCGAACGTCGCCGCCGCCCAGCGGATGATCTCGCGGGCGGGGGCGCCCTCCAGGAACGTGGCGGCGGACTCGACGATCTCCCGCAGATCGAGCTCGCCGCCCTGCTCTCTGAGACCGGCCTCGATGTCGGCCAGCGTCATATCTTCACTCCGATTCCGAGAAACTTCAGCTTGAAGGCCCGAGCGCAGGCGCGGCAGTACCAGCCGCCGCCCGCCGCCGACCCGGCAGATGCGCTCAGTTCGCCCTCGTAGGGCTCCAGATCCTCGTCGCCGCAGTAGGGGCAGTGGAAGGGAACCGCTCGTTCGCTCATTTCAGGTCCGCCTCGTCGGCTCGCTGCACCCAGTCGGCGAACGACTCGCCTTCCTTCTTCTGGCTGTCGTAGTTGGACACGACGCGCGCCACGTAGTCGGGCAGCGCCTTGGCGGTGGTCTTGAGCCCGCGCACCTTCCGGCCGAACCCGGCGTTCACGCCGAGCGAGCCGCCCAGGTGGATCTGGAAGCCCTCGACCTGGTCGCCGTTCTCGTCGATGACGAGCTGGCCCTTCAGCCCGATGTCGGCGACCTGGATGCGGGCGCACGAGTTGGGGCAGCCGTTGACGTTGATGGTGAGCGGCTCGTCGAAGTCGGGCAGCCGCCGTTCCAGCTCGTCGATCAGGTCCGAGGCGGCGGCCTTCGTCTCGACGATGGCGAGCTTGCAGTATTCGATGCCGGTGCAGGCCATCGTCTGGCGGCGGAACGTGGACGGCTTGACCCGCAGGTCGGCGGCCTCCAGCTCGGCCACGATCGAGTCGACCTGGTCGGGCGCGACGTCGAGGATGACCATCTTCTGCTCGACCGTCGTGCGAACCCGGCCCGAGCCGTGGCGCTCGGCGATGTCGGCGATCGCGTGCAGCTTGTCGCCGTCGAGCCGGCCCACCTTGGGGGCGAAGCCGACGTAGAAGTTGCCGTCCTTCTGCCGGTGGACGCCGACGTGGTCGCGCCGGCGGCCGCGCGGCAGCTCGGGCGCGGGCCCGTCGGGCAGCCGCTCCTTGAGGTACTCGGTCTCCAGCACCTCGCGGAACTTCTCCGGCCCCCAGTCGTTGACCAGGAACTTGATGCGGGCGCGGTGGCGCAGCCGCCGGTAGCCGTAGTCGCGGAAGATGGCGACCACGCCCTCGTGCACGTCGGCCACCTGCTCCGGCCGGACGAACACGCCGAGGCGCTTGGCCAGCATCGGGTTGGTCGACAGGCCGCCGCCGACCCACACGTCGTAGCCGGCCTCCCCCTGCTCGTCGACCACGCCGACGAACGCCACGTCGTTGATCTCGTGCACCGTGCAGTGAGCCGGGCAGCCGCTGACGGCCGACTTGAACTTGCGCGGCAGGTTGGAGTACGCCGGGTTGCCCACGACCCGGTCGTGGATCTCCCGGATCTCCTCCGTCGCGTCGATCACCTCGTCGGCGTCGATCCCGGCGAGCGGACAGCCGAGGATCACGCGCGGGGTGTCACCGCACGCCTCGGTGGTCGACAGGCCCACCGCCTCCAGGCGCTCCCAGATGTCGGGCACCGACTCGATCTCGATCCAGTGGAGCTGGATGTTCTGGCGGTCGGTGACGTCGGCGGTGCCGCGGCCGTACTCGTTGGAGATGTCGGCGATCGTGCGCAGCTGGGCGAGGTCGAGCTGGCCGCCGTCGATGCGCACCCGCAGCATGAAGTAGCTGTCGTCGAGCTCCTCCGGCTCCAGGATCGCCGTCTTGCCGCCGTCGATCCCGGGCTTGCGCTGGGTGTAGAGGCCGTACCAGCGCATGCGCCCACGCAGGTCGGCGGGGTCGATCGAGTCGAAGCCCCGCTTGGAGTAGATGTCGATGATGCGCTGGCGGACGTTGAGCCCGTCGTCGTTCTTCTTGTTCTCTTCGTTCTTGTTGAGCGGCTCGCGGTACCCGAGGGCCCACTGACCCTCGCCGCGCGGGCGCTTGTGGTGCCGGTTGGCAGGAGTGCGGCTGGCAGGGGTGATCATTGCGCGTCCTTCGGATCGTCGGCGCGCGCAACGTCCCGCCCGCCTCGTCATCGAGGGCAGGGCTTGCGAAAAGAGGAGTGCGACGCGCTCAGCGGCAGACAGAAACTACGGTCAGCGGGCGTCGCAACAGATGGCAGAGCGGACACGCAGAAGGTCGACGTGGCGTCGACCGACGAGCATGGGGTCCGCTGGCATGCTTCTGAGACTACTCTGGCTGTCCGAGATGTCCAAGACCGCGTCCAGAGTGTGGGACTTGTCTCATCCCTGGTGCGGCCAGCTCAGCTCCGAATCGTCCTGCTCCTGCTCCGTCTTGTGCTGGCAGTCGCACCACGAGCCGCCGCGGCACTCCTCGTGGCGCTTGTCCTTGCAGCTCTCGCAGATCACACCCGCATTATCACTCCGGGTGCACATCCGGGACGGGATCGGGGAGACACCCGAGGCGGCGCGGCCAAGATCGGTGACATGCTGACGGCATGCGCACGATTCTGAACGTCATCTGGCTGGTCTTCGCGGGCGTCTGGCTGGCCATGGGCTACGCCCTGGCGGGGATCATCTGCTGTGTCCTGATCGTCACCATCCCGTTCGGCATCGCCTCGTTCAGGATCGCCTCGTACGCGCTGTGGCCGTTCGGCCGGACGGTGGAACGCGACCCGGACGCCGGCGTGTTCTCGCTCCTCGGCAACATCATCTGGTTCGTGGTCGCCGGGATCTGGCTGGCCATCGGGCACGTGGTGACCTCCATCCCGCTGTTCATCTCGATCATCGGCATCCCGATGGCCATCGCGAACCTCAAGCTGATCCCCGTCTCCCTCCTCCCGCTGGGCGCCCGCATCGTGCCTGGCGACTAGGGCTGGACCAGGGACGTAAGCTGTGGCGAAGAGTCACTGCGAATTCCCGTTGGGTGCCCATGACGTCCACCGAAGCGCCATCCCGGCCCAAGCGAGGTCTCGCCTCGCATGCCCGGGCCAGGTTGAGCTGGGTGCTCGACACCCGTTCCTGGGCCATCGTGCGCGCCGCGACCAACGCCGGAGTCGCCTACCGCGTGACCGGCCTCGCGGGTGAGGCGGCGTTCTTCGCGCTGCTGTCGCTGCCGCCGTTCGTGCTGGGGCTCATCGGCGTGCTCGGCAAGCTCGGCACCTGGCTGGGGCCGACCGTCGTCACGCAGGTCAAGACGTGGGTGATCGACCAGGCGGGGCTGCTGTTCACCGACGACGCGGTCAACTCCGTGGTCAACCCGCTCATCACCGACGTGCTCAGCGACGACGCGGGCAAGGTGTCGATCATCTCGCTGGGCTTCCTGCTGTCGCTCTGGTCGGGCTCGCGCGCCCTGTACGTCTACGTCGACCTCATCTCCGTCGCCTACGGGCTCGGTGAGGAGCGCGGCATCATCCGCACCCGGCTGATGTCGTTCGGCCTCTACGTCGTGGGCCTCATCATCGGCATCATCGTCATGCCCATCCTGGTCATCGGCCCGACCCTGCTCAGGGACGCCCTGCCGGGGGAGTACGGCATCATGATCGACCTGCTCTACTGGCCGGTCGTGATCATCGGCTCGGTGCTGTTCCTCACCGTGCTCTACCACGTGAGCGTGCCGGTGCGCACGAAGTGGTATCGCGAGCTGCCGGGCGCCATCCTGGCGCTGTTCCTGTGGATCGTCTGCGCGGCGGTGCTGCGCGCCGTGCTGGCCGCCTGGTTCTCGCCCGTCTCGGTGTACGGCTCACTGGCCGCCCCCATCGCGCTGCTGCTGTGGCTCTACATCACCGCGCTGGCCGTGCTCATCGGCGCCATTCTGAACGCCGAGGTCGACCGGCTCTGGCCGGGCGTGGGCCGCACGAAATAGCCACGACGCGGGCGTGTCCGGAATAATCCCTGCGATGGACGTGCAGCGGGTCGGACCGTACACCCTCGTCAAGAAGCTCGGCGAAGGCGGCATGGGCTACGTCCACCTCGCCCATGACCCCGCCGGGCGGCCGGTGGCGCTCAAGACCATGCGGCCCGAGCTGGCCGCGCGCGAGGAGTTCCGGCGCAGGTTCGGCAAGGAGGCCGAGGCGGCGAGACGGGTCGCGCGGTTCTGCACCGCGCCCGTGCTCGACGCCGGCTTCGACCGCGGCACCGCCTACATCGTCACCGAATACGTCGAAGGCCCCGACCTGTCGGCCGTCGTCGCGCAGGCGCCGCTGGCCGGCTCCAACCTGGAGGCCCTGGCCGTCGGCGTGGCCACCGCGCTGGCCGCCATCCACCAGGCGGGCGTCGTGCACCGCGACCTCAAACCGTCGAACGTGCTGCTCAGCCCCGTCGGGCCGCGGGTCATCGACTTCGGCATCGCCCAGCTCGCCGACACCGGCCAGGCGGTGATGACGGTCGCGCAGAGCATGGGCACGCCCGCGTACATGTCGCCGGAGCAGGCCAGGGGAGAGCAGGCGAGCCCGGCGAGCGACATCTTCTCGTGGGGCTCGCTGGTCGCGTACGCGGGCACCGGCAGGCCGCCGTTCGGCACCGGCGGGGTCCACGAGGTCGTCTACCGGGTGATCAACCACGTGCCCATGCTCGACGGGCTGGACGAGCGCATCCGGCCGCTGGTGGAGCGGGCGCTCGACAAGGACCCGCGTCGCCGGCCGACCGCCCAGCAGCTCATGGACCTGCTGCTGGGGCGTTCGGAGGTTCCGGTCGCGGCGGCGACGAAGGCCGTCTCGGAGACCTGGACGCCCGTCCTGACCAGGCCCCAGAGCCTGCCCGCGCCCAAGCCCGCGCCCGCGCGGCGCGGCCCCTGGCTGCCGGTCGTCGTCGGCGTGCTGGCCGCCGCGCTCGGCGCCGGAGCCACGCTGGCCGTCGTACGCCCCTGGGAGGAGCGCGGCGCGCTGCCGGGCACGGCCGCCACCACCAGCACCGTCGACGCCCTCGGCACGAGATTCGAGGTGCGGATCGACTCCCTGGTGCGCCAGGGCGCCACCGCGCGCCTGCAGTGGACGGTCAAGAACGTCGGCACCGAGAACGCGCCCCTGTACAACAAGTTCGGCAACGGCGCCCTCGACACCACGGTCTCGCGGGTGAGCATCGTCCCGCCGGGCGTGGGCAAGCCGCTCTACCCGGCCAGGAAGGACGACGCCTGCCAGTGCTCCAACGTGCCCACGGCGCCGTTCGACGGAGGCAACCAGCTGCAGTTCTGGGCCGTCTACGACGGGCTGCCCGAGGACGCCGAGCACGTCGACGTCAACCTCGGCCCGCTCGGCGTCATCACGAACGTGGCCGTCTCGACGGCCTGATCGCCGACCTGGGCTCCCGGCCTCATCCGCTATCGTCTACAGCGAGACGCGACTGGCGCATTGGGTGGGAACGACCACCGGGGAGCGGAGGGAGCGGAGGCCGTGCGCCTGGGTCTTCGCCGATGGTCAATGATGACAGGAGAGTCATGGGTTCTCTCGCGAGCGTCGACCCGCAGATCGCCGAGCTCATCAGGGCGGAAGAGCGTCGCCAGGCCGACACCGTCAAGCTGATCGCGTCCGAAAACTACGTGTCCAAGGCCGTGCTCGAGGCCACGGGCACCGTGCTGACCAACAAATACTCCGAGGGCTACGCCGGCAAGCGCTACTACGAGGGCCAGCAGGTCATCGACCAGATCGAGACCCTCGCCATCGAGCGCGCCAAGGCGGTGTTCGGCGTCAACCACGCCAACGTCCAGCCCTACTCCGGCTCGCCCGCCAACCTCGCCGTCTACATGGCGTTCCTGGAGCCGGGCGACACCGTCATGGGCATGGGCCTGCCGTTCGGCGGTCACCTCACGCACGGCTGGTCGGTCTCGGCCACCGGCAAGTGGTTCAACCCGGTCCGCTACGGCGTGCGCAAGGACACCGGCCGCATCGACCTCGACGAGGTCCGCGAGCTCGCGCTGGAGCACCGGCCGAAGCTGATCTTCTGCGGCGGCACGGCGATCCCGCGCACCATCGACTTCGAGGGCTTCGCCTCGATCGCCCGCGAGGTCGGCGCGGTGCTGGCCGCCGACATCGCCCACATCGCCGGCCTGGTCGCGGGCGGCGCCCACCCGTCCCCGGTGGGCCACGCCGACGTGATCTCCACGACCACCCACAAGACGCTGCGCGGCCCGCGCGGCGCCATGCTGATGGCCACCAGCGAGGAGCACGCCAAGGCGCTCAACAAGGCCGTCTTCCCCGGCCTGCAGGGCGGCCCGCACAACCACACCACCGCCGCCATCGCCGTCGCGCTCCACGAGGCCGCCCAGCCGTCGTTCCGCGACTACGCCCACCAGGTCGTCGCCAACGCCAAGGCCCTGGCCGACGAGCTGGGCTCGCGCGGCTTCGACCTCGTCTCCGGCGGCACCGACAACCACCTGATCCTGCTCGACCTGACGCCGAAGGGCATCGGCGGCAAGCCGGCCGCCCAGGCGCTCGACCGCGCCGGGCTGGAGACCAACTACAACACGGTGCCGTTCGACACGCGCAAGCCGTTCGACCCGTCCGGCATCCGCATCGGCACGCCGTCGGTCACCTCGCGCGGCATGGGCGAGGCCGAGATGCGGCAGATCGGCGCCTGGATCGACGAGGTCGTCACCGCCGTCGCCAAGGGCGACGCCGAGGCGGTCATCACCCGCGTGCACCACGAGGTCAGCGAGCTCACCGCCCAGTTCCCCGCTCCCGGCCTGTAAATCCGAGGGAGAGCGTCCCGCCGCACGGGCTCCCGGTGTGCGGCGGGACGCCGGTCCCCGGCCGGTGACATGTCGCCGGTCAACATGTCGCCGGTCACACGTCGACGGTGAGCAGGCGCTCGCCTTCCGAGGTGACCACCTCGAAGCGGTCGACGTCGTCCAGCGGCGTGGCGCTGCCGCCGTGCATGTAGAGCGGATCCGGCGAACCCGGCACTCCGTACCCGGCTGGAGGTACGGACCATCCGGTCATCACCCGCCGCTCTCCCGACTTCGACACGGAGATCAGCTCGCACTCCAGCGGCCCGGTCACCCCGGACAGCTTGAGCGCCGCGTGCGTGCCCCATCCCTTCGACTCCACCACGAGCCCGCCGGTCACGCCGCCCGCGCCCTTGCCCGCGATGGGCCGCCCGTCGACGTAGAACTGCTCGGCCGGCCCCATGTGCTCGCCCGTCCGCCCGCCGTGCCCGTGGGCGAGCGGCGGCTGACCGCCCGCGCCGAGCTGCGTGCCGAGTTGCGTGCCGATCGTCAGCCCACCGGCCACGAGCGTGACCGCCGCCGCCATCCCGATCACGAACGTGCCCCTGCGCGTGCGCCTGTCGGCGTCCTTCTTGTGCCGCAGCAGGTCGATCACGTCGCCTTCGGGGCCGCCCGGGCGGTCGAGCGGGTCCTCGACGGGCCCGATCCCGTGCAGCACACTGGCCACCCCCGCCAGCTCCGTCAGCTCGTGCCGGCAGGCGGGGCAGCCGAGCAGGTGGACCTCGAAGGCCACGCGGTCGTCGTCGTCCAGCAGGCCGAGCGCGTAGGCGCCCACGTCCGTGTGCTCGACTCTCGAAGTCACGCCGTCACCCCCCTTTCCTCCAGTGCGATCCGCAGCGCGCGTACGGCGTAGTAGACGCGCGACTTCACGGTGCCCACGGGGATGCCGAGCACCTCCGCGGCGTCGTTGACCGACCGGTCCCGCAGAATCGTCTCGTTGAGGATCTCGCGGTGCGCCGGGGAGAGCGCCTTGAGCGCCTCCGACACCACCACCTGGTGCAGCAGCCCCTCCATCTCGTCGGGCACGGGCACGCTCTCCAGCGGACCGTCGCCCGCCTCCCTGGGCCGGGCGTCCCTGCGCCGCCGGTCGTCGATCACGATGCGCCGGGCCACCGTGGCGAGCCACGGCATCAGCGAGACCGCGTCGGTGTCGAGCCGCTCGGCGCTGCGCCACGCCCGGATCATCGTCTCCTGCACCACGTCCTCCGCCCACTGCCGATCGCCCGCCGTCAACCGGATCACGAACGCCAGCAGCGGCCGGTGATACTCCCGGTAGAGCGCGGACACGACCACCTCGTCGTCGGGGCGCACGCGGCGGATCCGGTGGCGCGGGCGCGGCTCGCCCGCCGGGGCGGCTGCCTCGGCCGTGTTCACCGGGTACGAGGGCGGGGGATACGTACTGATCCGCATCGTGCTGATCCGCATCGTGCTGATCCGCATCGTGCCCCTTTCTCAGTCCGTCGGCAGGTGGTACGGCCGTCCGGGCGGGCGGGGTTCAACGGATGGCGGAAGACAAACCGATTGCGTCTGTGCCCGCGGGGTGCGTAGAGTCGCCCGATAACCGATCGAGGAGGTGAGGGCTATGCGGGTCCCCGTGCGCGGCATGCCGTCAGTCCACCTCCGGGCGTCCTTCTGACCGCCCGGCTCCATCCTTCTCGAACAAAGGTTTCACTCCGTTGTCTTACGATCTTTCTCTGCTCGGCTGGACCGATCTGCGCGCCGCCGAGCTGCCCGACGGCGCCGTGCCCGCGCGGGTGGCCCGCGTCGACCGCGGCGCCGCCGAGGTCATCGCCACCGACGGCCAGCACCACGTCCGCTACGCCGCCCACGTCCGCCGTGCCGCGGCGGCCGATCCGGTCGCGCTGCCGTGCGTCGGCGACTGGGCGGCGCTGCGGTGGCTGTCCGAGGGCCGCTACGAGCTCGACGCGGTGCTGCCGCGCACGACCGCGTTCGTCCGGGGCGGTGTCAGCCGCGACTCGGTCGGCGGCCTGTCCGGCGACGGTCAGGGCCAGGTGCTCGCGGCCAACGTCGACATCGTCTTCGTGGCCGAGCCGGCCATGCACGCCACCGACTTCGCCGACCTGGCCCGCATCGAGCGCCTCGTCGCGCTCGCCTGGGAGTCCGGCGGCACACCGGTGGTGCTCGTCACCAAGTCCGACCTGTTCGAGCACGGCCTCGACGGACTGCTCGACGACGTCCGCACGGCCGCGCCCGGCGTCGACGTCCACGCCGTCTCCTCGCTGCACGGCGACGGGGTCGAGCTGGCCGCCTCCTACCTCGCCGGGTCGCGTACGGCCGTCATCCTCGGCCCGTCCGGCGCCGGCAAGTCCACCCTCGTCAACGCGCTGGCCGGCAAGGAGGTCATGGAGACCCAGCGGGTGCGCGCCGCCGACGGGCGCGGCCGGCACACCACCGTCCACCGTGAGCTGATCCCGCTCGCCCGGGGCGGTCTGCTCATCGACACGCCGGGCATCCGCCGGATCGGCCTGTACGACATGGGCGACGGCGTCGACCGCGTCTTCTCCGACATCGAGTCGCTGGCGGAGGACTGCCGCTTCGGCGACTGCGGTCACACCGGCGAGCCCGGCTGCGCGGTGCTGGCCGCCCTGGAGCGCGGCGAGCTGCCGGAGCGGCGGCTGGAGAGCTGGCGCAAGCTGCAGCGGGAGGCCCTGTGGATGGCGTCCCGCACGGACGCCCGCCTGCGCAAGGAACAACAGAACAAGTGGAAGGTCATCCACAAGGAGATGCGCCGCACCGGCCGCAACCGGCCCTGACCCGGACCGCCTGACCGGCCGGGGCTCCCGGGAGAGCCCCGGCCGGCGGGTGCGTTCACCTGCGTGGAGAGGCGAGGAGGCGGCCCGTCAGGGTAGGCAGAGGGCATGGACCTCTTCGCAGACCGGGTCGAGGCGGGGGAGCTGCTCGCCGAGCGGCTGCTGGACGCGCACGATCCCGTCATCCTCGCGCTGCCCCGCGGCGGGGTCGAGGTTGCCGTGCCGATCGCGTGCCGGCTGGACGCCGTCCTCGACGTGCTCGTGACCAGGAAGATCGGCTACCCTCCCGCGCCCGAGCTGGGCGTCGGGGCGATCGCCGAGGGCGGGGAGCCGGTGTTCGACATGGGGCTGCTGCACCGCCTGGGCCTCACGCCGGAGTCGGTGGCCGAGGTGGTGGCGCAGGAGCGGCGGGAGCTGGCCCGGCGGGTACGGGTCTACCGCGGCGACCGCCCGCTGCCCGCACTCGACGGGCGGGAGGTGATCGTGGTGGACGACGGCCTGGCCACCGGCGGGACCGCGCGGGCCGCGCTCAGGGCCGTCGCCACGGCCAGGCCCGCCAAGGTGACGCTGGCCGTGCCGGTCGGGGCCCGCGAGACCGTGCGTTCGCTGCAGAAGGAGGCCGACGAGGTGGTCGTGCTCAAGACGCCCGTCGACTTCCGGGCGGTCGGCCAGTGGTACGTGCACTTCGACCAGCTCACCGACGCCGACGTGCTGCACCTGCTCGGCAAGGACTGACGGGCGTCAGGTGGCGGCGATGACGGCCCAGACCAGCTTGCAGGGGCCGCCGGGGGTGAGCCAGCCCCAGGCGGAGCAGAGGGCGTCGACCAGGCGTAAGCCGCGCCCGTACTCGGCGTAGACGTCGGGCGCGGTGGTCACCGGGATCGTCCTGCTGTGGTCGGAGACCACGCACGCCAGCTCGTCGCCGTGCCACAGCAGCAGCCGCAGCTCCCGCGCCCCGCCGCCGTGCCGTATCGCGTTGGTGACCAGCTCCGAGACCACCAGCTGCGCCTCGAACGCCAGCCCCGCGGCGCCCCAGGCGCCGAGGTTCCGGTCGACGAAGTGCCGCGCGGTGGCCACGCAGGCCGGCTCGAGCGCCGTACGCTGATCGAACGGGAAGACGGCGTCACGCTCGGCGGGCCGGCCCTCCACCAGGGCGGAGGCGAGCCACCCTGGTGGCCGGGAGCCGCTGGCGGCTTGCGGCCGGGCGTCGAAAGTCGTCATGCTGGCCCCCGAAGCGCGTTCTGATGATCCAGTGCCCATCTTTACGGCGTGTGGTCAGTGATGCAAGACTTTTCGTAGTTTACTGACGTGAATTGCATCTGCACGTGCAGGGCCCCATGAGGAGCGGTGGAGTGAGCGCAGAGAGCGCGGAAGGAAGGCTGCTCAGCTATTCGCCGGGAAGCCCGACGGTGCTTCGGATCCTGCTCGGCACCCAGTTGCGCAGGCTGCGCACGGAGAAGGGTATCTCCCGCGAGGACGCCGGGTACTCGATTCGCGCCTCTCACGCGAAGATCAGCCGGTTGGAGCTCGGCCAGGTCAGCTTCAAGCAGCGCGACGTGGCCGACCTGCTGACCCTCTACGGCGTCACCGACCCGGCCGAGCGCCAGCCCCTGCTCGACCTCGCCAAGCAGGCCAACGCCCCCGGCTGGTGGCACCGCTACGGCGACCTGCTGCCGTCCTGGTTCGAGGTCTACATCGGCCTGGAGGGCGCCGCGTCCGGCATCCGCACGTACGAGAACCAGTTCGTGCCGGGCCTGCTGCAGACCCCCGCGTACGCCAGGGCGGTCATCAAGCTCGCGCACGGCAACGCCGGCCCTGACGAGATCGAGCGCCGGGTGACGCTGCGCACGACCCGGCAGAAGCGGCTGGAGGACGGGCTCACTCTCTGGGCGGTGATCGACGAGGCCGTGGTGCGCCGGATGCTGGGCGGCCCCGAGACGATGCGCGAGCAGATCGTCCACCTGCTCGACGTCACGGCCGAGCGCAACATCACCGTGCAGGTCATGACGTTCGAGCGCGGCGGCCACGCGGCGGCCGGCGGGCCGTTCAGCATCCTGCGCTTCCCGGAGACCGAGCTGCCCGACGTCGTCTACATGGAGCAGCTGACCAGCGCCCTCTACCTCGACAAGCCGGCCGACTCCGACCACTACATGGAGGTCATGGACCGGCTGAGCGTCCAGGCGGAGGAGCCTCGGGCGAGCCGGCGTTTCCTGGAGCGCATGCTCTCCATGTGAGCGGCCGATACTCCCTGTGATCCACTCCATAGCGGAATTTTGGTTGTCCGCTATATGGAGCTCTTCGTGCTGCCGTATTGTCAGCTCGCAAACGCGGATGCACGTGCATCCGTAAGATCGCGAGGAGCTGCCCCCATGCAAGAGTTCCGGAACGGGACGCCCGCCGGCCGCCTTCCCGTCGTCTGGCGCAAGAGCAAGAGGAGCAACCCCAACGGCAACTGCGTCGAGGTCGCGTGCCTGCCCAGCGGGGAGATCGCCATGCGCAACTCACGTTTCCCCGAGGGCCCCGCGCTGGTCTACACGCGGGCGGAGATCACCGCGTTCATGCTCGGGGCCAAGGACGGGGAGTTCGACGACCTCATCGTCTGAGCCCTTTTCGGGCAGGGCGTGGGCGGGTTTCGGTCAGCGGCCGCGAGAGGGCCGGCGACCTCCCCGAGGCCGCCGGATCCCGGGTGGTCAGCGGTGGACGCGCGGGTCGGCCTGGAGGCCGCGGGTCAGTCGTACGGTGATGAACTCGTTGTCGTCCGGCCGGCCGGGCGTGCGGCCGCTGGAGAACGGGAAGTTGTTGTCGTCCAGTACGCCGATCGTGCGGTCGTCGAGGATGACGACGTCCTCGATGGTCTGGAACGGGAAGCGGAACGTGCCCGGCGCGCCGCCCAGACCGCGCGGGTCGGCGAGGTCGAGCAGGTCGGCCACCAGCGTCTTGTCGAGCGCGCCGTCACGGTCCCTGTCGCGCATGTCGGCCAGGTAGACGCGCTTGAACCGGGCCTCGTCGCCCTGGAGGTTGTCACGCTCGATGATCAGGAAACGGTGCTCGTCGACCGCGATCGCGTCGCCGATGGCGTGGGAGGGGTCCTCCAGCCGGTACGTCCAGCGCCGCCCGGTGTAGGCGCTCTCGCGCAGGTCGAACTCGTGCATGCGCAACGTGCCGGCCGGGTCGCCGCTCACCGTGCCCTCCAGCAGCGGGTAGAGGCGGCGGCCGTCCACCGACCTGGCCATGCCCTCGAAGCCCTTGCTGCTGGCCAGGTTCGGGGTGCCGCCGTTCAGCGCCGGGTTCTCCGGGGCCATGACGCCGGGCAGCGCCACGGGGGCCTCCATCAGCCGGCCCTGGCGGTCGAAGTGCAGCAGGAACGGGCCGAACTCGTCGCCGATCCAGTACGTGCCGTCCACCAGCCGCACGATCGACTCGACGTCGAAGTCGGCGCCCGTCAGCGTGCGGTCCTGCCGGGTGAGCGGGAACGGCACGAGCCCGCGCGGGTCGGTCAGGTCGAACCCGCCGAGCAGCCTGACCGACTTACGGGCGAAGTCCGGCTTGATCCGGTGCACGCGCAGCAGGAAGTCGGCGCTGTTGCCCTGGTTGCCGTAGCCGTTGTCGGACAGGACGTCGAAGGTGCCGTCGTGGCGGCGCGCGATGCCGCTGAAGCCCTGCACCGGCTGGCCGGGGAACGGCGGGGTGACGCCGTTGACCGGCTCCGTGCCGAGCAGCGACCCCGACGGCTCGCTGCCGGGGACGAAGGTCAGCGCGGGCAGGGAGGCGAACCCGGTCAGGGTGGCCCGCCCTGACGGCCGGGAGTCGGCGGTGGCGGGGGCGGCCAGGCCGAGGGCCAGCGCGCCCGCGCACATGAGGATGGCGATGCGTCTCATGGCGCGCGACACTAGGGCGGCCGGGCTGACGGTGTCCCCACCGCGGGGAAACGGCCGGTGACGGCTCGGTGTCGGGCAGCGTCCCGGCCCGCGTCTCAGCCGGGCACGTGCGGTCGGCGTCGGCCGTGCCTCAGCCTCGCGTCAGGTGTCGGCGTCGGCCGGGCCGCACGACCACGACTGGTCGACCAGGGTGAGCAGGTGGCCGCCGTACTGGGCCGGGTCCCAGCCGTCGCGGATGAACAGCTGGGCGACGACGTCGGACGGCGCCCCGAGGACGTCCTCCGCGGCGGTCTCGCCGAGCAGGCGCGTCAGGGCGGCGACGTCGTTGACACGGATCCGGTAGTGGGCCTCCACGTCAACGGTGGCGCCGTCGGGGATGGCGGTCTCCGCCTCCTCCTCGCGATCCTCCTCCAGGTCGCTGAACGGGTTGCCCCAGCCGGTGCTGTCGGCGCACCGCTCGGCGTACTCGAGCGCGGCCGACCGCAGGCGGTTGAGGGCCTGCGCCACGCGGGGGTAGTCGTCGGGCGACTCCTCCAGGACGCGGGCGTGCTCCACGATGGCCGCACCCAGCTCGGCGGCCTTCGCCGACAGTTCGTTCGCCACAGTCGTCAGTCTTCCTCGCTCGTCGGGTTCCGCGGCCGCGGTCTAGTCTTTCTTCTTCTTCCACGGATAGTGCCTGGTGTGGCTGATCTCTCCGTGTTTGTTGATGTAGTCCACGTGCACGTGGTCGTCGCTGGAGCACGGCCCGCGGAACCGGCTGCGCCCGCCGTCCTTGGCGTCCTTCTTGGCCGCCTCGACGGCCTCGTCCTGAGTGTCGAAGTGCCGGGTCCCGGAGTTCGTCTTGCCGGGGGAGTTCTTGCGGAAGATGCCCATCTGGGCGATGGACATGCCGCGCGGACCGCCGTCCCCGGCTCCGCCCGGCCCGCGTCCCAGAGGGCCGCGTCCCGTGCCGAGACGGGGCAGGTCGTCGAGGACGTTGCGGAACTTGCCGGTGGAGCCGGCGGCGAGCGCGGGCCGCAGCACGCGGCCGACGCCCTCGGCCCCTTCACGCTGGACGTTGGTGACGAGGATGCGCCCGCGGATCAGCTCGCGCAGCGCCAGCGCCCCCGCGGTGGGGCCGCCGACCAGCATGGCGCGGGCGATCATGGCGCTCGTCCAGACCGCGCCGCCGGCGACCGCGTACTTGACGGCGGTGGTGAGCCAGGCGGCGTTGTCGAGCACCGCGGGGACGTACCGGACGGCGGAGGCGGCCTGGCTGAGCAGCCGGCCGACGCCGCCGGGATCGTCCCACAGGCCGGCCAGCTCGGTGGCCGCGGCCCCTTGGTACGCCGCGCCGGCGGTGGCGCCGACCGCGGCCAGCGCGCCCGCGGCGGAGGGGCCCGCGCCCGCGAGCACGGTGGCCCAGGCGTCGCGGTCGGCCAGGATCTCCGGCACGCTGACGTTGGGCCAGGGGACGCCCATCAGCTCCAGAACGGCGTCGACCTCGGGCGGAACGGTGACGTCCATCAGAGCGGCAGCTGCCGGTACAGCTTCGCCGACTGCTCGCCGGCGAGGGTCTCGGCCTCGGCGATGCGGCCGCGGGCGGTGTCGAGGCCGTCACCGGTCTGCGTCATCACGCCGGAGATGCCCAGCAGGGCCTCGGCCGCGTAGGCGCCGCACTGGCCGTACTCCGCGTGGAAGGCGGCGAACAGGCCGGTGTCGTCGCCCCACGAGCCGCATCCGTAGCCGCGTTCCCTCAGCCGCTGGAGGGCGGCGGCGTAGTCCTCGCCGTGAATCCGCAGTGACGCCGCGTTCCGGGCGACCTGCCCATGAGCGATCTCCATCCCCGAACTCATGGCGTGTCACCTTAGCGGACCGATCAGCCGCAATTTGTCGATATTTGCAGATCAGTGACCTATGTCGCTTCTGTAACTCCGGTCACCCGCGTCTCGGTAAACTGGCTGACCTTACCAGCAGCCAGCAGCGGAGTCCGGGACGATGCCGACACCTTCACCGCACGACGACGTCGAGCAGGCGGAGCTGTACCTCAGACGGGGACGCGACGCGATGCGCCGCCTCCAGCAGGCGAGGGCCGCCGTCGAGGCGGTCGCCGGGGCGGCCGAGAGCGCCGACGGCCTGGTGCGCGCCACCGCCGACGGGCGCGGCGGCATCACCGGGCTGCGCCTGAACCCGCGCGCCATGCGGCTCGGCGCGGGCGCGCTGAGCCGGCAGGTCACGGAGGTGCTCCAGGAGGCCCAGCGGGACGCGGGGGAGCAGGCCAGGCAGATCGTGGACGGCGCCCTGGCCGACACCGCCGACCTGCCGCCGCCACCGGGCGAGGACTTCATCCGCGAGCGGGTCGAGCAGATCGCCCGCAATCTTCTCTGAACCGGAGGTGACGAGGTTGTTCGGCCCTCGCAGGAACCCCGCCGACATCAGCGCAGAGGAGCTCGCCCGCGACGCCGAGCAGGCCGAGCGCATCCTCGCCTGGAGCGAGCGCGCGCAGGCCGCGCTCGACGAGGTCACCGGCACGGGCCGGGCAGCGGGTGGCCAGGTCACGGCCACCGTGGCGGCCGACGGCAAGGTGCTGCGGGTCGACATCGGCGAGCGGGCGATGCGGCTGGGCAGCCTGCAACTGGCCGAGGAGATCCTCGCCGCGCTCCGGCTCGCCGGCCTGGACGCGGCGCGCAGGACGGAGGAACTGGTCCGCGAGAGCCTGCCGGGATTCGACCCCGCCGGGGCCCTCGCCGAGTTCGAACGCCTGGCCGCCGCCACCTGGAGGTAGCGGAACGCCTCCGGACACGACAACGGCCACCCCGTGAGGAAGGGTGGCCGCTTCGCGAAAAGGGCCTGATCAGGCAGTTGCGCCGACCGGGTTCGCCAGAGCCTGGACATGGCGGGCCAGGCTCCGGTTCATCGGGACAACTGCGTGATCACGCGATGATGGTGATGCTGCCGGGTGTGTCAGGCGGCGGAGATGCCGGCGCTGGCCGCGCGGCGCATGCGACGGCGACGCTCGCTGGCGCGCTCGTCCTCGTTGAGACCGCCCCACGTGCCGTACTTCTCGGGCCGGGACAGCGCGTAGTCAAGGCACTCGTTGCGGACGGGGCACTGGGCGCAGATCGCCTTGGCCTTCCGCTCACGTACGTCACGCTCGGGCTGCCGCTCCCCATCGGGGCCGAAGAAGAGCACGAGGTCCTCACCCCGGCACGCGGCATCATCCTGCCAACCCCAGCTGGGGCGCGGGCGGGCGAGCTGCCGACGTACCTGAGACATGAGAAAACCACCTTCGTGAGAGGTATTTCGGTAATTGAGCCGCATTGGACGCTTTTGGCGTCACTGTTCCAACGCAAGGTCGGGCCGTGATGTTCCCTGGTCAGGTGAGAGCGGGCGTGGCGTACTGCACAGGCGCGAGCCTGTCCAGCGAAACCAGCCGGTAAGTCGTGATCGTCTCGGCGCAAGCCGTACCACACGGCGGTGTGAACGCCGATGGCTCGACCACAACTTGGAACCGGACGTCGCCGCAGCGCACGATGGCTTCGGTGACGTCGCCGTCCGACCTCGAGGATTCCACGGCCACTGCTCCGACGGAGCGTTCTCCCGTATGAACTCGGGCGAAGTGCTCCGCGGCTTGCGATGGCTCAGGGATGCCTGCGCGTCCCCGGTAGCGGTCGAGGATGACCTCGCCCGACCGGTACGCGTTAGCCGCTGTCAGTGCAGCAGCCTGAGACATGCTGCCGTAGAAAATTCCGTGTGGCAAGCACACGAGGTTGGCGGCGTAGCGATCGCCGCCGACGTGTGACGTTTCCCACACTCTGTCCGGCAGCTTTTCGGCCAGGGACCGAGCGAGGGGTAGTCCAATGCGGGCGCAGCACGCATTGCGCTTGGCGTGCGTGCAGACCAGAAATACCGGCTCGTCTTCCAGTATGCAGGACTCCGGGACCACTCCGGCCACCAGCGCGTCGAGGTCAAGATCGTCCGGACCTGCGACGACGCCGCGCGCCAACCAGGGGCTCTCGCCGGCCGCGTAGGCCACTAGCACATGGAGACCCTGATCCCGCGGGCGGGTGCGCCTTCCCGGGCGGCGGATCAGCTGCGGTCTGATGCCGCGGTCGAGGGCCCGCCGGACGAGCTCGGAGATCGGCCCGGGGAGCGCGAGGCTCTCCAGGTGAGACGGCCACGGCCCGGGGTACTCGATGAGCAGCCACAGCCTGGCCCCCACGGTGGCGCTGGCCATCGTGGGCACCGCGCCGGTGTGGCAGCCTGCCGGGTGGTCGCAGCCCCTCGCCAACGCTCCTACCCCTTCCCCCCGATTGAGCTTAGGTAAGACTAACCTAACGGTTGCGGGGCCTCAGCGGCGGGGTGTTCGGTCCAGCACGTCCCGTGTCGCGGCGAGCGCACGCTCTCTGTCCTGCTCGACCAGGCCGATCCTGGTCCGCCGGTCCAGCAGGTCGTCCGCGTCGAGCGCGCCCTCGTGCAGCACCGACCAGAGCAGGTCGCCCTCCGTCAGGCCGAGCCCGACCTCCCGGGGGTGCGCCTTGACGAGCTCGTACGCGGCCGCGGCCTCGGAGCCGTACCGCTCGGTCAGGCGGGCCGGCACGCCAGGCGGCTGCGGGCCCGCGCCGGTCAGCGGGATCCTCCGCGTGCGGCACCGCCCGGCCCGCAGGCCCGCCAGCGCGACCGCCCGGTCCACCGCGTCCTCGGCCATGCGGCGATAGGTCGTGAGCTTCCCTCCGACGACGGTGACGACACGGGCGTCCGCACGGTCGCCCGCGAGGACGGCGTGCCGGCGGGACAGGTCGGCCGTCCGCCCGTCGGCCGCCAGAAGGGGCCTGAGGCCCGCGTAGGCGCCCGCGACCGCCTCCCGGGTCACCGGAGTCTCAAGAACCCCGTTCAGCACCTCCAGAAGCGTTCTGACGTCCTCCTCGGGCGCCTCGGGGACGTCGGGCACCGGCCCGTCCACCGGCTCGTCCGTCAGCCCGACGTGGACGCGGCCGTCGCGTTGCGGGAGCACCAGGGCGAACCGGTTGACCTCGCCGGGAATCGGCACGTGCAGGCCCGCGATCAGGCCCGGCAGCGCGCCGGGCGCCAGGACCAGGTGGGTGCCGCGGGACGGCCGCAGCCGTACCTGGGGGTCGAGGGCGTCCGCCCACACCCCGGCGGCGTTGATCACGACCTTGGCCCGGACGGTGAACTCCTCGCCGGTCAGCTCGTCGCGGACGTCCGCGCCCCGCCCCGTCAGCCGCAGGGCGCGGCAGCGGGTCAGCACGTACGCGCCGTGCGCGGCGGCGGTGCGCGCGATCGCCACCACCAGGCGGGCGTCGTCGAGCAGCCGGCCGTCCCAGGACAGCAGCGCGCCGCGCAGCCCGTCCTGCTTGAGCACGGGCGCGAGGGTGTGCGCGCGGGCGGCGTTCAGCGTCGTGGGGCCGGGCAGCAGGCGGCGCGGCGTGCGGGCGGCCGCGCGCAGCCCGTCGCCGATCCGGTAGCCGGCCATCACGAGCGCCGCCTGCCGCCGGGAGACGGCCGGGGTCAGCGGCAGCGCGTACGGGTGCGCCCTGGCCAGGTGCGGCGCCGTGCGGCGCAGCAGGATCCCGCGCTCGACCGCGCTCTCGTACGCGACGCCGACCTGTCCCTTGGCGAGGTAGCGCAGGCCGCCGTGGACCAGCTTCGAGCTCCACCGCGAGGTGCCGAAGGCGAGGTCGTGCGCGTCGATCGCGGCCACCCGCAGACCGCGGGAGGCGGCGTCCAGCGCCGCGCCCGCGCCGGTCGCGCCCAGGCCGACCACCAGCACGTCGAGCTGTTCCCCGGAGACCCGGAGCAGCTCGCGGGAGCGTCGGGCGGCGTTCAGCGAGCTATCCAAGGTAGGCCTCCAGGAGGGCGGTGAGCTCGGCGTCGAGCTCGTCCATGGTGACGGGATCCAGCATCGTGGGCGCCGACAGCAGGAACGACTGGGCGACCAGCAGCACCGCCCTGGCCTTGCGCGCGTCGCCGACGGTGCCCTCCAGCAGGCCGAGCATGGCGTCGTGGGCGGCGCCGCGGCGCCGCAGCAGGTACGGCAGCAGCAGCTCGGGGTCGGCCTCCACGATCTTGCGCCACAGCGGATGGGCGCGCAGCTCACGCACGCCCGTCACGACCGCGCGCACCGGGTCGGACAGGTCGAGCCCGGCCACCACGCGCACCCACTCCCTGGTCATCACGTCGGCGACCAGGGAGCGCACGTCGGGCCAGCGGCGGTAGAGCGTCATCCGCGACACCCCGGCGCGGCGGGCCACGTCGGTGAGCGTCGTCCTGCGCACGCCGTAGGCCAGCACGCAGTCGCGGGCCGCGTCCAGGACGCCCTCATTGTGACGAATCGACGCCATATGTCACAGTGTAAGGGTGACTGGAGAACCCATGCTGTGGTCCGGCTGGGGCGACCCCGCCCAGGCCCGTGAGCTGCCGGAATCGGTGCGCGGGCTGCTGCGCGACCTGCTCGGCGTGCGCGCCCCGCAGGCCCCCGCCGCCACACTGGAGTCGGTACGGCTCCCGCCGGTCGCCCTCCGCGAGCCCCTGCTGAAGGCGCTCACCGAGGTCGTCGGCGAGGGGCACGTGCTGACCGGCCACGAGGACCGCCTGCGCCGCACGCGCGGCAAGTCCACCCCCGACCTGCTGCGCATGCGCGCGGGGGACGGCTCTGACGCGCCCGACGCGGTGGTGCTGCCCGGCTCGCACGACGAGGTGGCCGAGCTGCTGCGGCTGTGCTCGCGCGAGCGGATCGCGGTGGTGCCGTTCGGCGGCGGCACCTCGGTCGTCGGCGGGCTCGCCGCCGCCCGGGACGGCTTCGCCGGGGTCGTCGCGCTCGACCTGCGGCGGCTCGACCGGCTGCGGTCGGTGGACGCCGAGTCGAGGGTCGCCGAGTTCGAGCCGGGCGTGCGCGCGCCCGACGCCGAGCGGCTGCTCGCCGCGCACGGCCTCACCCTGGGGCACTTCCCGCAGTCCTTCGAGTACGCCACGCTCGGCGGCTTCGCGGCGGCCCGCTCCAGCGGGCAGGCCTCCGCCGGGTACGGGCGCTTCGACGACATGGTCGTCGGCCTCACCCTGGCGGCCCCGGCCGGCACCCTGGAGCTCGGCCGCGCTCCCAAATCGGCGGCCGGGCCCGACCTGCGCCAGCTCGTCCTCGGCTCGGAGGGCGCGTTCGGGGTGATCACGTCGCTGCGGCTGCGCGTGCGGCGGGCGCCGGCCGAGCGGCGCTACGAGGGGTGGCGGTTCGCGTCGTTCGCGGAGGGGACGGCGGCCGTGCGGGCGCTCGCCCAGGACGGCCCGCTCCCCACGGTGCTGCGGCTCTCCGACGAGACCGAGACCCTGATCGGCCTGTCCAGCCCGGAGGAGATCGGTTCGACCGGCTCCAGCGGGAGCCTGCTGATCGCCGGGTACGAGGGCGAGCGGGTGGGGGCCCGGCACGCCGCCGCCTCCGCCGTGCTGGCGCGGTCGGGCGGGCGGCCGCTGGGCGCCGGACCGGGCGAGGCATGGGAGCACGGACGTTTCTCGGCGCCGTACCTGCGCGACTCGCTGCTCGCCGCCGGAGCCACCGTCGAGACGCTGGAGACGGCCGGCTTCTGGTCGAACCTGCCCCGGCTCTACGACGCCGTGCGCCTGGCGCTGCTCGGCGCGCTCGGCTCGCCGCTCGTCATGTGCCACGTCTCGCACGTGTACGAGACCGGTGCCTCGCTCTACTTCACCGTCGTCACCCCGCGGGACGCCGACCCCGTCGCGCAGTGGGCCCGCGCCAAGGCGGAGGTCAACGCGGCGATCGTGGCGGCGGGCGGCACGATCAGCCACCACCACGGCGTCGGCCGCGACCACCGCGACGCCTACGCCACGGAGATCGGCCCGTTGGGCGCCGCCGTGCTGCGCGCCGTGAAGGCTGAGCTCGACCCCGCCGGCATCCTCAACCCCGGCGCCCTCGTCCCTCAGGACTGACCGCCCGCGGCCTCCGGGGAGGGAGTGGGATTCCGGCGGAGCCGGTCCGGCGGGTCAGTCGGATCGGGCGACGGACTCGGCCTCGGCCAGCGCGGCGGCGGCCTCGGCGTGGCGGTTGAGCGCGTCGAGGGCTTCGGCCAGGCGGCCCAGGGCCATGACCAGGGGGGCGCCGCCGATCGAACGGGTGAGCGCCACCGCCTCCTGGGCGAGGGGCAGCGCCTCCGTGGCGCGGCCGCGGCCGAGCAGGAGCCCGGCGCTGGTGCGCAGGCAGCGGGCCAGCAGCGCCGTGTGCTCGGCGGGGGACTCCCTGAACAGCGCCCGGCTGCGCGCCACCGCCTCACTGGCGCTCTTGATCGCCGAGGAGCCGCCCCATCGCGGCCGGTTCGCCGCGAACGCCAGCAATCCCTCGATGGCCTCCACGTCGGAGGTGCCCTTGCGCGTCGCGTCGTCCGAGCCTTTACGGATCATGGGAGCCTCCCTCGGCGGCCCAACCGCTTGCTTGGGGGGATGAGGCTACACCATGAAACACCTTCTGTGTTCTCGGCGGTACGGAGCGTTCAAGGTGCGTGATTGGTAGATCACGGTAAAGATGTGGTCATGGTGGAAGTCGCGGCTGAACGGGGAAAGCAGCTCTCGTCCCGGGTGTCGGAGGAGGGGGCGGGGTGGGCCTGTGCCCAGACCGGTACGTTCGCCCAGCTCAGACCCGACAAACGGGGCTTCTCGTGGCTCAATCCGCGCACGCTCTGGCGGTCGAGGAACGAGGTTCTCGCGGGGCTGTTCGGAGATCCTTCGGGTCAGGTGCGGGCGCGGTGGGTGGAGTCCCAGAAAGCCCGCGGGATAGATCCGGAATTTCGCATCAAGCCACCCGTCGAGGGAAATTTCAGTTTCCTCTTGCTGGGTGACACCGGCGAAGGCGACGCCTCCCAGTACGCCGTCGTCCCCGGAATGCTGAAAATGGGGGAACAGACGTCGTTCGCGATCATCGCGAGCGACGTCATCTATCCGACGGGATCGGGCAACGAGTACGGCGACAAGTTCTTCCGCCCGTACAAGGACTACGACGCCCCCATCTACGCCATCCCCGGCAACCACGACTGGTACGACGGGCTCGGCGGGTTCATGCGGGTCTTCTGCGACGCGCCCCCGCTCAAGCCCAAGCCCGACCGCGGGCTGCGCGGGCTGCTGTGGCGCAGGCCGGAGACGATCGACGAGGCCCGGCTGGCCGAGGCGCGCTCGATGCGCGGCAAGCCCACCCAGCAGGCGACGCAGCCGGGGCCGTACTGGGTGATCGAGAGCGACGACCTGCTGGTCGTAGGGGTCGACACCGGCATCAGGAACGTCATCGACCGCGACCAGACGGCCTGGCTGCGGCGGGTCTCGCGGGATCCGCGCCCCAAGATCCTGGTGACCGGGAAACCCATCTACACCGCCAACGCCTACAAACCGTCGCCGCTGGAGGAGGGCGGCACGATCGACGACATCGTGCGCGACCCGGCGCACCGGTACGTCGCGGCCATCGGCGGAGACGTGCACAACTACCAGCGTTATCCGGTCAAGGTCGGCGACCGCGTCATCCAGTACGTCGTCACCGGCGGCGGCGGGGCGTTCATGCACGCCACGCACACCATCCGCCGCGTGGACGTCGGCGGCGTGCACGAGGACGACTTCCGCTGCTACCCGCTGCGCGGCGACTCGCTGTCGTTCTACAGCCAGCTGTACGCCAAACGGCTGCGGATGAAGTGGCTCTACCTGACCCCCGCCGAGGCGGCCTGCATCATGTCGGAGCAGATCAGGAACGAACCGGTGCGCACCCCGCAGGGCCCGGTCACGGTCACCCGGCGGATGCGGTGGGCGGCGCGGCTGCTCGGGGCCTGGCCGTGGCCGCTGCGGCTGCCGGTCGACCGGGTGTTCCACCGCTACCTGTCGGAGTTGTCCGACTGGGACACGCCGCCGTTCTTCAAGCAGTTCCTGCACGTCACGGTCACCCCGCGGGAGCTGACCCTGCGGTGCTTCGGCGCCACCGGCTGCCTGGCCCAGGAGCTCGACCCGCCGCTGGAGGACGAGGTCCGCATCAGCCTCGCCTGAGTTTCTGTCGGTGCCGTTTGGCACCCTGGACACGTGTACGTCGTGGTCGCGGGGGAGACGGTGCTGCCGGTCGGAGGCACGCCGCGGCGTCCCGCCGATCTCGCCGAGGCCGTGCGTGAGCTGGAGGCCGCCGAGCGGCCGCGGTGGGTGTGGGCCGACGCGCGCGAGACGTACGCGCCGCTGCTGGAGCGGGGGGTGCGGGTCGCGCGCTGCCACGACGTCGCGCTGACCGAGGGCCTGCTGCTCGCCCACGAGGGCCGTCACGGCGAGCCGCGCTCGGCCAGGGCCGCGCACGCCCGGCTGCGCGGGCTGCCGGTGCCGGAGGAGCAGCCGAGCGCGCCCGGCACGCTGTTCGCGCCCGAGCCGCCCGCCGCGGAGGCGGTCGCCGAGGTGCTGGCCGACCAGCTCCGGCGCATCGCGGCGCTGCCCGAGCCTGGCCGGTTCCGGTTGCTGGTGGCGGCCGAGTCGGCCGGCGCGCTGGTGGCCGCCGAGATGTCCCACGAGGGCATGCCGTGGCGCAGGGACGTGCACGACGCGCTGCTCACCGAGCTGCTCGGGCCGCGCCCGGTCCACGGCATGCGGCCGGCCAAGCTGCAGGCGCTGGCCGACGAGGTGGCGGCGGCCTTCGGCCACCAGGTCAACCCCGACTCGGTGCAGCAGCTGGTCAAGGCGTTCAAGGGCGCGGGGGTGGCGCTGAAGACGACCCGGTCGTGGGAGCTCAAGCGCGTCGACCATCCGGCCGTCAAGCCGCTGCTCGCCTACAAGGAGCTGGCGCGGCTGTTCAGCGCCCACGGGTGGGCGTGGGCCGACCAGTGGGTGCGGAGCGGGCGGTTCCGTCCCGAATACGTGGTGGGC
>NZ_POUD01000089.1 GCF_003236395.1 Nonomuraea aridisoli | reverse complement strand
CGTAAGATCGTCGGCAGCGTCAGATGTGTATAAGAGGCAGCCCCCGAGCGCTGTGACCCGCCTGACAGACTGACACGGGAAACGTGTGCGTGACATGTCGCCGGATCATGCACAATAAGGCGGGAGCGCCCTTAGCTCAGCTGGATAGAGCACCGGACTTCTAATCCGACGGTCGCAGGTTCGAATCCTGCAGGGCGCGCGTTCTGTGAGCAGCACAAAAGAGCCCCTGACCAGCGGGAACGCGGGTCAGGGGCTCTCTTGGTGTGTGCGGTGATGTGCGGTCAGCGGCGGGTGACTGCGGCTGGCTGTGCCAAATGCGTGCGCAAGATTCGAGCTAGCTCCGGCTCCTGCCCACCCTGTGCCGGACATGAGTGATCCCGACAGTCGGTCGCATGGACTGTTCGGTTGCGCGGACAACTAGGCGGTCGGGGTGGCTGAATCCGGCGGCCACCCCACCATACGCCTCGGCGTAGGGCCAAGCCCCGTTCTGAGTTACCGGGCGAGCCCCGGAGTGCGTTGCAGAGGATCGGACGCCAGGTGGCAGTTGCCGCCTGGCGGGGTGGCCGGCGCTAAGAGCATCTCCGGCGCCCTCTCGGGCAGCCGGTCGCTTTCCGCGGCAGTGCGAGCGCCCGGTAGCCGCGGTCGCCAAGGTCCCGCACGAGGTCCCGCACGGTCATGATCCCCGGCGCTGAGCGCCTTGCCGGCGGCGATGCGCATGCCCTCCGGCATCGTCGCGTCGTCCGCGGCGATGAACGCGCCCACCGGGTCGGAGCCGGCGTTGGCACCGCCATGCGTGTGGACGTCGATGAGGGCCCGGCACCAGGAAGGCGTCGGCGCCGGGGTCGACGAGCGGCACCGTGTCTGGAGGAACGGCGCGCGTCGCGTCCACGCCGGTGATGCGGCCGTCACGTAGGTGCCCGTGACCGAACCGTGGCCTCAGCGCGCGAGCCTGGTTCGCACGCCGGAGAACTCGAAGTCGTAGACCGTGTTGTTGACCTGGAGCCCGTCGACGGCGCCGACGAACGGGTTGTCCCTGCCCTTGGAGAACCCCAGGCTGAGGCTGACCACCGCGTTGGGCAGCCGGGTCTTGAGGTCGGCGAACGAGCACGGCGTGGCCTGGGTGCAACCGATGGCGGTCCCTGTGGCGCCTGTCGCGTACCACCTGCTTCCGGTCGTGGATGCGTCGTACTGCTGCCAGACGTTAGGGGTGCGAGTCGCGGGAGCGGACGGGCTGGTGGAGGAGTCGGGAAGGTAGACGAGGCTCGTGTAGTCGGCGGTGCCGACGTTGGGATCGGCCTCGATGGTGATGTTGGGCAGGCTGACCCCGGCCAGAGAGTCGACGCCCGCGAATACCCAGTACCTCAGCGTGCGGATGGAGGAGAGTCGATCGCCCGCGAAGATGGTCTCGTTGCCGAACGCGATCTTGTCGTTGCCGCTGCCGACGATGATGCCGAGGCTACCTTGGCCGTAGGGTGGTGCCTGGGTGGCCGCGAACGCGGTGCCCGTGCGTCCGTAGGGACCCTCGCGCAGGACCGCGTTCGGCCCGCCCAGAGTGTTACGGCCGATGATGCCCCACCGGCTGCCGGAGAGGAGGCCCGGCAGGCCCGGCAGGCCCGTCTGGCCCTCCGTGGTTCCGGAATCGGCCTGTACCGGCTCCGCGTCGCCGTACGCCGACTGTGGTGCGGCCATCAGCGTGACCGCGCCCACGACGATGAGGCCCGACAGCCGGCCTGCCAGCAGTTTGGATGTGTTCACGAATCCCCCGCAAAAGAAAGTGCCACTAATATCGCGCATATCGGACATATGCTTTCGGTCCGATAGCGATCGCGGCCGGTGTCATATCCGGCGGCAAAGCCGGCTAAGCGCGATGAGTACCGATTTGGCGAGGACCTTAAAGATGGGTGAGGCCGTCGCGGTCCCTCGACAGGGCCGTGAGCGGCTCTTGTGTCCACCACCGACAAGGCCCTGGATATGTGGAGGCGTAGAGATGCCGTGCCATCGGCCACTCGTGGGAGATCGAAGGGAGACCGGCAGATCTGAACGTATCGTGCTCCGCCCGGGACGACCGATACCGATCGATGCGACCTGCTCTCGCCTATCTGCACAAACGTCGGAGAGTGACATCATCCGTCACCATCCGATTCGCAACACGGCAGACTTCCAATCCGACGGTCGCAGGTTCGAATCCTGCAGGGCGCGCGACCAAGACCAGGCAATCCACGGGTTGACCTGGTCTTCTGCATGATCGGCCCGGTTGTCCCGTAGGCAGCGGGAGGCGGTCGGAAGCAGCCTGTGCCACTGTTCACGGAACATATGCGGCTGCTCGCCACGTTTCCCCAGGTCGGCGCGGTAGTTCGAGCTCCGGGACAGCGGCAGGACCCCGAGGTGTCCCGGGGTCCTGCCGGGGCTTCTGGCTCACGCCGCGAGGGCGTCCAGGATGCGCCGGTTGGCGATCTCCCGTCGATGCACTTGGCGTACACGCGGAGCATCACGTCCACGCCGTGTCCAGCTCTCTCGGCCGCTTCTGGGGCGTGCACGCCCGCATTGATCCAGAGCGAGACGGCCGCGTGCGCAGGTCGTACGGTCTGCCCGCCAGGGGGAGGCCCCGCACCTGCTCGGTTCGAAGACCGAGACCCAAGGTCAGGGCTTCATCGACAAGCATTCGTCGGGGTCCAGCGCGGCGCCGCGGTCGAACTCGGTGGCGAAGGCGTCCTCACCCAAGGCGGACCGGGCCCGCACGGTGATCCGATCGACGTCGCCGCGTTCGGCGGCGGGCAGCGGCGCCCCCGCCGAGCGCCGGGCCGCGTCGGCCCGGCCCAGCAGCCGGGCGGCCTGGCCATGGCGCCCCTTGAGGGTCTGGGCACCGGCCAGCCCGTCCAGGGCCAGCGCGATCGACCGCAGGTCGCCGACGGCACGCGCGATGGTGAGGCCGTCGAGGTGCCGCGCCAGAGCCGTCTCGGCGTCGCCGCGTTGTTCGGCGACGAAGCCGAGCTCGGCCATGACCAACGAGGTGCCCTGCGCGAGCTGGTGCCATGCGAGCAGGCGGTTCAGCAGGTCCTCAGCGCGGTCGAGCTCGCCCGCCCTGCGTGCGGTGAGGGCGAGACCAAGCTCCGCATATTGCTGCCCTGTCCTGTAGTTCTGCTGATCGGCCAAACGTTGGGCTCGTTCGTGGAGCTCTCGTGCCCGCACGAGGTCACCCCTCAGCGGGGCGATCCGGCCGAGACCGCTGAGCCGGTCGGCGACCTCGGGCCCGAGTCGTAGCTCTTCGGCCGTGCGCAGTCCGTCCTCATGGAGGCGGGCGGCCCGCTCGTAGTCACCGGTGACGGACTCGGCCAGGTAGGCCAGCGGGCGGATGGTCTGCGACCGTCCCCAGCGGTCGCCGAGCTCACGGAACAGCCGCGAGCTCTGCTCACCGTACTGTTCGACCAGTTGCAGTTCGCCGCGGACCATGGCGTGGCAGGTCGCGGTGCTGAGCGCCGCGGCGGTTCCCCACCGGTCGCCGATCTCGCGGAAGGCGCTGAGCGCCTGAGTCACGAGATCTTCGCTGGCGGCCGGATCGGCGGCGCTGGTGTACAGGGCGAATCCGAGGAACCACTGCGCTCTGGCCCGCTCACCGGGTCCTCGATGTCGCCGAACGCCTGCTTGGCCGCACAGGTGCGGGCCTCATGGCCGTAACTCTGCCCGGCCAGGAGCCGCAGGCCGGCCAGCCAGGCCCTGCCGGTGGCGCGCAGGCCGGCCGGCACGTTGTCGCCCGCGGCCAGCGCCCGCTCGAGAGCACTGGCCGCCTGGCCGAGCCGGCCGAGCAGGCCGAGCAGGCCGAGCAGGCCGAGCAGGTACCAGCACCACGCGAGGCTGACGGCCAGGTCGAGCGCGCCGGCGTCGTCGCCTTCGTACACCATGCCGTCCAGCGCACTGGCCAGGTTGGCGCTCTCGTGGTCCAGCCGGTCGAGCCACTGACGCTGCTCGTGCCCGCGCAGCCGCGGCTCGGCGCGTTTGGCCAGCGCGAGGTAGTAGCGGTGGAAGCGATGCCGTACGCGGTCCAGTTCGTCCGCTTCGCGCAGACGGTGCGACGAGGCGGGCCAGCAGGTCGACGACCCGCTGGGAGCTGATCTCGTCGCCCGCGCACACCGTCTCCGCGGCTCGGAGGGTGCAACCTCGGGGGTGCACGGCCAGCCGGCGCAGGACGACCCGCTCCGGCCCGGTGAGCAGGTCCCAGCTCCAGTCGATCACCGCGCGCAGGGTCTGCTGGCGTTCCGGCAGGTCCCTGCGTCCGGTGGCGAGGAGCCGGAACCGGTCGTCGAGGCGGCTGACGAGCTCGCGCACGCCCAGGCCGACCGCGAACGTGTCTTCGAACCGCAGCCGCGACCGGGGCGGCACCGGCCTGGGCCTGGCGGTCGCCCGCGACATAGCGCTCGCCCATCAAGGGATTCTCCAAGCCGAGTATTCGCCCCTCGGCGGCGCCCCATTCGTGCTCCGGCTGCCCGCGCACACGACCGACCAGGAATGACGCCCCCACCCGCGAACGTGTTGCAGCAGCCGCTCCGTACTCCGGTTCTGCCTTGAGGGTGACGATGCATTCGTCCGTGACGATCAGGAAGACCTTGCCCGCCACCTTGTAGACGTCCAGCTGCTCGGTGAACGGGACCCGGGCCGCGCCAGTGCCGTGTCGCGCACTCTGTCCTGGAGCTTCTCGCCGCTGATGGACATGACGAAGGTCAGGCGCGGCGGCCGTAGGTACGCGGATCCACGGGCTGCTCGGACTGGGGAAGCCCGCCGACCACAAGACGGTAGGAGTCGATCACGAGCTCCTTCACTAGCTTCTCGTCGATGGTGCCCCCGCCTTCCACCGTGATCCAGTGTCTCTTGTTCATGTGATAGCCGGGGGTGATGTCCGCGTACTGCTCACGCAGGGCTGCGGCGTCGCCCGGGTCGGCTTTCAAAATCACGACGGGGCGTCCTGGCATGTCGGTCATGAGCATGAAGACCTTGCCGCGCACCTTGTAGAGGTGCCAGTCGGGGCCGACACGATGCTCCAGGTCGGCGCCGGGCAGTCCCACACCGCAGTCGCCCGCGATCTTCTGCAGCTCCTGTCCGTCCAAGGTGATCAACTCCTCCATCGATCCGAGTGCCCTGACCGCCCGGCCAAGGACCAAGGTGGCGTCTTCCGCATGGCCGCCACGAACGGCGGCGCATGACCCGTCGGCCGGACTGCGGCCATCCGCTCCCTACGGACATACGCGGATGACTGTCTTTCCGCTGCGTCGCGTGGTCGGGTTGAGGGCGCCGATGGCATCGTCGAGGTTGGCGACGTCACCGATATTGGTCCGCAGCCGTCCGTCCCGCACCCGCTGCACGATCTCAACGAGTTCAGCGCGATCGGCTTCGACGACGAAGTCGATGGCCAGGCCGTCAGCGGGCCGTGCTTCGACGGGGCCGACGATGGACACCAGCGTTCCCCCGGCCTTGATCAGGGCGGCGGACCGCTTCTGAACGTCGCCGCCGATGACATCGAAGACCAGGTCGACGCCCCCGACGTCTTTCAGCGTGTCGTTCTCGAGGTCGACGAACTCGTGCGCGCCATAGTCGAGCGCCTTCTCGCGGTCGGCGGCGCGTCCGGTGCCGATGACGTAAGCGCCGGCCTCACGCGCGAGCTGGGTCACCATGGTCCCGACTGCCCCGGCCGCGCCATGGGCGAGGACGGTCTGGCCGGCCTGGAGGCGGCCGTGCTGGAACAGCCCCTGCCACGCGGTCAGACCTGAGATCGGCAGGGACGCGCCTACCGTGAAGTCGACGTCGCCGGGCAGCGGTGCGAGGTTGCGTGCTTCGATCGCCACGTACTCCGCGAGGGTGCCGTCGCGGTGCCAGTCGGCGAGGCCGAACACCCGCTGCCCGACCGACAGCCCTGTCGTGCCGTAGCCGAGGGCGGTGACCACTCCGGCCAGCTCGTGGCCGGGGATCGACGGTGTCTTGTCACGGCCGGCGCGATCGGCCCAGGTCGATGGCCACTCCATCTCAGTCGGGACGAAGCCCGATGCATGAACCTGAACGATGACGTCGTTGATCGCCGCGGACGGCTCAGGCCGCTCCGTCAGCGTCATCCCGGCCGTTCCCGCGGCCTGGTCGGTTACCACAATGGCTTTCATGGGGATTGTCCCCTTCCTGTGTGGGTCTTGGATTCCGGGTGGGTGTTCAGATGAAGGTGAACAGCTGGTCGGCGTCGAATCGCGAGATCGGGTTGGTGTACGTCCTCTCCGGGTCGGGGTAGCCGAGGGCCAGCAGCACCGTCGTGCTGTGTCCGGTCTCGCGGATCTTGAACGCCTTGTCGACGCTGGTCGGGTCGAACCCTTCCAGCGGCGTGGCCTCGACGCCGAGCTCGGCGGCCGCCATCATGGTCAGGCCCACCGCCATGTAGGTCTGCTTCTCCATCCAGTGGTTCAGGTCCTTGTAGCCGTAGCTGCGCAGGTTGAGGAAGTCCCGGGTCATGGATTCCCACAGTTCCTGCTTTGACGGGTCAGGGAACCGGCCGTCGGCCCTCTCCTTCCTGAACACCGCCTCGAGGTGGCTGTCAGACACATCTGCCCGGGTGGTGAGGATGATGGTGTGCGACGCGTTCAGGATCTTCTCGGCGTTGTCCTGGAATCGTTCGCCCAGGTTGTTGGCGAGCCGCTCTTTGCCTTCGGGCGTGGCGAGGACGTAGAAGTGGTTGGGCTGTACGTTCACCGATGACGGCGTCGAGCGCAGGAACCTCAGCAGCTGCTGAAGGGTTTCCTCCGGAATGGTCTTGCTGGGGTCGAAATACCTGGTGAGGTGCTTGTTCATGAGCTTGTCGAGATTCATGTCAATCTGCCTTCTTCTTGCGATACGTGGGTGAGGAGCGGTGGTTCGCGTGGTTGGGCTGGTTCGTGCCGCGGGCACGCAGGTCGCTGACGCGCTCGAAGCTGATTCCTGTCGTCGCGGCGGTGAGGTCACTCGTCACGAGAGCCTTAGTGGCATGTTCGAGTGCCTCCATTACGTGGGTGTAGTGGTGTAGAGGGCTGGACCCACGCTGATGCGCTTCAACCTTCTGTAGTTCCGCGACAGTCAGTACCTTGTCCGCCGGCAGCGCGACGGTGGTGACGATCGCGACGAGTGCGTGAGGTCGGACCGGCCGAGCATGGCAGCGAGCGCTGCTGACGATGTCGCGATGGCCTCGAAGCCGGGATCGGCCGGCATCAGCGCCGGGAGGCCGTCCCACGCGTTCGGCATGACGAGCCACCGTCGTGGGTGTGCAGTGCCATGAATGTCTCATAGAGTTCGGAGCCCGGCATGCCGCACCTTTCCCGAATGGACAGTGACGGATCGAGCGGCTAGGTACGCCACCTCGACGAGGACGCCGACGCTCAGCCCGGCGTACCGACCGAGTTGACGGCGGGGATGTCGAGGTCGGTCTGGTCGACGTTGTTGATGAAGTCGGTCAGCAGGACCTGCACCGCCACCGTGACGATCACCAGGATCTGCGGTTCGGTGTATCCAGCACCTCGCACAGCCGCCAGGTCGGCGTCGCTCACCTGACCGCGGCTCTTCACCACCTGCTGAGCGAAACGAGCGACCGCGGCGCGCTTGGGATCGGTCGAGCTCCCGGCCCGGGCCAAGTCGATCTCATCGCTCGACATGCCCCCGAGTTCGGACGATACGTACGTGTGCATCGCCAGGCAGTAATCGCAACCGTTGGCTTGCGACACGTCGAGCGCGATGGTGTGCCGCGTCTTCGCGTCCAGGTCCAGCGGGACATCGCTCCACTGAAACATGCGTTGCAGACGGCCATCGACCATGTGCAGACCTTCGCGACCTCTCTCGACGCCGGCGTACTCCAAGCTCAGTAGCCGCTTCCACGTGCATGAATCAGTGGAGCTTGGCGTTTATGGGACGCTGCGGAGCGCTCCGCCGGCAGCGCGAACGCGACAGCCGCCAACCCCTCGGCATCCCAGCGTGACAGGTCGGTGTCCTTGGGAAAGTACTGCCGCAGCAGACCGTTGGTGTTCTCGTTGGTGCCACGCTGCCACGGGCTGTGAGGATCGGCGAAGTAGACCGGCAAGCCGGTGTCGGTGCGCAGTTGGGCATGCTGCGCACGCTCCGTTCCCCGATCCCAGGTCAGCGAGCGACCCGCGCCAGGCGCTTCGGCATCACAGCAGGTCAGGCTAGGGATCTTCGAAGCTTGGCGGCCCATGACACATCGTTAACGGCACCCCCACCTCGACGAGCGTCCTTTCGGCGCTGGTTTCATCCCGAGCCGGGTGGCCGCCTGGTCGACGGATCGACCGAACTCATCGGGCCGACCGCCCGCGGCAACTCGAGGACGGAGCACACAGGAGCCATCAGCTGCGGAACCGACTGCGCCGATGCTGAAGTAAGGCGGCGCGACGGATCTGACACTAACCAGACAGAACAACCGTTCACGCCCAAGAATGAGCGGTCCCGTCAAGCCCTGGAATTGTGCGCCGCGTCGGCCGCGCCGATCTTCACCTGATCGACAAACCGCGACCTTGCACGCCGGCACCGCGTACACGGCGCCTGCAGTGAACGCCGAAACCCGCAGAGAAAGAAGAAGAAAGTGAACGACACCAAGCAGTCCAGCAAAGATCCCGGCATCGGCAGTGGAACGAACAACAGGTCCATCGCGCTCATCGCGGCGTTGGTGGCTCTCCTGGTCGTCCCGGTGGCTTTGAGCTCTGGAGCATGGGCCGAGAGTCGCGAACATGGCTCAGTGGCGGCGCAGTCGCCGTCGCCTTACCCGCAGTCTCAACCACCCGCTGGTTTTCGGTCCGAGTATGCGAAAGTAAATGGCTTTCGCATGCACTACGTGCGGGGTGGCAGAGGTTCACCTGTGGTAATGATCCACGGGTTCCCCCAGAATTGGTCCGAGTGGCGGCAGGAGATGGTCCCGCTCTCCAAGACCCACACCGTGATCGCCGTCGACCTGCGTGGTGCCGGCGAGTCCGAGGTCACCAAGAGTGGTTACCAGGCGGCGCAGTTGGCGAAGGACGTGCATCAGCTGCTGACGCAGCTGAAGCTCAACAACGGCGTCCAGGTAGTCGGCCACGATATCGGCGTGTGGGTCGCCTACGACTACGCGGCGCAATATCGGTCGGAAGTCCGGAGCATGGCTGTGATGGAAGCTCCCATCCCGGATGAGAGCGTCTACAGCTACCCCGTGCTCAACGCCGACCCTAACAAGCCCGCGCCGTGGCACTTCGGCTTGTTCCAGCTGCCCCTCGCTGAACACCTCATCGCCGGTCACGAACGCGTCCTCGTCCACGACATGATCGCTGAGTACCTGGCGGGCGCCAAGTCGCCGTTCACGGCGTCGGACTATGACTACTACGCCCACTTTCTGAAGGAGCCCGGACGCACGACGGCCTGGATGAGTGTGTACCGTGGGCTCCGCGCAGATGTTCAGCAGAACAAGGAATTCCTGGCTCAGGGCAAGTTGAAGATGCCCATTCTCGCGATCGGTGGCCAGAATTCTTTCGGATCAATGATTCCTGACCAGTGGCGTGAGTACGCCGTGAACGTCCAGGGACGAGTCCTGAAGAATACGGGCCACTTCGTGACGGAGGAGAGGCCGAAGGAAGTCACGGCCATGCTGCAGTCCTTCCTGCAGAAGTAGCTTTCACCGTCAACGACGATCCCTACTGACGGCGGAGAGCATTTCCGTAGACAGGGTCGGCTGAAGGCTGATCCCGCGTGACGCGAGCGCGGCGAGCGTTATGTGCGGGGAATATGCGGTCCTCCACCTCGACGGCGGGAGCGGGGAACGACGGCGCCAGCCATCGCTGGAATTGCGGCGAGTCCAGCGGGCCGAAGGCACGCAGTACGGCGCCCAGCCCGAGGGGGTTCCCAAGAAGATCTTCATCTCCGTTCGGATGGAAGGTTCGCCACAGTGGCCAGCACGCACAGCCAATGGCTGATTGTCGAGATCGTGCAACAGGCCCGTTGCGGGGGGTCGATCGGGCGCTCGACGGGAGTCGAGGCTGCGCCGCGTGGATGACGAGCCCGGACCGGCACCTGCCAGGTGTCCGGGATGCGGGCTGCGGCGCCTGGAATGGTCGCCGCGGGCCTACGTGTGCGAGAACTGCGGACGCCACGTTTCCGAGCAGGAGGCGATGGAGCGGGTCACGCAGGAGGCGGGACGTGAACAGGCATCAAGACCTTCCACCGCGGCGTCAACGTGAAGTCCCGCCGCGGCGCCCGCTTCAACGAGACCCTCCCCGAGGTCGTCTGGGGCCCTCTACGAGAACATGCCCGCCCGGACCGTCATCGACGGCGAGATCGTACGGTGCGCACCGACCGGCCGGCTCGACTTCTCCTTTTGGGTTGGGGACTTCTCGTCGCGCTGGACCGGCATTGACACGCGCGTTGTAACGATCGCATCGCTGGGCAAGTTCGCGGAGGGGCGGCACGAGCGTCACCGACGCCCCGCTTCCGGAGCCGTGGGGCTCGGAACGCCGGGTAGCCGCACGGCGATCATGGCGATGTCGTCCTTGCACGGCATGGGTGGCAGGGTGAGCAGCTTGTCGCAGAAGGCCTCGAGGGGCTCGCGGGCCAGACGAGCGCCGCTGCGGCGCAGTCGTTCCAGCCCTATGCCGAGGTGCTCACCGGGCACTTCCACCAGGCCGTCGGTGTAGAGCAGCAGCGTGCTGCGCGCCGGCAGGGCCGCGACGGCGCTGCTGCGCGGCGTGTCGTAGGTGACCCCGAGGAGCGGGTTGGCGCCGTCTTCGAGATAGCGTGCCTCGCCGTGGTGGGTGACGAGCAGGGGCGGCGGGTGGCCGGCCACGGAGTAGTTGAGCCGCCAGCCATCGTCGTCGTCCGAGCCTTCCAGGCGGGCGAGGACGCAGGTCGCCATGCATTCGAGGCAGAGCGACTCGGTGGCGACGTTCAGGCGGCGCAGGGTGTCGCCGGGAGGCTCCCTTCTGTCCATCGCCAGCCCCCTGAGCATGTTGCGCAACTGGCTCATCATGACCGCTGCCGCCAGGTCGTGACCGGCCACGTCCCCGATGCTCAAGACCGTGGAGCCGTCAGGCAGCACGAAGGAGTCGTACCAGTCGCCGCCGATCTCCACCGCGGCAGCACACGCCCGGTAACGAACGGTGATCTCCACTCCCGGCACCTTCGGTGGATCGGGGAGCAGGCAGTTCTGCAGTGCCAGGGCCACGCGTTGGGTGTGCTGGAAGCGCATCGCGTTGCTGAGATGGGCGTGCGCGTGATCCAGCATCTGACCCAGCAGGTCGACGTCCGCCGCGCAGAGCGGTTCGCGATCCCCGCAGACCACGGCGACCACCACGGCCGCCACCGCGCCGTCCACGACCACCGGCACCAGGGTCACACTGTTGACCTGAGCGGCGATGAACCACTCCCTGATGCCGGGTGGCGCGACACCCGGCGGCGGCTTTCCCTTGGGGAACTCCCAGTGGACCGGCCGACGGGTGCTGACCACCTGGCCGAAGTTGTAGTCGGAGCCGAACGCCTTGTGGCCGGTCGACGGCGGCTCCTCCCGCGTTCGCGCGATGCTCACCAGGAGCTCGGCGACGAAGGACGGCGGGGTCGACTGGTTCTCGCACTCCGGCAGCACATAGATGCCGCACCCGTCGGACAGGGTGGGCACGATCACCTCGGAGAGCGCGCGCAGCACCTCTTCCAGGCTCGCGAGGCCCGCGGTCGCCGCGGCGGCCTGGTCGAGCAGCTTCCTGCGCCGTTCCTCCTGCCACTCCTGCTCGACGTCGGCGATGGTGCCGAGCCACTCGACGACTTGGCCGCCCTCGACGATGGGCACGCTGCGCGCGCGGACATGCCGGTAGGTGCCGTCCGGCGCCTTCAAACGGTAGACGTAGTCCCAGGGGCTCGGCTGCTCCACCGCTTTGAGCCAGCTCTCCTTGGTGTGCTCGCGGTCGTCGGGATGTACGGCGTTCAGCCAGCCGTGACCGCGGTACTCCTCCCAACTCTGCCCGGTGTACCGCTCCCAGCCATGGCTCGGCTCGTTCAGCTTGCCCTGGGGGTCATTCACCCAGATCGCCTGTGTCCCGAGCGCGGCGAGACTCTGATACCGGTGCAGGAACCTGCGCCGCTCCTCGCTGACGGATTCGATCATCCGCGCGGTGTCGACCCGGTCGGTGACGTCCATGGTCATGATCAGCAGGCCCGCATCGCCGTCGCCGAGTGAGAGCTTCGATATGCCGACCGAGGCGAAACTCTCGCGTCCCGACGGGTCTCGCTCGCCGAGTTCCAACGGGAGTTTCTCAAGGCTTACGGCCTCGCCCGTTTCCAGGACCCGGTCGAGCTGTGCGAAAAAGCTCTGCCGGCACAGGTCGCGAAACGCCTCCCTGATCGGCACTCCGAGCTGACCCTCGCCGAAGATCTTCCGGAACGCATGGTTCATGTAGATCAGCCGGTGGGCGGAGCCACTGGTCACGGCCACGCCCACGAGAGCAGAGTCGAAGGAGTCCGAACGCATGCCCCTGGACAACAGGGCCATGCCCCTGGACAACAAGGCTTTGCCCCTGGACAACATCTCCGAACCCACCATGGAGGGTGTCCCTTCGTTGATGGTCATCAGATCGCCCTCGGGCCGTGGCGGTGGTCGTACTCACCCGTCACGGACGAACGCGGGTCTTCCCATTGATCCGCTGGGTCGGGTTGAAGGCCGCAACGGCGTCGTCGAGGGGCGCAACGGATGTTCCTGCGCAGTCGTCCGTCCCTCACCCGCTGGACTGTCTCACCCAGTTGGCACGATCGGACTCGACAACGAAGTCGATCGCCAGGCCGTCCGCGGGCGCCCCTCCGGCGGGCCGGCGATCGTCCTCAGCGTTTCTCCGGCTCGAACCGGCCCTGTCGACCGCTTCGTGATGTCACCGCCGATCACGTCGAACAGCAGATCGGCTCCGCCGACGTCTTCTAGCGAGTCGTTGGCGAGGGCGACGAACTCCTTCGCGCCGAAGTTGAGTGCCGTCTGACGGTCGGCGGCGCGTCCGGTGCCGACGGCACAGGCACCGGCGTCACGCGCGAGCTGGGTAACCATCGAACCGACTCCGCCGGCTGCGCCGCTCCACCGGCGTCATCCGCCGTTCCCGCAGCCTCGTCCTTCGCCACGATCGCCTTCATCCGGCACCCCCCCGCATCCGGTCTTCGCCCCCGCGGCATGTACGGTCCAACCGAACTGGATGAATTCGTCCAGAGTAGTACGGAGCCATGTCACCCGGCAATCACTAAGCGCCTGTCGCAGGGCGTCGTCAAGGTCATCGGCGATTGATCAACTGGTCTGAATCGTCCAATAGTGGCTAGGTGGCTCGCACAACCAGGCGTGAAGGTCAGCCTTCTTCGCGGTGAACTCCATCGAAGAGCGAGTTGTATGCCCGCCGCTCCCGGGCCGCCGTTCAGCACATCAATCCGGAATCCGTCACTTCATACGGAAGCCGTGATCATGCACGGACGGAGATGGGAGCGGCGAACCACGGGTGACTGACCGTGGCCTGGTGGTCTCAGCCGCCGCCCTTCGCGCGTGCTGACTCGGCAGCGGCACGATCGGAGTAGCCTGGGTGTCGGGCGTCGATCAGATCGGCATATGTGGTCGTTCGCGAGAGGTAGTCGGCCACAAAGGGGCAGATGGCGGTGATCGTGCCCTCGCGGGAACGGATCTCGTCGAGCACTTGCCGCACCATCGCCCCCGCCACGCCCTGGTGTTGATGACTCGACTCCACCTCGGTGTGCAGTAGGGCATACCGGTTGGGCTTCAGGTGGGTGTAGTAGAGCCAGCCGACCAGATCGCCGTCGCGGTGGAACTCAAAGCGGCCTTGATCGGTGTTGTCAATCAGCGCCTCGGTCGCCGGCACCTGTTCTTCGCTGCTCATCGGCTCACCCTTTCCAACCTGTAGTCAGCTCACGCACCCTTATGGACTATTAAGTCCAAAGAGGGCATCTCGATGCTCGCAGTGCGCAGCAGGAGTAGCATACGTTGGACTTTGGGGTCCCGTTAGCGCGCTTGGGAGGGCTGCTCGGGCCACCGACCGAAGACGAACGAGGCGAGAAGAGAGCATGGAGCCATCACCAGCCGCCGTCGAGGTGCGCAAGGACGAGACGACCCGCCTCTACGAGGCGCTGACCGATGGCCGGGTCGACGGCACCCCGGCTTACGAGACGACCGGCGGACGGGTCACGCTCGCCCACTCGTACGCGGACCCAGGCCAACGGCATCGAGGCATCGCGTCACCGCCGGCCCGCCATGCCCTGGAAGACCTCGGCCGGAGTCGGACCACGGTTGGCTTCTGTCGCGGGTTTCTTGCCGACTACGTCCGGGTCCATCCCGAGTGGAACGACACCGCCGGCATCAGCCGCTCGGCCTTCACCGCCACCCGCACCGCACGAGACGCGAACAGCGGGCGCTGACATCATGGACGACCTGCACGTCACCATCGAGCCTGAGCGCATCGTCACTCCGACCCTCATCTTGCGGTCCTGGTCTGCCGAAGACGCTCAAGGGGCGTTCGAGATCTACGGGGACCCGAGAATCGCCAAGGCGATCGGCAGGCGACAGCCTGTGCGTGACCTCGCCGAGATGCGGAAGTTGTTGGGGGACTGGGATCTGCAGTCGTCACGGAGCCCAGTGCCACAGGGTCTGTGGGCAGTGGAGGCGGCCGATGACGGTCGGCTCCTCGGCGGCGCGACTCTGCTTCCCTTCGGTCCGCGCGATCCCCGGCTTGTGATGGGGTGGCATCTGCGGTCCGAGGCCCGTGGTCACGGTGTGGCCGGCCAGATTGGGCATGCTCTGGCACATCAGGCATTTCTTGCCGCCGACGTCGATGAGGTCTTCGTTGCGGCGCCGGCGCACAACGCCGGCAGCCTCGCCGTTGCCAAGCGTCTCGGAATGACGGTCGTCGATGACGTCGACTGGGCGCACCACGGCGTAAGACTCGAGGTGCTGCGGATGACCCGGGCCGATCTCCACAGGATCCGACCTGGAATCTCGCTGGACTACTCCTATGACCCGGACGGGCTGGACGACTGGTGAGCTCGACGACGCAATCTCCGGACCAGGATCGATGGCCCGGTCAACGGGCGGCTCGTCCCGGCGGCCACCGCGGACGCTGAGCCCGTGACCGGCCCTCCACATGCAGCGCAACCGATCAAAGGGACATCCAACTCACGGCCTGCCCTCTGACGCCACATTCCTTGGCCGGCTGAGCTCTTGGAGAGTGGGCGCCCCGCTCCAAGAGCTCAGCCGGCAACGTGGGCTCAATCGGCGGACAGGCTCTCGATGTGCGCGAGCGCCATGTCAATTGAGGTTGCCATCGGTGTGACATCGCGCGCGGTCTGGGCCAGCATGTATCCGCCCTGGAGGGCGGCCATGAGCCCGGTCGCCAGTTGGTCGACCGACGCCTCGGGCGCAAGCACACCATTGTCTTGAAGCCTGCGCAACACGCCTGCCAGCAGTTCCTGCCATTCGGCGAACAGGTGGGACAGGGCCTGACGCGCGAGAGCGTCATGATCGGTGACCTCGGAGGCGAGCGATCCGAGCGCACAGCCGTAGGCGCCATGCCGAAGGGCGTTGTTCTGGACCAGCGCATCCCGCCAGCGTCGCAGGCCCGCGATCGTCGAGACATGGCCGAGGGCATCGCGCTCACGCTCGATGACGCGTTCTCCTACGAGGTCGATGACGGCCCGTACGAGTGCGTCCTTGCCGTCGAAATGGTGATACAACTGCGACTTGCTCACTCCGCTCGCCGCGAGCACGTCGTCGAGCGTGGTATCCCCGACTCCCTGGATGTACATCAGCTCGGCTGCTGCGGCGACGATCCTTGCCCGCGTCTTTGCGCCGCGCGCCGTCAGGCGTCTGCCAGTGTGCGAGTCAGCGGTCGTCATCACACATTTCATGTTACTGATATCGGGCTACTCGTTCCTCGTCCTTGTGGGGCCGTCGTCCTCGGTTGCCGCAAAAGGCGCGAGCGCGAAGTCGAGCGCGGCGTTGAGAGGCCAAGGATCTCGTGCGATCTGACTCAGCGTGCTGCCTCCATGAAGCGCCGCAAGAATCAGGACAGCAGCCTTCTGGGCGTCGATATCGCCCCTCGGGGTCTGCGCGGAAGAGCAGAGTGAGTTTCCTACGGCACCGGACTGTAGCAACCGTTCCAGCGTCTCGGCGATGAGCTCGCGCCAGCGGTCGAGTAAGGCGGCTCGCTCAGGCACGTCACCCGAGTGTCGCAGGGCCAACGCGTACGGTGATCGCGGGGTCATGAGCTCCTTGACGACGCGGCGACGCCAGTCGGCCAGCATCGCCCCGTCGGTGACTCCAGCCAGACAAGCGCTTTCGCGGGCCAAGACTTCCGCGAAGCATGTCCTCATCAATCCCTCCCGGCCAGTCGAAACCGCTCACGTATTCTGCCATGCCCATGGGACTGTTTAGTCCATTGAACAGGCCCGAGTGACGCCTGTGAGTGCAGGTGGGCAGGCTAATGCCAGTTCTTTTGGACTTTTCAGTCCACACTTCGGAAATCCCTGCTCGAACTGCTCGAGGTCCAGGCCCAGGTCGTGGGCGATCCGGATGGTGTCGGACGGCCGCTGGTCGTCCTGGTCGTCGCAGATCGCGCGCGCGAAGTCGGAGAATCTGCCCTGCGCCGCCGCGGCCTCGAATGCGTCCAGGCCCGCGAGGGCGTTGGGCTGTACCTGCACGAACGGGGGTGGGGAGCCATACGCAGCGGAGCCGGTCTCCCAGTTCGTCGCGCACTTCCAGGGCCGGACGCCTTGAGGTTGAAGCCGCCGTACTCGACGATCGGGTAGGGAGTCGGGGTCTCCGAGTACGTGGTCGGGTGCCGAGTCGACCGGGCGTGCGAGCGTCTGACCAGAATCGCCAGATCCGGAAGATGCTCGTCGCGAGCACGAAGGCGACAACAGATGCCGTGAGCACACGTCGTCGATCGCGAGATCCATGACAAACCGCACACTGCGGCGCCGCTCAGGACACGAACGAGGGTGAGTTCGCCGAGCTTCAGGCGCCGGACGAGCGTGCTCGATCCCGAAGACGCCGAGGAGCTTGCCGGCGACGAGGCCCACAGCGACGCCCCATGCCAGGCTGGAGCCGGCCGCACTTCGCGTACAAGGGGGCGCGGCTGCTGCGGAGACAGCGCGTGAGGTAAACGCCGACGAGCACGGCGACGGCGATGAGGAGCGGCAGCGGGGTGGAGTTTTCGGTGTAGACCAGCGCGATGATGCTGAACGCAACCCCGACAAGGCCTACACCGGCAAGGCCGACCGCAGCCGGCTGCGGTCGGCGTGCGATCAAGGCGCGCATCCCGAGTAAGGCCGACCAGAACGCCGGCCGGCGCGCCACACGTTCCAGAGGGCGGCGCGGTGGAGCGGTATCCGGTCAGGCTCTGAGGAGCTACCGGCTCTCGGCGGCCTGCAGGGCGTCCGCGGCCGTCAGCAAGGAGGCTCCGAGGAGCACGACGTCCTTGACCAGGAACTGCCCTGCGAGGGACAGCTTCGGTTCGCCGCGGGTTTCCTGCCATGCCTCGGGCGTCGTGGCCAGGAAGCTGAGGGTGGTGGCGAACATGCCGACGGCGGCGAGGCTGCCGAGGGCTGATGCTCTGGGCGCGATCGGTTTGGCCGCGATCAGCGAGCCCAGAACGATTTCAGTGACGCCGATGAGCCTAGCGACTTTCTTCTCCCCCAATCGGGAGATCAGCCACGAGAGCGGCGGGCTCGAGGTTACGAGTGGACGAATATTCTCCACCTCGTAGTCTTCGAATTTCAGTCGCCCGATCTCCAGAAGGTTGATGGCAAGCCCATACCGAGCGGTTGAAATCCCGGCGGTGTGGACCATTTTCCCGATGCGGTGCATTTTCATGAATCCCTCGCCTAATGTGTCGATTGTCTCAGTGTAGGACTCGAAACATCGGCCAATGCTGAGCATCAGGCCACGAATGGGAATGTCACGTCGACCAACTCAAAGGTCACCGAGTGGTGGCCACCGGCTTCGACAATATTGCCGTCCGCTACAAAGCCACCATCCATATCGCCGCGATCAACACGTTGCTCCGAATTCACTACGAAAACCTGCCCTAGCAGCTATATCTTGGCGACGAGCTTGACCTCCATCACTTGATCAGGGGGCGCCAGGCTTGTTGTGCCGATCTGCCGCCGGGTCGCGTCGCCGAGTCCTTACGGGCGAACGCGGATGATTGTCTTTCCCTTGACCCGCTTGGTCGGGTTGAGGGCGGCGACGGCGTCGTCGAGGGTCGCGACGGTGCCGATGTTCGCCCGCACTCGTCCGTCTCGGACCCGCTGGACGATCTCATTCAGTTGGGCGCGATCGGACACCACGACGAAGTCGATCGCCAGGCCGTCGGCGGGCGGCGCCTCGGCCGGGCCGGTGACGCTCACCAGCGTTCCTCCGGCTCGAATCAGTCCCGCGGACCGTCTCCCGATGTCCCCGCCGATGACGTCGAAGACAGATCGACTTCGCCGACGTCTTCCAGCGTGTCGTCGTCGAGGTCGACGAACTCCTGCGCGCCGAAGTCGAGGGCGGCCTGTCGGGCGGCGGCGCGTCCGGTGCCGATGACGTAGGCGCCCGCTTCGCGTGCGAGCTGCGTCGCCATCGAACCGACTGCGCCGGCCGCCCCGTGCACCAGGACACTCTGCCCCGCCTGAAGGCGGCCGTGCTCGAACAGCCCCTGCCACGCGGTCAGGCCCGGCATCGCGAGGCTCGCGCCCACCGTGAAGTCGACGTCGCCCGGCAGCGGTGCGAGGTTACGCGCCTCGACGACCGCATACTCCGCCAGCGTGCCGTCGCGGGTCCAGTCCGTGAGCCCGAACACCCGCTGTCCGACGGACAACCCGGTTGTTCCATAGCCGAGAGCCCTGACCACGCCGGCCACCTCATGGCCGGGGATCGACGGCGTGCGGTCGCGGCCGAGGCGATCGGTCCAGGTGGAGGGCCACGTGAGCTCATCCGGAGTGAATCCCGACGCATGAACCTCAACCAGGACATCGCCGTAGCTCGCGCCCGCGAGGCTGGCGAGTCTCGCCGCCTGCGGCTCGGGCCGCTCCGCCAACGTCATCCCGGCCGTTCCTGCGGCCTGGTCCGTCACCACGATCGCCTTCATTCGAATGCCTCTCAGAATCACGGCATTTTTCGTTCACCAGTGTTAGTGGCACGAGACCTCGGCGTCTTACCGCGCTGGTCGATACGATCCGTCATCGGGCGACACTGACGGTTCGTGGCGCGATCGTCCGCGGTAAGGGCAGGGCCATGAGCCGCCGGCCCTGCCGGTACGGGCAGCGATCGCGGGTTGCGGCCGGCGCGCTCGCGCAGGCACAGCAGCGGGGCAAGACCGTTCTCGACGCACGTCGTAAGATCCGCACTTTCCTGGCCACTAACGGGTATCCAGAAGGGGAGCCGATGGCTCCCCCGACAACTGACCAAGAGGTAGTGGCGAAAGGTCATGACCGGTGGTGGGAGGACTCCGAACGACTTCCTCGCCACTGACCCACGTGACATCGGGTGTGACGGAGGTGCGGTCCGCCGGGGCGGACAGTCACCTCGGGCACCTGTTCGATGACGGTCCTGCCGACGCCGGTGGCCGGCGGTACTGCATAAACTCGGCCGCATTGCGCTTCGTTCCGGTCTCCGAGCTCGGGACACAAGGCTACGGCGAGTACCGCTCGCTGTTCAGGACCACCGACACCACCAGCACAGAGGAGCGTGCATCATGACCAGCGGGATTCATGACACCGGGCAGATCACCCGGAAACCAGGCACCGAGACGGCTGTCTTGGCTGGTGGGTGCTTCTGGGGCATGGAGGACCTCATTCGCCGGCAGCCAGGCGTACTGGACACACGCGTTGGATACACCGGCGGCGAGAACGATCACGCAACGTACCGCAATCACCCCGGCCACGCCGAGGCGGTTGAGATCGTCTTCGACCCCGCGCAGACGACCTACCGCGACATCCTGGCGTTCTTCTTCCAGATCCACGACCCGACCACCCTGAACCAGCAGGGCAACGACATCGGTACGAGCTACCGCTCCGCGATCTTCCCGCTCACTCCCGAGCAGGAGCAGGTCGCCCGTGACACGATCGCCGATGTCGACGCGTCGGGCCTGTGGCCAGGTAAGGCCGTCACGACGATCGAGCCCGCAGGGCCGTTCTGGGAGGCGGAGCCCGAGCACCAGGACTACCTGATCAAGTATCCGAACGGGTACACCTGCCACTTCCCGCGCCCAGGCTGGGTGCTCCCCGAACGCGCCGCCACCACCGACTGAACGCCCAACTGAGAGGGCGCGTGCATCTCAGTATGGGCGCGCCCTCACCAGGGGTTTGCTGTCTCACCCGGCGGCCGGCCGAAGCCGGCACGGATGGACAGACCCTCTGCGAAGCGCTTTGCGCAGCGTTGGCCCGCGCGGCATCCACGACAGCGTGATCGACCAATGGTCGATCCAGGCCGCCTATCCGCCGGGGGTCCGCGCAGGGCACGATCGTGCGGCGCGGGAGTTCGTCGATGCCGGTGGAGGATGCCAAGAGCTCCCAGCGCGATCACGGCCGTCGGTGACGACCGCTGAGGCCCCATCACAGCTCCAGGTCAGTGGGTTGGCCGACGGTGCCGGCCGGCAACGGCTCGGTGACCAAGGTCATCGGTGGCCTTTGGTCACTCCTGGGTGCTCGGCGTCGATGAGGTCGGCGTACTCGGGGTTGTGCTCGATGAAGGTGCGTACGACCGGGCACATGATGGTGACCGTCTTGCCCTGCGCGCGCACGTCGTCGAGGACGCGTCTGATCAGCTCGGTGGCGATGCCCTGCTTGCGGAACTCGGGGAACACCGAGGTGGCCAGCAACACGATCCGGTCGTCGCCGGCGACGTCATATGGCAGGCCGGCGATCTCGCGGTCGCCGACGATGGCCTGGTAGATGCCGGCCTTCTCGTCGTTGACGACTGCGAAGTCGAACGCGGGAGCATGGGGGTCGTCGATCATCTCGTCGATGAGTACGGCCTGGTCCTCACTGAGGGTGTCTTTCCCATCGGAGTACTCGAAGGCGTGGCGGGTCGGGTCGGTCATGGGGGTGTCCATTCGTTGACTGTTCGTTCGCCGGCCGGGGCCGCTCATTCTTGTTCTCGGGTGTGCCGAGTCCTTCAGGGGCGAACGCGGATGATCGTCTTTCCCTTGGTCCGCTCGGTCGGGTTCAGGGCGGCGACGGCGTCGTCGAGGGTCGCGACGGTGCCGATGTTCGTCCGCAGCCGCCCATCCCTGACCCGCTGGACGACCTCACTCAGTTGGGCGCGATCGGCCTCGACGACGAAGTCGACCGCCAGACCCTCGGCCGGCTGCGCCTCGGGCGGACCGGCGATGGTCACCAGCATTCCGCCGGCTCGGACCAGGCCCGCGGACCGCCTGGCGATGTCGGCGCCGATCACGTCGAAGACCAGATCGACTTCGCCGACGTCTTCCAGCGTGTCGTTGTCGAGGTCGACGAACTCCTGCGCGCCGAAGTCGAGGGCGGCCTGCCGGTCGGCGGCGCGTCCGGTGCCGATGACGTAGGCGCCCGCCTCGCGTGCGAGCTGAGCCACCATCGAGCCGACTCCGCCGGCCGCACCATGTACGAGGACGCTCTGGCCCACCTCGAAGCGGCCGTGCACGAACAGTCCCTGCCACGCGGTCAGTCCCGAGATCGGCAGGCTCGCGCCCACCGTGAAGTCGACGTCGCCCGGCAGCGGCGCGAGGTTACGTGCCTCGATGGCCACGTACTCGGCCAGGGTGCCGTCGCGCGTCCAGTCCGCGAGGCCGAACACCCGCTGTCCCACCGACAGCCCCCTCGTGCCATAGCCGAGCGCGGTGACCACGCCGGCCACCTCGTGGCCGGGGATCGACGGCGTGCGGTCGCGGCCGAGGCGATCGGTCCAGGTTCCGGGCCACGTCAGCTCGCCGGGGGTGAATCCCGACGCATGAACCTCAACCAGCACGTCGTTTCCCGTCGCCTCCGGCTTGGGCCGTTCCGCCAGCGTCATGCCGGCCGCTCCCGCGGCCTCATCCGTCACCACAATCGCCTTCATTGGGACGCCTCTCCGTATCAGTCGCTCGCCGACAAGGCACTTCGGCTCTCCCGTTAAGTGACGCCGGATGTCGGCTTCTTACCCGGCTGCGCGGAACGATCTGTGACGCGGAGTGCGGCCCCGGTGTGCTGCGCTCGAGGCCAGGCGTCGCCGCCGCTCTGACTGCCCTTCGGTGGCTCGTCTGGTGGCTTGAAGGCTTGGCGGGTGGTCAGGTTCGCTCGGAGTCGCAGGCGCGGCGGCGATGATCGTCAAGTCTGGACCGGGGATGTGACCTGCGGTGATCAGCCGTGCGGAGTCATCGGCCGCATCGAGAGATCGCCGTCGAAGGGGCGGCGCGACGTATGGTGCGAACGGCGGCAGTCTAGGCTTCCGCTCGTGACCTATTTCGATGTCCTTGTCCTCGGTGCCGGCCCGGGGGGATACGTCGCAGCCATCCGCGCCGCGCAGCTCGGCAAGTCGGTCGCCGTCGTGGAAGAAAAGTATTGGGGCGGTGTCTGCCTCAACGTCGGCTGTATTCCGTCCAAGGCGCTGCTGCGCAACGCGGAGATCGCCCACATCATCACCCAGGAGAAGGACACCTTCGGCATCACGGGTGATGCCACCATGGACTTCGGCGTCACGCACAAGCGCAGCCGCCGTGTCGCGGAGGCGAGCGCCAAGGGCGTGCATTACCTGATGAAGAAGAACAAGATCACTGAGATAGAAGGCTGGGGAACACTCACCGGCCCCACGTCGATCGACGTTTCCACGGGTGATCAGACCTCGTCCTACACCTTCGGCAACCTGATCATCGCCGTTGGCGCCACGGTGCGACTGGTTCCGGGGGTCACGCTCTCCGAGAACGTGGTCACCTATGAGGAGCAGATCCTCACCGACCGGCTGCCGAAGTCGATCGTCATCGGCGGTTCGGGCGCGATCGGGGTGGAGTTCGCCTACGTGCTCAAGAACTTCGGGGTCGACGTCACCATCGTGGAGTTCCTGGACCGCATGGTGCCGACCGAGGACGCCGATGTGTCCAAGGAGTTGCTTCGCGCCTACAAGAAGCTGGGCGTCAACGTGCTGCTGTCCACGGCGGTCAAGGGTGTCCAGGACACCGGCTCTGGCGTGCGGGTGACGGTGGCCCCGTCCGCCGGCGGCGATGAGCGGGTGATCGAGGCTGACAAGTTCCTGGCCGCCTTCGGTTTCGCGCCGCGGACGCAGGGCTTCGGCCTGGAGGCTGCCGGCGTCGCGCTCACCGACCGTGGTGCGATCGCGGTCGATGCTCGCGGTCGCACCAACGTCGAGGGCGTCTATGCGATCGGTGACTGCACCGGCAAGCTGATGCTCGCTCACACCGCCGAGGCGATGGGCGTGGTCGCCGCGGAGACGATCGCCGGCGTGGAGACCATGGAGATCGACTTCGACATGATTCCGCGGGCGACGTTCTGCCGGCCGCAGATCGCCTCCTTCGGATACTCCGAGGCCCAGGCGAAGGAGAAGGGATACGACGTCAAGGTCGCGCAGTTCCCCTTCTCCGCCAACGGCAAGGCCCGTGGCATGGCCGAAGGCGTCGGATTCGTCAAGGTCGTCGCAGACGCGACGCACAACGAGTTGCTCGGCGCGCACATGATCGGCCCTGAGGTCACCGAGCTGCTACCGGCGTTGACGCTGGCCCAGCAGTGGGACCTGACGGCCGACGAGGTGGCCCGCAACATCTTCGCTCACCCGACGCTGTCGGAGGCGATGAAGGAAGCCATCGAAGGCATCGCCGGCCACATGATCAACCTCTAGCCGTCTCCGCACCACAGCCCCGTCCGGCCCTCATGCCGGCGGGGCTCTGTGCAGGTCCTGGGCCACCTGTTACGCCAGGGCCGCTCGCACGCACTGACGTAGCCGGGGGAGGACCTCTGCCTCATACCAGGGGTTCTTCGCGAGCCATCGAAAGTTGAGCGGGGACGGATGCACCAGCGGCAGGACTGCCGGGAGATAGTCCGCGAACCGTCGCACTGTCGCCGTGAGCGACTCGCGAGTGCCCAGGTAGTGCTGTTGCGCATAGCTGCCGATGAGCAGCGTCAGCTGAACGTGGGGCATCGCCTGGAGGATCCGCGGGTGCCATCGGGCTGCGAAGTCCCGGCGGGGAGGAAGGTCACCGTGTCGCCCCTTGCCGGGGTAGTAGAAGTCCATCGGCAGGAGAGCGAAGCGTGATGGGTCGCGGAACGTCGTCTCGTCGACTCCCAGCCAGTCGATGAGACGGGCTCCACTCGCGTCGTTCCACGGGATGCCCGACTCCTGTGCCTTGCGTCCTGGCGCCTGTCCCACAATCGCTATGCGTGCCGCGGTGTCGGCGACGTATATCGGCTGGTAGTTCGCCGCCGCGGCCCAGGCGTTGTCGGGATCCGCGGTGATCTCGGCGCGAATACGCTCAAGGTCGGATGCTGTTGATGACATGCTCCTCCTCGGGTCGGACGGTGCTCTGCTCGTTCAGACGATCTGCGTCTACATGGCAAGGCCCGGTGCGTGTGGCTGCCATCGGCCACGGAGATCACCTTCTCGGTTCGCCCGGTCGCACCACGATATTGCCGGTTGATGTTGGTCTATGTAGTCCAGTTTTGCCGCACGCTCGTAGCGGCCCCTCGCGCTGGGTATGTCAACGTCGACGTCCTGCGTGCGCGTTGACACCAGTTACACGGAACCCTACGTTGGACGAAATCGTCCGCTACAAGGTCGCTGCCCCCTCGACCGACCGTGAGACGCCCACCACTAGAGACCGTTGGGTCTGGAAGAGAGCACATGGTGACAATCTCGCGTGGCTTCTTCGGCCATCACGATTCGCGTGCCGTCGATCTGCCGCCCGGCCAGCATCTGACCAACGGATTCCCTGTGCTGACGGCTGGGCCGACGCAGCTGATCTCGACGGAGGTATGGAGCTTCACCATCACGCCCGAGATTGGCGACCCGAGGCGGTGGAGTTGGGAAGAGATGATGGCCTTGCCCTCCGAGGAGATCAACGTTGACATCCACTGCGTGACCCGGTGGACGAAACTCGGGACCCATTGGCGGGGCGTGGCGCTCGACACCTTCTTCGAGGACATCGCAACCGACAACGAATACGCGATGGTGCATTCGTACGGGGGCTACACCACGAACCTTCCGTTGGAGGATCTGGTTGGGGGCAAGGCCTGGATCGTGTACGAGTACGAGGGAGAGCCGCTTCAGGTCGAGCACGGTGGTCCGGCCAGGCTACTGGTGCCGCATCTCTACTTCTGGAAGTCCGCGAAGTGGGTGAAAGGCATCACGATGCAGCGCTTCGACGAGCCGGGCTTCTGGGAAGGCTTCGGCTATCACAACTACGGGAACCCGTGGCGCGAGGAGCGTTACGCCGGTGACTGACACGAACACGACCGACAGCTCCGTAGAAGAGATTCGGTCAGTCGGGAATCACTGGCGCAAGGCAACGCTCATCGATCTGCACTCGCAGTCCTGGCATTCCCGGACACTCGTTCTACGTGTCCCCGGCTGGACCGGGCATCTGCCCGGTCAGCACGTAGACATCCGTCTCACAGCCGCGGACGGCTACTCGGCCCAGCGGAGCTACTCGTTGGCTGAGCCTGCCACGCCCGACCGCGTCGCGGTCACCGTCGACCTCCTACCCCACGGCGAGGTCTCGCCGTACCTGGTGGAGGGCATGGAGATCGGTGACGAACTCGACGTACGCGGACCCATCGGTGGATGGTTCGTCTGGGAGCCGGGGGACCCGTCCATCGGGGACGGCCCGGTACTCCTGATCGCCGGCGGATCAGGGGTGGTGCCGCTGGTCACCATGCTGCGAGCCCGGAAGCGAGCGGGGGATGCGACGCCGACGATGCTCGTGTATTCGCTTCGCGGCCCTCGCGACCTCATGTACGGGCCTGAACTGGAAGAGATGTCGGCCGATCTGTCCGCGCCAGGGTCCGCCGAAGTGCGCCTCGTCTACACGCGCAAGATCCCCGACGGGCACCCCCGTCCCGCCTCACACCTCGCGGTCGAGGACATCCGACCTCCGTCTGCGTGGCCGGACCCGTTGGCGGCCCGGGTCTACGTGTGCGGCTCCTCTGGCTTCGTCGACCACGCCACGAGGCTGCTCCACGAGGTGGGATACCCCGACGATCGCCTACGTACAGAACGCTTTGGAGCAACAGGAGTTGATCGATGACCTCGGATCTCTCGACCCCGGCCGTGCCCGATGGCGGCACTGAGTCAGGCGGAGTCTTGGACGGCAACGCCGCTGCGGGCGACTTCGCCGGGATCCTCGCGGCCGACCCGACCACCGTCACTGTCCGCTGCGGTAGCTGCGGCGCCACACAAGCATTCGGGCAACTGCAGGCCTACCTGGGCGGACCGGGAACCGTGCTGCGCTGTCGCGAGTGTGAGGCGATGGTCGCCCGAGTGGCCCGCACGCCACAGGGCACGTGGCTCGACATCTCGGGCTCCAGCTCGTGGTTGTTTCCGCGCACCCCGGATCCTGTCTGACCGCCATGGCCGGCCGGCCAACGCGATGAGCTCAGTCCTCATCCGTCCAGCTGCGCGTTCTCAGGACACGGGTAAGAAGCAGAGCCCTCTCCGACACCAACGTCTGGTTGAACGCGCACGCTGACTCTGGCTGGGCCACCAAAGGATCGATGAGGGGAAAACGGAATGAAGGCAGTGGTTGGGGAGACCGTCGTGGCCGAGGCCGCGGACGAGGCGGTAGTCAGGATGGAGGGGAATGTCTACTTCCCACCGGACTCGGTCGTGGCCGGCGTGCTCCGCGACAGCCCAACGCCCTACACCTGCCCCTGGAAGGGAAGGGCGCAGTATCACGACGTCCTGGTCGGCGAGACGGTGCTCAATGACGGGGCTTGGTCCTACCCGGCTGTCAAAGAGTCGGCGGCGGCCCGTGTTGGCCGCGACTTCAGTGGCTATGTCGCTTTCGATGGGCGCCAGGTCCGGATCGAGATCTGACTGACCACGCCGATGACCGAACAGCACATGCGACAGACGAACCCCCAAGATCTCGCCCAGGAGATCCTCGCGCTCCCTGCGAAGGCCGCGATCTTCTCGACCGTGGCGCTCAACGACGTTGGCCCGGCCGACGAAAACGCCGCAGGGCGAAAGACCGTACAAGCTCGCGGTCACCAACTAGGTGTGTGACGCGGAACCCGCTGCCACGCTCGAACGGCAGGCGTCGTCTCGGTGAGATCCGAGCGAGGTGGAGGTTCCGCGCACCGCAGATGTCCAAGGCCAAAACGGAGGAGGGACCCTGATGGAAACGCAGGTGATCACGGTGACCGACGATTCGTTCGAGAAGTTGGTGTTGGCGGCAGATTCCCCTGTCGTCGTCGACTTCTGGGCTGAGTGGTGCGGCCCGTGCCGGATGGTCTCGCCGATCCTGGACGAGATCGCCGCCGAGCATGCGGGCGAACTCACCGTCGCCAAGCTCAACGTCGACGAGAACCCCAAGACCGCCGCACGCTACAACGTCATGGCCATCCCCACTATCGCCGTGTTCCACAACGGCAGCCTGGCGAAGACAATCCTCGGCGCTCACCCGAAGGCCGAGTTCGAGCGTCAGCTCGCCGACTACATCAGCGGCTCCTAGAGGGACCAGCCGCCGGATCGGGGGCTGCTGGGCCGGCCGGCAACAGGTAAGGCAGTCGCTCCAATACCGTGCTTACCGACGTCAGTCCGGTCGAGATCATCGTTCCGCGGGATCGAGATGGCAGCCTCGAGCCGAGGACCGTGTGCACCTTCCAGCGCTTGCGCCCGTGTTGCCGGTGACCCTCTTCGGGGGTAACTGGACGGTATCGTCCATATGTAGTCGGCGTAACCGTGTGGGCCCGTGTTGCCCCTCCACCCGTGTCGTGCCCGATGTCAGGAGAGTTCGATGGACCGCATTCCCTCCGGTAGGAACGTTGTCGATGGCCAGCCGGTCGATGCGGTGGACATGACCGCCGCCCTGACCTCGTCACAGTTCGTGTTCTCCGACGGTGCGACTCAAACGTTCACGGCAGAGGGGCGAACGACCTACGTCGACAGGGGCCTGTCATCAGATGGCGAGTGGTCTGTCGTTGCTGACGGGACCTTCGCATCATTCTGGCCGCCAACGTACCGGGCGACGTACATGGTCCGGTGGATCGTCGAGGCCGGGGTGCCGGTCGGTGTCAGCTTCACTGATATCCGGAGCGGAGTCCGCTACAACGGCCGGTACCGATGAGTGGAACTGATTCGTCCACCAGAAATGTCAGTAGCATGACACTGTGGAGGAGGGATCGAGCGAGACCGCGGTCGCGCGGTTGACGGCGCGTGGTGCGAAGACGAGGTCTCGAATCATCGCTACGGCAGCCGACCTGATCCGTGTACGAGGTGTCGGGGGCACGACCCTTGACGATGTCGTCGTTGCGAGCAACGTCAGCAAGTCCCAGCTGTACCGACACTTCGAAGACAAGCAAGCGCTGGTGCGGGCGGTCATCGAGTTCGTGGGGGAGCGCACGATCGCCGTTGAACGCGAACGCCTGAGCAAGGTGATGACGTTCAACGGCCTGCGGCGTTGGCGGGATGCACTCGTCGAGAACAACGCCCTGCACGAGGGCAGGTACGGGTGCCCGTTGGGTTCGCTGGCCAACGAGGTCTCCGATCAGGACGAGATCGCGCGCAAGAAGCTCCACGACCTGTTTGCGGCGTGGCAAGAGCTCTTTGAGGATCTCCTCCGGCGGTTTCAGAAGGCGGGCATCCTTCCGCAGGAAGCCGACGTCGCACAACTCGCCACAGGTCTCTTGGCAGCCGTACAGGGTGGCTATCTGGTAGCGCAGGCATCCCGCGACGTCACACCAATGGCTTCCGCAATCGACATGGCCATAGCGCATCTGCACATGCTGAGCCGGGACGCGGCATCGTAGCGGCCCCTTGGGGGACCCGGTCGCCTAATCGGTGTACACCTTCGCCGCGGCACGAAGGAACCGCATGACCTTTTCTGCCGGCACCTCACACGGCCTGAGGACCGGCCCCCCAGACGTGATCCACACGTTTGCCCCGAGCTGCTCGGTGTCACTGAGTCGCTCCGCGTTAAGCGAGATCACCTTGCCTCCTGCGTGCGTAGTACGCGTAACGCCCCAAGCTTGTCCGGCTATCTCCGCACGTGACCAGCCCTCCGGGATCGCCCTCAGCAGCGTGTCGAGCTCCTGATCCCAGCCTTCGTCCATGTGCTCGATCCTCTCATCGGGCCGGCACCGCCCGGCAGGCCGACTCGACCCAGGCGGAGGGTGGTGTTTCTATGACCAACGGGAGTACCGCTCCTCTCGCCATGGGTCGCCGTGCAGGTGGTAGCCGTTACGCTCCCAAAGCCCGGGCATGTTGCGCTCCTGCGTGACGAATCCATGAATCCACTTCGCGCTCTTCCAGAAGTAGAGATGCGGTACGAGAAGTCGTGCCGGTCCGCCATGTTCCGGTGTGAGCTCAACGCCATCGTGTTCGAAGACGATCCAGGCCTTGTCGCCGCGAAGATCTTCCAGCGCGAGGTTCGTGCTGTAACCGCCGTAGGAGTGCGCCATCACGTACTGATCGCTTGTCTGTACATCCTTCAGGAGTACGTCAAGCGAGACTCCGCGCCATCGAGTTTCCAGTTTTGACCAACTTGTGACGCAGTGAATGTCGGCGACGACAGCGCTGATGGGCAGCGCCATGAGCTCCTGCCACGTCCATCGCGTCGATGTGTCGGGACCCGTGCGAATGAAGAGCTCCCAGTCCTTCTTGTCCACTCGGGGCGTGGGCCCGGTCGAGAGCACCGGGAATCCGTCTGTGAGGTGTTGTCCCGGTGGAAGATCCTTGCCGCGATCCCGCCGTCTACCGACGAACCCTCGCGTGGTGCCGGACATCATGTCCTCCCCTTCACGAGCGATGGTCCACGACTCATGTGTCGTTCTGGCGGATCCGGTCGCCCCTGCGCTGAGCTCCTACACTTCGAACGGGTCGTCGGGGACGATATGAATCGCAGCCTCCTCCGCGGAGGCCCCCGCACGATCGATGCCGACGTCCTCGGCTCGAAGATCCGACGACGGGTCGCCGGCATCTTGGGCGGCCCAGACGAGCCGACCCGCCCTCAGGCCGCCGACTTGGTCGTCGATGAGTTCACCATCGGTGTCGGATGCATCACCGATCCCGTCGCCTACCTCATCGTCCGTGATGTCGGGAACCTCGCGGGCAAGTCGCTGACTGAAGGGCTCGTGAGTGCGAGCCTCGTCAGCAGTCAACCCCCAGGCCAGGCTTCCGATCGGGCGATCCGCCGGCAGGTAACCCGGGCTGTCGCCGTCCTCGCCGAGCTCATCGTCATCGAGACTCTCTTCTGGTGGCAGCAGTCCCGGGACGTAGTCGTCCATAACGTCTCCCTCGAATATGTTGTGCGGTCGGCCCGGCGACCTCGCCTTAGCGGCTGCCCTCGAGCATCACGGCGGGTCGGCTACGTGTGCCTCTTGCGGTATTTGCTCTGGGATTGTACCGCTTCATGCTGAAAAAACGGACGATTTCGGCCAGTTTCGAGGGCGGATCGCCGCCGGTCAAAGAGGCGGGCCGAGTCGGCGCGATGCGACCAAGCGGTGACTTCGTCGTAGAGAACGCCGGCCTTGAGGCAGATCGCGCTGCTGGGGCGGCGCGGGTCGCTGCTACGCCGGCACGTGATCACCGATGTCGCCCGTTTCGCCGAAGCACCGCAGCTCATGGCCGATCTGGCGGCCGGCCGCCGGCACACCGTTCAGGCCGTGCTCTGCGACGA
>NZ_POUD01000088.1 GCF_003236395.1 Nonomuraea aridisoli | reverse complement strand
CCACCACAAACTCCGCACAAAGCGCCACCGCAAACCCCGGGGACACCGCCGCCGCGAGCATCGGGGAGGCCGTGGCCGCCTTGCCGGGGGTGGCCGCGGGGGCGAGCCGCCCGTTCCCGCCGGGAGAGTCGCTCCGGGTGGCCCAGCGGGAAGCGGTCTGGGCCGCCTCACACGCCGCCGAATCGGGCCGCCCGCTCGTCCACTACGGCGAGGACACCACGGGCCGCTGGCTCCCGGACGACCCCGCGACCCTGGCCGCCCTGGTGGACCACGTACTGGGCGCCGCCCTCGCGTACGACGAGGCCCACGACTCGCGCCTGCTCATGTCCGTACGCACCTGGATGGAACGCAACCGCCAGTCGGAGGAGGCGGCGGCCGCGCTCCACATCCACCCCAACACCCTGGCCTACCGCCTACGCCGCTTCGCCGCCCTCACCGGCCGCGACCTCTCCTCTACCGCCGCCTTCGCCGAGGTCTGGCTCGCCATCCGCGCCGCCCGCCAACTCGGCCTCCTCACCCCATAGCCCGATCAGCCGAAGAACTCGTCCGCCGACGCAACCTCAATCGCACGAAGCAGCCAGGCATCAAACAGAGCCATATCCCGACACCCCATCACCCGCTCCCGCGCCCCCTCAGGGACGGGGACCCCACGCCCCTCCAAGACCCATAACACGGACTTCGCCTCGCCCTCGGCATGGAGTCTCTCGGCGTATTCGCCCTGGTACGGGTAAGTCATCATGGCCATCCGCCGGCCCCATTCTCGCTGTGCGTTGCCTTCCAGCGACAGAGTGAGGTATCGAGCGTACGTCCAGGCGACGTCTCGATCGATGGCGTTCAACGCCCGTTCGGCCCAGCGGGCCACCCGGCGGTTCGGGCAGATGACGACGAGGCAGGCCGGGCATTTCTCGCGGACCCGGAAATTGGCCATCGGCCCGGCACACGCCCGGGGTCCACCTCCGACAGGTCGGGCGAGGCGAGACGCGCCTCGCCCGACTGCGGATTATTGCTCCATGCTTTCGCTTGGTCACTCAGCGTTGACGGAACTGCACGGTGGCGATCTCCCACGGGCCCAGGGGCAGCCGGAGCGTGCCGTCCGCGACGGGTACGGCGTCGCCGGGGCGGCCGCGCAGGTCGGCGTGACGGGCTTCGAGGAGGTCGCCCGAGATGACGGCCTCGGTAGCGGACGGGGTGAGGGCGACCACGCGGAGCTCCGACCAGCCGTCGCGGTCACGCAGGGACGTCATCACCACGCCGTCGCCCGTCACCGACAGGCCGGCGGCGGGCTCGGGCAGGGCAAGGGAACGGTCGCCCGTGCCCGGCGTCACCAGCAGGTCGTGGCGGAACGCCTCCGCGTGCGGGAGCACCTCCTGCCACGACTCCGCGTACGGCATGAGCGCCAGGCGCACCGAGCGGACCCCGCGGGACTGCGCCGCCGGCGTCGGCAGCTGGGGTCCGGCGGGTTCGGGGCGCAGGGCGTTGCGGTTGCGCGAGAGGTAGCCGACCGAGCGGAGCAGCGTGAGCGCCAGCTCCCCGCCGGTCAGCTCGTACTCGGTGACGTGCTCCAGCAGCGCGGCCACACCCCCGGCGGCCACCCACGAGGAGGCCGGGAAGGTCGGCAGCGGCGTCTCGCCGCACCCGGCCTCCGAGGTCGTGCCGCGGCGGACGACCGCGAACTGCCCCTCCGCGTACGACTCCGACGCCTGCGAGGGCAGCGGGACGTGGAGGCGCACCCGATGGTCGGCGCTGCGGTTGTCGAACTCGACGTGCAGCCGGACGAACGGCTCCCCAGCACGCAGCTCCACCCGGGTGACGACGACGGTCTCCTCCGTCCGCTCCGACCGCGAGGCGGCGGGCAGCTCGGGCGCGCCCTCGATCCCGTCACCGGCGGCCGGCCACCGGTACGTGCGCCGCACGTCCACCGCCGCCACCAGCGGGCCCGAGCAGACCAGCTCGGTGTCGACGGACTCCGGCTCGGAGACGACCAGGTCGTCCAGCGGGGGCGCGTAGTTGTAGGTGTCGCCCACGTCGCCGCCGTCGACGATGCGGCCCGCGCCCGTGACGGTCGTGCCGTCGCGGGCCACCAGGGTGAGCGTGCCGTCGGAGGCGACGGCGACCCGGAGCAGGCCGTTGTCCAGCACCTCCGCGTCGCCGCGCACCGGGGCGAGCCCGTCCGCGGCCCGCCAGCAGGACGCGTGGTGCTCGTCGCCGGAGTCCGCGCCGTACGCCTGCGCGTGAGGGACGGGACGCAGGCCGGTGTGCCCGAGGGGCGGCGCCTCCACCAGGGCGGCCACCGTGCGGCGGGGCTCGGCGAGGATGCGGACGCGGGTCACGCCGTCGAGCTCGCCGCGCAGGTCGTCCACGTCGAACACGATCGGCGTCTCACGCGCCACGGTGAACGTCAGCGTGCCGTCCTGGACCGACCAGGACGTGATGTGCTGGCCGTACAGCTCGGTGCCGTGGACGAAGGTGAGCGCCGTGGCCGGGTCCATCTTTTCGTCGAGCAGCAGCGTGGCGGCGTGCTCCAGGGGCTGCACGGGGATCGGCCGGCCGGAGGGGTCCACGAGCGGGTCGGCGCCGGCGACGTCCACGATCACGACCCCGCGCCGGGTGGCGGGCGTCGGGTTGACGACGAGCACGCCGTCGGAGGGCACGTCCCGCGCCAGCCGCGCGGTCACCATGTCGCGCACGGCCTGCCCGAGCTGCTCCGCTTCGGCGATGCGGGCGGCGACCTGCTGGGCGGTGTCGTCGACGCCGCAGCCGGTCACGGAGTCGTGCCCGCTGGCGTCCACCAGCCGCCACCACGCCATGTCGAGGAAGCGGCCCGGCCACTCGCCGCCCCAGAGGGCGGCCAGCGGCTCCGCGTAGCGTTCGACCATCCGCTCGGCGCGGCCCATGGCCTGTTTGACGTGCGGGCGGATGGAGATGACGCCGGGCAGGATGTTGGCGCGGGCGTGGGAGCGCAGCTCGCCCTCGACGCGCGGCAGGCCCTCGACATCACCGGAATAAGCACCGATATATCCGGACAAGGTGTCCATGCGGGCGCCGATCGCCGCCACCATCTCCGGCAGCCCGCGCACGGGGGCGGAGTGGTCGGTGCCGTACATCGCGAGCAGCGACCCCTCGGGCCCGTGCCACCGGCGCATGGTCTCGACGAACGCGGCGGCCCGCCCCTCCAGGCCCTCGGAGTCGGAGAACAGGTGGGCGCCGTTGCCGTAGCCGCCCGCCGGAAGGTACTGGGTGCGCAGCGCCGTTCCGTCGGGCGCCACCCAGGCGAAGGCGTCGGTGACGACCGAGGACGGCACGCCGCGGTAGACGCAGGCGTGCAGCAGCCCGGCCTTGCGCAGGATCTGCGGCATCTGGGCCGTGTGGCCGAACATGTCGGGCAGGTAGCCGACCGGCATGGCGCCGCCCAGCTTGTCGGCACGGGACATGCCGAGCTCCAGGTTGCGGACGATGTTCTCGCCCGAGCAGAGGAACTCGTCCAGCAGGATCTGCCACGGCCCGACCGCGAGGCGCCCGGACTCGACGAGGGCGGCGATGCGGTCGCGGTTCTCCGGACGCACCTCCAGGTAGTCGTCCACGCAGGCGAGCTGCCCGTCGAGGGTGAAGTGGTAGGCGGGCTCGCGTTCCATGGTGTCGAGCACCTCGTCCAGCAGGGCCACCAGGCGCAGCCGGAAGCGCTGGAACGGCTCGTACCACTCGCGGTCCCAGTGCGTGTGGGGAACGACGACGATCTCCGAGCTCACGCGGACTCTCCTCCGATGGGCAGATCATGCTGAACGGCATAACGGGCGGCGATGCGCTGGGCCGTCACGATGTCCTCCAGCGCGCCGGCCGCGTCGGTGAGCGGCGGCTTGCCCTCGTTCACGTAAGCATGGAAGGCGGCCAGCTGCACCTCGAACGCCTCGGTAACGTCGCGGTACTCCGTGCGGCTCTCGCTCCCGGAGACCACGGTGAGGACGGTGGGGGCGTTCATCAGGTACGGGGCCGGGAAGACGAGCTCCAGCGTGCCCTTGTCATGGTGGATCGCCACGGTCTCACGATAGGCCGGGTAGTCCTCCAGGTAGTGCCACCGGACGGAGAACCGGCCCCGGACGGGCAGCGGCCCGGAGATCTCGACCGACCCGGGCGCGTCCCCCCAGGTCTCAACGTACGAAATTTCCTGCGGAGAGCCGGTAAAGCGCCTCATGAGCGACAAATCGTGGCAAATCGAGCCGAGGGCTACCCCGTACAGATTCCTGACCGGCTCCGGCGCCGACTCCCCCAGCGCCCGCGACACCAGCTCCCCCTCGGCCGCGCGCAACGAGGCCAGCAGCCCGGCGTCCACGTCGCGCGCCTGCGTCAGGTTCGCGAACGCCAGCTGCGACTCGCCGCTCGGATGCAGCACGGTCACCTCGACCGACCGGATCACCCCCGGCCCGCCCAGCTCGGCCAGCATCTCCTCGGCCCGCCGCACCGCGGGGTCGTACTGCTTCATGTAGCCGACCATCAGCCGCCCCTCGGGCAGCTCCGCGACCTCGGCCCGGGTCAGGGCGAGCGGCTTCTCGCACAACACGGCGTAACCGCCGGCGAGGGCCTGGCGCACGGTCTCGCCGTGGGAGCCGGAGGCCAGCACGACGACGGCCTCGAAGCCGCCTTCGGCGAGCAGCTCCGCCACCGAGGTGTGCCGCCGCGCGGCACCCAGCCGGTCGCCGACGGCGTCGGCGAGGGCGCGCGACAGGTCGCAGACGGCGACCACCTCGAACAGGTCGCGCCGCCGCGACAACAAGGGCACGTAGACCGCCTGCGTGACGGCCCCGCACCCGACAAGCGCGATTCTCAAAGTCCCAGATCCTTCAGCATCCTGCGGTTGGCGGCCTGGTCGGCGATGTTCTGGGCGACGCTGCGCCGCCCCGGCAGGGTGTCCTGCTCGACGATGACCCAGCCCGAGTAGTCGATCTCGTCGAGCGTCCTGACCACGCCGGGCAGGTCCAGCTCGCCCTGGCCCAGCGGGGCGAACCCGCCCCGGCCCATCAGCTCGCGCAGGTCCACGCCCTCGGCCAGGGCCTGGGCGAGGATCTTCGTGTCGCCGTCCTTGACGTGCACGTGCCCGATCCGCCCGGCCCACGCGCGCAACGCCGTCACCGGGTCTCCGCCGGCCAGCAGCAGGTGTCCGGTGTCGAGGCAGAGCTGCACGTCGGTCAGCTCCAGCAGGCGCTCGACCTCGTCGGGCGTCTCGACGTACGTGCCCAGGTGGTGGTGGAAGACGGGGTCGAACCCGCGCTGGCGGCACCGGTCGACGGCCTCCTGGACGCGGGCGGCGTACCCGGGCCACTCGGAGGCGGGCAGGCCGGGAGCGTTCCCGCCGGGGCGGGCGAAGCGCTCGGGCACGCCCGACTCGCCGAGCGTGGGCCGCGGCGGCAGCGGCCCGACCGGCGCGGCGGCGAAGACGTCCAGGGTGGCGTCGAGGGCGGGCAGCCCGCGGCGGAACTCCTCGGCGTCGCTGTAGCGCAGGTCGGCCCAGCCGCCGGCCAGCCACAGACCGCCCAGGCGTTCGGCCAGGTCGTCGGGGGTGCCGAGGTAGCCGACGGGGCCGAGGTCGATGCCCTCGTAGCCGGCCTCGGTCAGGGCGCGCACCATCTCGTCGGCGGTGAGCGGTGGCGGCGCGTCGCTGAGCTCGAACACGCCGAAACTCACGGGCGCGTTGGCGACTTTCCTCACGCGCATAGGGCGATCACCTCGTTCTCGTAGGTTTCCAACCGGTGCGGTCCCTCGAGGGCGCGCAGCAGCACCCGTTCGCCGCGGACCACCTGACGGGTGCCGTCGGGGCGTACCAGGACGAGGCCGTCGGCGTCGAGGGCGAGCAGTTCGTCGCCCAGCCGCAGCAGCAGCGGCGCGTCGGGTCCCGCCGAGACGGCGGTGCGCCCGGCGCGTACGCCGTCCAGCACCCCGCTGGTGTCCTCGGCCAGCACCCACGTCGTGGGCGCGCCCGGCAGCCCGTCGGAGCCCTCACGGTGGAAGTCGCTGCCGCCGATGGCGATCACGTCGTCGCGCCAGGCGGCGGCCCAGGACAGCGGGGCGCCCCACCGGCGGTCCCACCAGCCGGAGTGCCAGACCTCGGCGACGCGGGGCCGCCGGGTCACCGGCTGCAGCCAGGCGCAGTCGCCGCCGAGCGGGTGGTTGATCGAGATGATCCCGCCCGCGCGTTCGGCGTGCTCGACCCAGGAGTCGACCGGTTGCCGGAAGTCGACCCAGCCGACGTCGCCGAAGACGTTCGCGTGGCCGCGGTCGGTGGTGACCTCCTGGCCGGGGATGAGCGTGATCTCCCGGTCGATCTTGCCGAGCCAGGGGTGATGGCTGACGGTGTTGTGGTCGGTGACGGCCAGGAAGTCGAGCCCGCGCCCGTGGGCCAGCTCGGCCAGCCCGGCGATGGTGAGCGTGCCGTCGCTGTGCAGGGTGTGGGCGTGGAAGTCGCCGGCGTACCAGCGCAGGCCGTCGACGTCGGGGATGTCGCGCCGGGGCGGGCGCTCGCCGTGCGGCGGCTCCGCGGTCACCGGCTCGGGCGGCGCGGCGGTCTCGAACGTCACGTCGAGCGTGTAGTCCAGGCCCTGCGGCGGGATGCGGTGCAGCCGCAGCCACACCTGCCACGTGCCGGTCTCGGGCGCGCCGGGCAGGTAGCCGGGCGTCGCCCAGTCCTCCGTGATCGTGTACTCGTCGCGCGCGCCGCCCGACCAGCCGCGGAAACCGCGCGGCGAGGCGCACCCGAGGTCGATCACGCCCTGCGACCGGTCGTACGACAGCCGCACGGTGACCGCCGCCGTGCCCGCGGGGACCTCGAAAGGCACCTCCCGGAGCATCCGCTCCAGCCGGTCATCGAGAGTCCAGCGCCCTCTCACACCAACTCACCGTCCCGGTAGACGAGGGCCCGGTCGCGCCGGGGCAGGGCGTAGCCGTCGTCGCCGACCAGGGGCTCGCTGCCCTCGGGGACGACGGCCTGCACGATCACGTCGCCGACGTCGAGGGTCACCAGGTGGGACGCGCCGAGGTTCTCCACGATGGCCACCTTCCCTCCGAACGCCCCGTCAGCGGGCTCCGCCGAGTACGTCATGTACTCGGGCCGCACGCCGTACACGATCGCGGTCCCGTCGGGGACGCGGCCCTCGGCCGAGACCGGGACGGCGACCTTGCAGCCCGCCACCTCCAGGGTGTCACCGCGGGCGACCCCGTCGAGCAGGTTCATCGGCGTCGAGCCGATGAAGGAGGCGACGAACGTGTTGGCCGGCCGCTGGAACACCTCGGCGGGCGTGCCGATCTGCCGGATGTGCCCGCTCTCCATGACGGCCATGCGGTCGGCCATGGCGAGGGCCTCGGCCTGGTCGTGGGTGACGAAGACGGTGGTCACCCCCAGCTCGCGCTGGAGCTTCTTCAGGAACGTCCGCGCCTCAAGCCGCAGCCGCGCGTCCAGGTTGGACAGCGGCTCGTCGAACAGGTACGCCTGCGCCTGCGTGGCCATCACCCGGGCGAGCGCGACGCGCTGCTGCTGGCCGCCGGAGAGCTGGCCGGGCCGCCGGTCCATGAGGTGGTCGAGGCCGAGCCGCGCGCCGACCTCCGCGGCCTTCTCGTGGCGGGCGGCCTTGGCGACCTTCTTGATCCGCAGCGGGTAGGCGATGTTGTCCGTGACGTCCATGTGCGGGAAGAGCGCGTAGTCCTGGAAGACCATCGCGACGTCCCTCGCGCCGGGCTGCAGGGCGGTGACGTCCCGCTCGCCGATGACGACGGAGCCGCCGGAGGCGGTCTCCAGCCCCGCGATCGTGCGCAGCAGCGTGGTCTTCCCGCAGCCGGACGGCCCCAGCAGGGCGAAGAACTCGCCGTCGGGGATGGCCAGGTCGAGCGCGTCGAGCGCTTTCACCCCGCCGGGGTAGACCTTGGTCAGCCCCCGTAGTTCGATGGCGGCCATCAGCGCTTGATCCCTCCATGGAAGCGGAAGCCATACTTTTTGCTGACGAACAGGTACATGAGGACCACCGGGATCGAATAGAGCAGCCCGAACGTCGAGAGCATGCTGAGATTCGCCTGGCCGCCCTCGGTGTACAGCGTGTACGTGATCACCGCCGCCGGCTGCTTCTCCACGTCGCTCAGCAACAGGTACGGCATGAGGAAGTTCCCCCACACGTTGGCCACGGCCCACACCGCGATGGTCGCCAGCCCCGGCCGCACGAGCGGCACGACCACGTGCCGGACGATCTGCAGCGGCGAGGCCCCGAAGACCCGCGCCGACTCCTCGTACGACTTCGGCGTGGAGTCCATGAAGTCCTTGAGCATGAAGATCGCCGCGGGCAGCAGGCCGCCGGTCAGGATGAGGATCAGCCCGAGCTGGGAGTCGATGAGGTTCAGCTCGACCGCGAGCTGGAAGAGCGGCACCATCGCCGCGGTCCCGGTGATGATGGACGACAGCAGCAGCAGCGCGTACAGCAGGGCGTCGCGCCCGGGCAGCCGCACCCGGCTCAGGGCGTAGGCGGCCAGGGCCGCCATGACGACGACGAGCACGGCCGACCCGACCGACAACACGACGGAGTTCCACAACGACGGCAGCGCGTACGGGTGCTCCAGGACCGCCCGGAAGTTGTCCAGCGTGAAGTCCGGCACCTTCACCTCGTACGTCGGGTCCGAGGTGAACGGCGCCGTCACCAGCCACAACAAGGGGATGCTGAAGAACGCCAGCAGCACGGCGACCAGGGTGTAGAACCCGATCCGGCCCAACACGAAACGCGTCATTTCTTGCTCCGCAGCAGCCGCAGGTAGAACACCGCCACGACCAGGTTGATCAGCAGGATGACCGTGGAGACGGCGGCTCCGTGGCCCAGCTCGCCCGCCTGCAGCGCGACCTTGTAGACGTGCACGGCCAGCACCTCGGACCGGCCGTCGGGACCGCCCGCGGTGAGCAGGAACGGCCCGAAGTCGTTGAACGTCCACAGGCTGATCAGCAGCAGGTTGGTCAGGATGTGGCCCCGGATGTGCGGGAAGACGACGTCGCGCAGCTGCTGCCAGCCGGAGGCCCCGGCCAGGCGGGCGCTCTCCAGGTGGGAGGGCGGCACGTTGCCGAGCGCGGCGCCGTACAACATCATCGAGAAGGCGGTGCCGCGCCAGGTGTTGAAGATGATGATCGACAACATCGGGTGGTCGAGCAGCCACGCGAAGCCGGGGATGCCGAGCACCGCGTTGAGCGTGCCGCCGTCGCGGTCGAGCAGCGCCACCCACAGGAACGCCACGATCGCGCTCGGCAGGATCCAGGCCAGGATGACCAGGCCCTCGACCGCCCGCTTGAGCGGGCCCCGCCGGTCGCGCATCATCCAGGCGATGGTGAAGCCGAGCACGGCCTGCCCGATGACGGCCGAGCCGAGCACGAACTCGACGGTCAGCCACGTCGAGTTCCAGAACGCGGGGGTGGTGATCGCCTCGATGAAGTTGTCCAGGCCGACGAACTGCGGCTCGGCGGCGGCGACGCCGGTGAGCCGGTAGTTGGTGAGCCCGAGATAGAGCACCCACAGGGCGGGGAAGACGAGGAAGACCGCGATCAGCAGCAGGGCGGGGGCCACGAAGACCGCGGCCCGCACCCGTCCGAGGCCCGCGGCGTCGGAGCTGTCGCCGCCGCGGGCGGGCCCGTCTTCCCTGACGACCTCAGGGGGTGGTGATATTGCCTGCGCCACCGACGATTCCCTCAAGCTTCTTCTGGTAGTCGGCCGCCGCCTGGTCGGGGGCCGTGCCGCCGACGACCGCGGCAGTGGCCTCCTGCAGCGCCACCGACACCTGCGGGTAGACGGCGACCGGCGGCCGGTAGGCCGTCACGGGCAGCACCTTCTCCGAGATGTAGGTCAGCAGCGGCTCCCCGGCGAGGATCTCCTTGTTGACGTCGGTGCGCGGGGTGATGCGCACGTTGCCGTCCTTGGTCTCCTCCTTCAGCGCCTCCGGCGAGAGCGTGAAGGCGAGCAGCTCGAAGGCCTCCTTCGGGTGCTCGCTGTTGGGGTTGACGGTGCGCAGGGCGCCCCCGGACATGCTGACGAAGTCCTGGCCGCGGATGCCCTTGCCGGGCTCGATCGCGGGGATCATGGCGTACCCGACGACCTGGTCGCGGTCGGCCATGGGGGCGACGCCGTCCTTGGGGTTGACCACGCCGCGCCAGAAGTAGTCGCCCTCCATCAGGATGCCGATCTTGCCCTCGGCGAACTGCTGGAACGACTTGTCGCGGCCCTTGGCCTCCTGCTGCAGCTTCGGGTCGCCGAGGCCGCCGCCGTAGATCTTCTGGTAGAGGCCGAGGGCGTCCTTGAGCGGCTGGGAGGCGCCGGTCCACTTGCCGTCCTGCTGCACCTCGCCGCCCGCGCCGGCGAGCAGCGGCAGCACGCCCTGCATCGAGGTGGCCTCGCCCATCGCGGTGCCGGCGTTGATCTGGATCGGCACGGGCACGCCGGACGACTTCAGCTTGGCGCCGGCGTCGAGGATCTCCTGCCAGCCGGCGGGCTGCCAGTCGGCGGGCAGTCCGGCCTTGGCGAAGAGCGTCTTGTTGTAGTACAGGACGCGGCCGTCGGTGCCCACCGGGAGGGCGTACCTCTTGTCGTTGAAGGCGGCCATCTGCTGCACGGCCTCGGGGATCTGCGCCCAGCCGTCCCAGCTGTCGGCCTCGGGCCCGACGACCTCCGACAGCGGCTTGATGTAGCCCGCCTCGGCGAACTCACCGGCCCAGATGCCGTCGATGTCGATCACGTCCGCACCCTTGCCCGACTTGAGGTCGAGCGAGAGCTTTGTCTTGTACTGTTCGTCGTCGACGCCGCTGGGGACGAACTTGACCGTGACGTTCTTGCCCTTGGCCTTCTGCGCCGCCTCGAACTGGGGGATCACCCAGTCGGCGATGTGCTCGGCCGTGTTGGCGTTCTTCCCGCCCTGGATGGAGTTCTGGGTGATGGTGAGTTCGATGGCGTCACCTCCCCCGCCGGATGACTGCCCGCAGGCGGCGAGCCCCAGACCGGTCGCGGTGATGACCGCGACCACACCCATCGACCGTTTCCGCAATGCCATGCAAACCCTCCGACGCGTCTGGAAAGGGGAGGCAGCCAGTGGCCAATATGTCATGACATCTAGATGACGTAAAGGTCTGGCCAAATCCAGGGATGTGCCCGCATGCTGCCTCTTCGAGGCTCGACTTCACCACCCGGCGGCGTGCGCCGTGCGGACCAAGCCGAGGGAGGGGCACACAACGCAACATAGCGGACATCAGAATGTCATGACAATATGCCATAGTGTCGAAGGTAGGCTCCGTTCCAGGAGGTGCTTTGTACGACCTGATCACGTTCGGTCGCTGCGGCGTCGACGTCTATCCGTTGCAGACCGGCGTCGGGTTGGCCGACGTCGAGACCTTCGGCAAGTTCCTCGGTGGCAGCCCCACCAACGTCGCCGTCGCCGCGGCGCGCCACGGGCTGCGATCCGCCGTGATCACCGCCGTGGGAGCGGACCCGTTCGGCGAGTACGTACGCCGGGCGATCCGCGGCTTCGGCGTGGACGACGTCTTCGTCAGCACCATCGAGGGCCCGGCCACGCCCGTGACCTTCTGCGAGATCTTCCCGCCCGATCACTTCCCGATCTACTTCTACCGCGGCGAGCACCCGCCGGACCTGCGCGTCACCCCGTCCATGCTCGACCTCCGGGCGATCGCCGGGACGAGCCTGTTCTGGTTCTCGCTGACCGGGCTGAGCCGCGAGCCCAGCGCCGCCGCCCACCACGCCGCGCTGCGGGCCCGCACCAGCGGCTGGACGGTGTTCGACCTCGACTACCGCGAGTCCCTGTGGGAGTCGCGCGAGGCGGCCACGCGGGCGGCGCGCGAGGCGCTCCCCCACGCGACCGTCGCGGTCGGCAACCTCGACGAGGTCGAGACGGCCGTCGGCGTCCGCGACCCCGAGGCCGCCGCCCAGGCCATGCTCGACGCCGGCGTACGCGTCGCGATCGTGAAGATGGGCCCCGACGGCGTCTTCGCGCGCACCGCCGACGGCGAGCGGGCGCGGGTCGAGCCGATGGAGGTGAAGGTCGTCAACGGCATCGGCGCGGGCGACGCGTTCGGCGGCGCCCTGTGCCTCGGGCTGCTGCGCGACTGGCCGCTGGAGCGCACGCTGCGCTTCGCCAACGCCGCCGGCGCCTACGTGGCCGCCCGCCTGGCCTGCGCCGACGCCATGCCGACGACCTCCGAGGTGGAGGACCTGCTGAACGGGGTGGCTTCTTGAGCGACATCACGCTGTCCATGGGCGCGGGTTACCAGCGGCTCACCCACATCCGGGCCACCAGGCCCGAAGAGATCGCCGAAGCGGCGGCCCGCCGGCAACGGCGCGGTCTGCCGGGCGACGGGGAGCGGATGCTCATCATCGCCGCCGACCACCCGGCCCGCGGCTCGCTCGGCGTCCGGGACCGGCCGCTGGCCATGGCCAGCCGCGCCGACCTGCTCGACCGCCTCCAGGTGGCGCTGGCCAGGCCGGGCGTCGACGGCATCCTGGCCGCCCCCGACGTCCTGGAGGACCTGCTGCTGCTGGGCGCGCTGGAGGGCAAGCTGGCCTTCGGCTCCATGAACCGCGGCGGCCTGCAGGGCTCGGTGTTCGAGCTGGACGACCGCTTCACCGGCTTCGACGCCGCCTCGATCGACGCGATGCGGCTCGACGGCGGCAAGATGCTCTGCCGCATCGACCCGGCCGACCACGCGACCGTGGCCACGCTGGAGTCGTGCGCCCACGCGGTCACCGACCTGGCCCGCCGGCGCCTGGTCGCCATGGTGGAGCCGTTCTGGTCGACGCGTACGGAGTCGGGGGCCGTGCGCAACGACCTGTCGCCCGAGGCCGTCATCCGGGCGATCAGCATCGCCCAGGCGCTCGGCGTGACCTCGGCCTACACCTGGCTCAAGATCCCGGCGGTGGCCGAGATGGAGCGGGTGATGGCCGCGACCACGCTGCCCGCGCTGCTCCTCGGGGGCGACCCGCCCGACATCGACGCCGCCTTCGCCGACTGGCACCGCGCGCTCGGCCTGCCCGGGGTGCGCGGCCTCGTCGTCGGGCGCGCCCTGCTCTATCCTCCCGACGACGATGTGGCGACCGCCGTGGACGGGGCCGCGGCGCTGGTGCGAAAGGCCCGACGATGACCTACCTTCCGTACGGCAAGGCCGCCGGCGACCCCTGGTCGGTGGAGATCACCCCGTCCGTGGCCGGCTGGACGTACTCGGGGCTGCGGGTCGTGGACCTGACCGACGCCCCGGTGTCGTTCGACACGGGCGAGGAGGAGATGCTCGTCCTGCCGCTGGCGGGCTCGTGCACGGTGACCCTGCCGGGTGAGACGTTCCCGCTGGCCGGCCGGCCGTCGGTGTTCGACGGGCCGTCCGACTTCGCGTACGTGCCGATCGGCACGCGGGTGACGATCGAGGGCGCGGGCCGCATCGCCCTGCCCGCGGCCCGCGCCACCCGCGCCCTGCCGCCCCGCTACGTCGCCGCCGCCGAGGTGCCGGTCGAGCTCAGGGGCGCGGGCCAGGCCAGCCGCCAGGTCAACAACTTCTGCGCCCCCGGCGTCTTCGACTGCGACAAGCTCGTGGCCGTGGAGGTGCTCACGCCCGGCGGCAACTGGTCGTCCTATCCGCCGCACAAGCACGACACCCCGAACCCGGGCGAGGCGGTGCTGGAGGAGATCTACTACTTCGAGGTCGCCGACCAGGGCATCGGCTACCAGCGGGTCTACTCCTCCGAGCGGGGCCGGATCGACACCCTCGCCGAGGTCTCCTCGGGCGACGTGGTGCTGGTGCCGTACGGCTACCACGGCCCCTCCATGGCGGCCCCCGGCTACGACCTGTACTACCTGAACGTCCTGGCGGGCCCCGCGGACGAGCGGTCGATGGCGTTCTGCGACGACCCGCGTCACGCCTGGATCCGCTCCTCGTGGGACGACCAGCTCATCGACCCCAGACTGCCGTTCGGGAGGACCTCATGACCCGGCTGACCGTCGCCCAGGCCGTCGTACGCTTCCTGGCCGCGCAGTGGAGCGAGCGCGACGGTGTCGAGCGCAGGTTCTTCGCCGGCTGCACCGGCATCTTCGGCCACGGCAACGTCGCCGGCATCGGGCAGGCGCTGGCCACCGCGGGCGCCGACCTGCCGTACCACCTGAGCCGCAACGAGCAGGCGATGGTGCACACCGCGGCCGGCCACGCCCGGGCGAGCAACAGGCTGGCCACGCTGGCCTGCACCAGCTCGATCGGCCCCGGCGCCACCAACATGGTCACGGGCGCGGCGGCGGCCACCATCAACCGGCTGCCCGTGCTGCTGCTGCCGGGCGACATCTTCGCCACCCGCGTGGCCTCCCCGGTGCTGCAGGAGCTGGAGGACCCGCGCTCCTACGACATCTCCGTCAACGACTGCCTCAGGCCCGTCTCCCGGTACTGGGACCGGATCAACCGTCCCGAGCAGCTGCCGCCGGCGCTGCTCGCGGCCATGCGGGTGCTCACCGACCCGGCCGAGACCGGCGCGGTGACGCTGGCGCTGCCGCAGGACGTGCAGGCCGAGGCGTACGACTGGCCCGACGAGCTGTTCGCCCGCCGCGTCTGGCACATCCCGCGTCCGCGCCCCGAACGCTCGGCGCTGGCCCGGGCCGCCTCGGTCATCACCGCGGCCGCCCGCCCGCTGATCGTGGCCGGGGGCGGCGTCATCTACAGCGAGGCCGCCGACGAGCTGCGCGCCTTCGCCGAGCGGTACGGCGTGCCGGTCGCCGAGACGCACGCGGGCAAGGGCGCCCTCCCCCACGGGCACCCGCTGGCCGTCGGCGCGGTCGGCGCGACGGGCACCACCGCCGCCAACACGCTGGCCCGCGAGGCCGACGTGGTCATCGGCGTCGGCACCCGCTACAGCGACTTCACCACCGCCTCGCGCACGATCTTCGCGCCCGACGCCCGTTTCGTGAACCTCAACGTCACCGGCTTCGACGCGGCCAAGCTGTCCGGCCTGCAGCTGGTCGCCGACGCCCGCGAGGGCCTCGCCGACCTCGCCGAGGCGTGCGAGGGCTGGGCAACCCCGGCCGCCTACCGCGAGCGGGCCGCCGGGCTCATCCGGGCCTGGGACGCGGCGGTCGACGCGGCGTACGGGCTGGAGGGCTCGCCGATCTCGCAGGCGGCGGTGATCGGCGCGGTCAACGCGGCGGCCGGCGACGACGGCGTGGTGGTGTGCGCGGCCGGGTCGATGCCCGGCGACCTGCACAAGCTCTGGCGCCCCAGCGGCCCCGGCTGCTACCACGTCGAGTACGGCTACTCCTGCATGGGCTACGAGATCGCCGGCGGCCTGGGCGTGAAGATGGCGGCCCCCGAGCGCGAGGTGTTCGTGCTGGTGGGCGACGGCTCCTACCTGATGATGGCGCAGGAGCTCGTCACGGCCGTCTCCGAGGGCGTCAAGCTGATCGTGGTGCTGGTGGACAACTCCGGGTTCGCCTCCATCGGCCGCCTGTCGGAGAGCGTCGGCGCCGAACGCCTCGGCACCGCGTACGCCTACCGCGGCGGCGGCGGCTTCGACGGCGGCCCGCTGCCGGTGGACCTGGCGGCCAACGCGGCCAGCCTGGGCGCCTCGGTGCTGCGCCCCGAGTCGGTCGCCGACCTGCGCAAGGCGCTCGACGCGGCCCGTTCGGCGACCGAGACCACGGTGGTCTACGTCCGCACCGACCGTCTGGCCGACGACGTGCCGTCGTCCGAGGCGTGGTGGGACGTGCCGGTGGCGCAGGCCGCCACCACGAGCGCCACGGAGGCGGCCCTGGAGGAGTACACCGCCAACAAGCGCGCCCAGCACCCCCACCTGTCGCCGCCCGTGTGAGCACGGCCCCCCTGGGGAACGCCCCTGACCAGGCGTTACAGGGGGGTCGGGGATGGGGCCGTGGCGGCTGCTCGGGTGGATCGCGGTGACCGCGGTGGTCCTGTTCTGCCTCTACCACATCCGTACGGTCGCCATGTCGATCATCATCGGCGTCTTCCTCACGGCGCTGCTGCTGCCCCCGGCGCGCTGGCTCAGGCGGCGCGGCCTGAACAGCGCGACGGCCACCGCGATGGTGTTCGTCGGTGGCCTGCTGCTGTTCGGCGGGCTGGTCGCGCTGCTCGTGCCGCCCACCGTCGACAGCGTCACCGAGCTGCGGGCGAGCCTCGGCCAGGTGCTCGACGACCTGCACGACCTCACCGAACGGCTCGGCATCGACGACCGGCGCCTCCTGGAGCAGGCCAGGGACTACTTCTCCGCGCAGGGCGGGCAGATCACCACCGGCGCGCTGGCCGGCGTCAGGACGGTCGGCGAGGTCGTGGTCGGCGCGATCCTCGCGCTCATCCTGTCGGTCTACTTCGTGCACGGCGGTGACCGGCTCTTCCGCTGGCTGCTCGACCTGGCCCCCGTCCGGGCCAGGACGCGCCTGGCCGACACGGGCCATCTGATCTTCACCGTGATCGGGCGCTACATCCGCGGGGTGGCGCTCGTCGGCCTGTTCGACGGGTTCTTCATCGGGCTCGCGCTGTGGATCCTCGGCGTGCCGATCGCACTGCCGCTGGCCGTGCTGACGTTCGTGGGGGCGTTCCTGCCGGTGGTGGGGGCGCTGATCGCCGGGCTGCTGGCCGCGGTGGTCGCGCTCGTGGCCAAGGGCTGGCTGGTGGCGCTCATCGTGGTCGCGGTGACCGTGGCGGTGCAGCAGATCGAGGGGCACGTGCTGGCGCCGCAGATCTACGGTAAGGCCCTCGACCTGCCCGGCGCGGTCATCCTGGTGGCGATCACGCTCGGCAGCGTGATCGCCGGGATCACCGGCGCGTTCCTGGCGGCCCCGGTGACCTCCGTCATCGTCGCCCTGGTGCACAGCCGCCGCCACAGCCCTGTCGCGTAGCGGGGGGACGCCGTCCCCAGGGTCATGGCAGCCATGGCTGGCCTCGTTTCCCCAGGTCAAACTGGATATATCCCCGCGAAGGCGGGGAAGGGAAACGAAAAGGAGAACCCTCAATGGCCACCATTCTTTCCCGCCGGCTCGGATCGAACGGCCCCCGCGTCTCGGCGATCGGCCTGGGCGCCATGGGCATGTCCGATATGTACGGCCCGGCCGACGAGCAGGAGAGCATCGCCACCCTGCACGCGGCGATCGACGCGGGCGTCACGCTCATCGACACGGGCGACTTCTACGGCTCCGGCCACAACGAGATGCTGATCGGCCGGGCGCTCAAGGAGCGCAACCGCGAGGACGTGGTGATCAGCGTCAAGTTCGGCGCGCGGCGCACCCCGGACGGCGCCTTCCAGCCGGCGCCCGCGGACACCGACCCGGTCGCGGTCAAGGACCGGCTGGCGTACACGCTGCGCCGCCTCGGCACCGACCACGTCGACATCTACCGTCCGACCCGGCTGAACCCGAACGTGCCGATCGAGGACACGGTCGGCGCCATCGCCGAACTCATCCAGGCCGGTTACGTCCGATATGTCGGCCTTTCCGAGGTCGGCGCGGCCACCGTGCGCCGGGCGGCGGCCGTCCACCCGATCAGCGACCTGCAGATCGAGTACTCGCTGATCTCCCGCGGCGTCGAGGAGTCGATCCTGCCGACCCTTCGCGAGCTCGGCATCGGGCTCACCGCGTACGGCGTGCTCTCCCGGGGGCTGCTGTCGGGGCACTGGAGCGCGGACCGGCAGCTGACGCCCGGCGACTTCCGCGCTCAGGCGCTGCCGCGTTTCCAGGACGAGAACCTCAAGGCGAACCTCGCCCTGGTCGACGCGCTGCGCGAGGTCGCCCGGTCGATCGGCGCCACCGTCGCGCAGGTCGCGATCGCGTGGGTCGCCTCACGGGGGCCGGACATCGTGCCGCTGGTGGGCGCGCGCCGCCGCGACCGGCTGAGCGAGTCGCTGGCCGCCGCGAGCCTGGTGCTCAGCGATGAGCACCTGTCCGCCATCGAGGCCGCCGTCCCGGCGGGCGCGGCCGCCGGCGACCGCTACAACGCCCAGCTGATGGCCGCCCTTGACAGCGAGGGCTGAGCGCATGGTCATCATCATCACGGGGGCCGGCACCGGCATGGGGCGGCTCACCGCGCGTTCCCTGGCCCTTGCCGGCCACACCGTTTACGCGAGCATGCGGGACGTCGGCGGGCGCGACGCGGACAAGGCCGCGGAGCATCGTGCGTTCGCCGCGGAGCACGGGGTCGACCTTCGGGTCGTCGAGCTCGACGTCCTGTCGGAGGAGTCGGCGCAGGCCGCCGCCCGGACGATCCGGCAGGAGCAGGGCCGCCTCGATGTGCTGGTGCACAACGCCGCCCACCTGTATTTCGGGATCACGGAGGCCTTCACCCCCGAACAGGTCATGCGCGGGCTGGACACCAACGTGGTCGGCGCTCTGCGGGTCAACCGGGCCTTCCTGCCGATGATGCGGCGGCAACGCTCCGGCCTGCTGATCTGGGTGGGCAGCGGCTCGACCAGGGTGGTCCCGCCGTTCCTCGGGCCGTACACAGCGGCCAAGGCCGCGTTCGACTCCTTCGCCGAGTCGATCGGCTACGAAACGATCAAGTTCGGCATCGAGACCACGATCGTGATGCCCGGTATCTTCGTCGACGGCACGGATCACTTCCCCAATGCCGAGTTCCCCGCCGACACCGGGGTTCAGCAGGAGTACCAGGCGCTCTACCAGCCGTACCTGGACCGCAACGAGGAGGCGTCCCGAGGGATGACGCTCCCCGGCCTGGTCCCCCAGGTGCAGAGCGTCGCCGATGAGATCGTCCGCGTCGTCGGGCTTCCCGCCGGTTCCCGTCCGTTCCGTACCACCGTCGACTACACCGGGGTCGGCGACATCCCGGTCAACGAGGCCGCGGCCCGCAGCCGCCGCCGGTTCATGGAACGCATGACCTTCGCCGACCTCCTCCCCACCGGCCCCGCGGTCGTGGACGGCCTCGACGCGAAGGTCTCGTGAACGGCAGAGCGCCCGCTCCCGTCGTACGGGCCGGGCCAGGTTAGGTGATCCCATCTTGGAAACGAACATCGACTATCGGGCGGTATTCGACGCGATACCGTCACCCTGCGCGATCCTCACTCCGGATCAGGTCGTCGTGGCCGTCAACGACGCCTACGTACACCTGACCGGGCGGAACCGGGAGGACGTCGTCCGTCGCGATGTCTTCGCCGACTTCTCCGGCAGACTCCGCGTCCTCGGCGATCCCAAGAAATCCGGCGTGGCCGAAGTGCGCGCCTCGCTCCGGAGAGTGGCGGACACCGGCGTGGCCGACGTCGTGCCGCTGCTGGGGCACGGGAGGGAGACGTCCGACCGCCCTGGGGCCTTCGAGGAACGGTACTGGTGCCTGCTGAACGTGCCGATGTGCGACCCGGCCGGCGACGTACGGTGGATCATCGTCACGGTGGAGGACGTGACCGGCCTCTCCGAGCAGGTGCGCGCCTCCCTGGGGGCCGACGCCGCCGGGTCGACACAGACCGGCGCGCGCACCCCCGGTCAGGTCCCTGACCCGGTGAAGGTGAGCTCGCGGCTGCAACAGGCGTACCGCCAGGAGCAGCAGGCCGTGTCGGCGCTGCACGAGGCCATCGAGCAGCAACAACGCTTCCTGTTCGACGCCACCCACGACCTCCGCAACCCGATCACGGGCCTGCTGACCGAGGTGGAGGTGGCGCTGGACGACCCCGACGCCGATCTGCGCCAGACGCTTCGCACTCTGCGTCAGAACATCGAGCGGCTCGACAACGTCGTCACCGACCTGCTCGTCCTGGCCCGCCTGTACACGGCGACTCCGCCCACCACCAGTCTGGTCGACCTGGGCAACCTGGTCATGGAAGAGCTGGAAGCCCACCCGGCGAACGCCGAGATCATCATTCATCTCAGCGACAACGCCGTGGTCCGGGCCTCTCGTGTGCGGCTGGCCAGGCTGTTGTCCAATCTTGTGGCCAACGCGGAGCGGCACACCACCAGCAAGATCGAGATCGTGGTCGCCACCGATCCTCCGTACGCCGTTCTGGAGGTCGTGGACGACGGCCCCGGCATCCGGCCGGAGGACCGCGAGAGGATCTTCCACCGCCTGTACCGCCAGGACCAGGCTCGCAGACTCGACCCGGGCGGCTCGGGTTTCGGGCTGCCGATCGCCCGCGAGATCGCCCAGTCCTACGGTGGCGATCTCCATGTGGCCGACCATCCCGACGGCGCGCGCTTCGTCCTGCGCCTCCCCCTTGCCTCCTAGCGTCGCTCCACCGCGATGCCCTCATGATGGGTGGTATGCGATGGGTTACGTTCGACTGTTACGGCACTCTGGTCGACTGGCGGCACGGCATCCGCACCAGCGCCGAGCTGGTCGCCCCAGGGCAGGGGGCGCGGCTGCTGGAGGCGTACAACCGGCACGAGCACGCCGTGGAGGCCGAGTCGCCGGCCATGCGCTACCGCGACGTCCTGGCCGAGTCCCTGCGCAGGGCGTGCGCCGAGGAGCAGGTGCGCCTGAACCCCGACGACGCCGGCGTGCTGGCCGAGACGTTGCCGTACTGGCCGGTGTTCCCCGAGGTCGGCGCGGAGCTGTCGGCGCTGCGCGAGGCCGGGTGGCGGCTCGCGCTGCTGACCAACTGCGACCGTGACCTCGTCGCCGGGACACGGCGGCGGCTGCCCGTGCCGTTCGACGCGGTGGTGACGGCCGAGGACGCGGGGGCGTACAAACCGGCGGACGCGCACTTCGAACTGTTCCGCAGCACGTACGAGCCGGCGACGTGGGTGCACGTGGCGCAGAGCTACTTCCACGACATGGTGCCCGCGCACCGGCTGGGGCTCCCCCGCGTGTGGATCAACCGCCTCGGCGAACGGCCGGCCGACGCGCAGGTCGTCCAGGGCGTGCTGCCCGACCTGCGCGGTCTGCTCGCCGCCGTCGGGACGGCCCTCAGCCCAGGGGCTCCCGCCTGAACCACGCGCCGGGCGGGCTGCTGGGGCGGCTGCTCGTGTCCGGCGCGTTCTGGTGGTCGAACCGCTGCTGGAGCACGTCGACGATGCCGGCCAGGAACGAGTCGACGTCCGCGATCAGGTAGCCGGGCCGGAACAGCACGGTCGAGAACTTCGCCTCCCGGACCTGCTGCGCCGTCACCGGGTACGCCGTCGTGCCGCGCAACGTGGCCACGATCCGGTCGAGGAAGGCGTCGACCTCGTCCTCGTTGTATCCGGTGCCCATGCGGCCGGGGCGGAAGGCGACGCGTTCGACACGGGCGGCCTGCGTCTCGAACCACTCCTCACGGAGCAGGTCGCCGGTGGGCTCGGCCATGGCCAGCCGTACGGGCCGCCTGGCCTGCGTCTCCAGGGCGACGACGAACGCCTCGAGGGCGAAGTCGACCGCGGTCTCCTGGTAGCCGCCGCGTCTGGCCCGGAACGTCGCTCTGCGTACCTCATCGGCGGTGACCGGCTCCAGGGCGTGTGAACCACGGCCCAGGGTCGATTCGATCCGCTCGATCAGAGCGTCGACTTCAACGGGGTCATAGCCTGAACGCATGCCCATGACGCGCGGAAAGCGATTCAAGCCTCACTCCTCTTGAGCTGTGCTGGGGGCCCCTCCATTGTCGGACCTTTATCACCCCCATGCGTTCCGACATATAGCGTTACGAGATCATGCAGCTGACCAGAGTCTCTTTTCGTTACCGAAAACGTGACCGCCTCGTCATTTCCCACGCCGACGCCCGCCTGTCCGCCGGCAACGTGATCGAGCTGACCGGGGCGAACGGCGCGGGCAAGTCCACCTTGCTCCGGCTCCTCGCAGGGCTTGCCCGGCCGACCTCGGGGGTGATCGCCGACCGGCCGGCGGTCGTCGGCTTCGCCCCCGACCGCTTCCCCACCGCCCAGCCGTTCACGGTCACGACGTATCTGCGGCACATGTCCCGGGTACGCGGCGGCGCCCGGTGGGAGCCCTGGGCCGAACGTCTCGGCCTCGGCCCCCTCCTCGACACCGCGCTGCGCGACCTGTCGAAGGGCAGCGCGCACAAGGTGGGGCTGGTGCAGGCGCTGATGGCCGAGCCGGGGCTGCTCATCCTGGACGAGCCGTTCGCCGGCCTCGACGCCGGCACCCGCGAGACGCTGCCGTTGATCGCCGCCGAGCTGGCCCAGCGCGGCGCCATCGTCATCGCCAGTGACCACCAGTCCGGCCTGCGCGACCTGCCCGCCCTCCGCCACTGGGCCCTGCGCGACGGCCATCTCGAAGAGTCCGCGTCACCCGCCCCCGAGACGGCCGGGCAGGTCACCGTGGCCGTCACGCTCCCCGCCGGCGACCTGCCGCGTTTCCTGGCCGGCGTGCGCGACGAGGGGTACCTGGCCCGCGAGATCGAGGAGTCCCATTGATCGCCCTGGCCGTGTTCCGCCTGGCCGCCTACGTCCGGTCACACCGCGTCTACCAGGCGCTCCTGCTCGCCCTCGCCATGCTGGCGATCGTCTACGGCAGCCGGGCCCCGAAGGGCGTGGAGACCGCCGTCCTGGCCGACGGGGCCGTACTCATCGTTCCGATCCTCGCCTGGGCGGCCAGAAGCCTGCTGGACACCGAGCCGGACCGGCAGCGCGAGCTCTCGGCGATCCAGGCCGGCGGACGCGGCAGGGAGGTCGCGGCGGGCCTGCTGGCGGCGTTCGCGGCGTGTGCGGTGCTCTCGGCGCTCGCCCTCGCCTGGGCCCTGCTGCTGGGCGTCTCCGCGTCGCCTCCCCCGGCCGCGCTGGGAGCCGCGGCGCTGCTGTACGTGCTCGCCGCCCTGACCGGCACCGCGCTGGGCGCCCTCACCAGCCGCGCCGTCCTGCCGTCACCGGCCGTCTCGATCATGGCCCTGCTGCTCGGCTTCATGGCGATGCTGCTGATCAGCGCCTCGTCGCTCTACTGGCTGACCGTCCCTCTGATCACCTGGATGAAGGCCGCGGACGCCGGCGACCTGCTCACGAGACTCCCCGAACTCGCGGCCATCTCACTGGCGTGGTGCACCGCCGGCCTGGCCGCGTACGTCCACCTACGCCGCCGGACGTAGGAGAGGATCACTCGGCGGCGGCGAGCTGGCCGCAGGCGCCGTCGATCTCGCGCCCGCGCGTGTCGCGCACCGTCACCGGCACCCCGTGGAACTTCAGCCGCCGCACGAACGCCCGCTCGTCCTCCGGCCGCGACGCCGTCCACTTCGAGCCGGGCGTCGGGTTGAGCGGGATGAGGTTGACGTGCACGAGTTTGTTCTTGACCAGCTTGCCGAGCAGGTCGGCGCGCCACTCCTGGTCGTTGACATCCTTGATGAGCGCGTACTCGATGGAGACCCGCCGCTTGGTCCTGGCCGCGTACGCCCAGGCGGCGTCGAGGACCTCGGCCACCTTCCACCGCGTGTTGATCGGCACGAGCGTGTCGCGCAGCTCGTCGTCGGGCGCGTGCAACGACAGCGCCAGCGTCACCGGCAGCCCCTCGTCGGCGAGCTTGCCGATCGCCGGCACCAGCCCGACCGTGGAGACCGTGACGCCGCGCGCGGAGATGCCGAGCCCGTGGGGCGCCGGCTCCACCAGGCGGCGGACGGCGCCGATCACCTGCTTGTAGTTGGCCAGCGGCTCACCCATGCCCATGAACACGACGTTGCTCACCCGGCCGGGCCCGCCCGGCACCTCGCCGGCCGCCAGCGCCCGCGCCCCCGCGACGACCTGCTCGACGATCTCGGCGGTCGACATGTTGCGGGTCAGCCCGGCCTGGCCGGTGGCGCAGAACGGGCAGTTCATGCCGCAGCCGGCCTGCGACGACACGCACATCGTCACCCGGTCGGGATAGCGCATGAGCACCGACTCGACCAGGGCCCCGTCGAACAGCCGCCACAACGTCTTACGGGTGGTGCCGCCGTCGGTGGTCAGCTCGCGGACCGGCGTGAGCAGGCTCGGCAGCAGCGCCGCGAGCTTCTCGCGGGCCCCCGCGGGCAGGTCGGTCATCGCGGACACGTCGGTGGTGAGCCGCTCGAAGTAGTGGCGCGAGAGCTGGTCGGCACGGAACGCCTTCTCGCCCAGCTCGGCCACCGCCGCCCGCCGGTCGGCCATCGACAGGTCGGCCAGGTGCCGGGCGGGCTTGGCCCGCCGGGGCGCGACGAAGGTGAGCTGACCTGGAGGCTGGGACACGTTGCTGCCTTTGCTTGAGGGGTTGTCGACCAGGTTAGTGAACGTTCGGATCGGAGGTGGAATTCCTGGTCACGTTACGGCTCGCGTCCGGGTCTTCCGCCGATCTACAGTCGTTTCGTATGGCGATTTTCCGGTCGGCATCCGGCGAGGGTGGCACCGAGGTCGTCCTCGCCTCCGGCAACCCGTACGGCAGCCGGACGCTCGTGGTCGAGCGGGATGAGGACTCCTCGGTAGCTTACCTGTGCTCTCCCGACGGCACGGTGCACGGCGCCGTCTGGCTGGCCAACCACCGTCCGGCCCCGCCCGTGGTCGACCTGCGGCGGATCAACGCCGGGCTGCCCCCGCTGATGCCCCGGCCCAACACCCTGCACCCCGAGGGCCGCCGGCCGCTCGGGCAGCTCAGCCCGCTGTGGTTCGAGGAGGGCGACGGCGTGGCCCTCTACGAGGACGACGACCTGCTGGCCGTCATCCCGGGCTGGGCCGACATGCGGCGGGGCATGCCCGGCTACGCGCGCGACGCGGTGGGCGAGACGCCGTTCGCCTGGGCCTTGTCGGAGGCGCTGGAAGGGTTACAACCCCGTATCGAGAACGCCGCGTCCTACTGGCGCTGGAGGCACGGCGAGGGGTCGTGGCCGTCGTTCCAGCAGTTCGTGATGGGGCATCTCGACCGGGTGCTGGGCCCGGCCGACCGCTACTGGGACGCCAGCGGCGACCGCCTGCCGACCGTGGGCATCACCGAACGCCCCCCGCACGGCGACCGCGGCTTCACCGTGCTGTCCACGGTGGGCATGAGCTGCCAGCGCATGCCGACGGTGGAGCAGTGGATCGACAAACCCGGCGCGTACGCCAGGATCGAGCTGGCCGTGGCCACCCGCGACGATCCGCGCGACGCGGCGCTGCTGCTGGTGTGGCTGGCGCAGTATCCGTGGCACTCGGTCACCTGGCTGGGCCACGGGCACACCGCGAAGTGGTATCACGAGCCGTCCACGTTCCCGCTGGGCCCGCAGTATTCGGGGGTCCTCATGCAGGCCAACCCACCCCACATGCCTGACATGTCAGGATTCGCGTTCGGTGGGGAGATCGTCCGGTGGCTCTGGTTGTCCCCCGTCACCGCTCTGGAGGCCCAGCGCCACTGATCTCTCACAGGAACAGCGTCATCAGCACCCAGACGGGCACCAACGTCGTCACCAGCGAGTCCAGCCGGTCCATCAGGCCGCCGTGTCCGGGGAGAATCGTGCCGAGGTCCTTGATGCCGAGGTCGCGCTTGATCATCGACTCGACCAGGTCGCCGACCGTCGCCAGCGCCGCCGCCAGCGCGCCGATCAGCGCACCCTGCCAGAGGTCGCCACCGAGCAGCCACGTCACCAGCCACGCGCCGACCACCGTGGAGCCGACGACCGATCCGGTGAACCCCTCCCACGTCTTGCGAGGGCTGATCGCGGTCATCGGATGCCGCCCGAACAGCACACCCGCGACATAGCCGCCGATGTCGCTGGCCACGGTCACCGCAATGAACACGAGCACCCGGTGGTCGCCGTCGGGAGCCTTGAGCAGCAACGCCGCGAACGTGCTGAGCATCGCGGGATAGAACAGGATGAACACCGACGCCGAAGCGTCCCGCACGTACCCGTCCGTGCCGTCGCTGAACATCCGCCAGATCAGCAGCACGAACGCGAACGCGGCGAACGTCGCGAGTAACCAGACGGGACCGAACCAGTAGGCGGCCGCCTGCATCGCGACCAGCGCCGCCAGCACCGGCACGGCCGGCACCTTGATGTCACGGGTGGCGAACGCCTTGACCAGCTCCAGGACGCCGACGCCCACCGCCCCGACGAGCACCAGGAGGAACAGCTCTTTGACGGTGTAAAGCGTGCCCAGGACCAGCGCGCCCAGCACCAGGCCGACCGCGATCGCGGCCGGCAGGTTTCTCCCGGTACGGCTGCCGCCGTTCGAACTGGTGCCAGCCGTACGTTCTTCCACTGCGTTTCTCCATGTGCCACGGCCCCCGCCGCGGGGGGCGAGGGCCGTAGATGCTGACCCGCTGCCTGAGGCCGTCGGACGCGGCCCTCCGCCGCGGCGCCGCTCAGACCTCGAGCAGCTCGGCTTCCTTGTGCTTGAGCAGCTCATCGATCTTCGCGACGTGCTTCTGGGTGAGGTCGTCGAGCTCCTTCTCGGCCCGCCGGACCTCGTCCTCGCCCGCCTCGCCGTCCTTGACCATCTTGTCGAGGGTCTCCTTGGCGGAGCGGCGGATGTTGCGTACGGACACCTTGGCGTGCTCGCCCTTGTTCCTGGCGACCTTGATGTACTCCTTGCGGCGCTCCTCGGACAGCTCCGGGAACGTCACGCGGATCACCTGGCCGTCGTCGGTCGGGTTGACGCCGAGGTCGGAGTCGCGGATGGCCTTCTCGATCGCGCCCATGGAGCTCTTGTCGTAGGGCTGGATGATGACCATGCGCGCCTCGGGCACGTGGAACGACGCCAGCTGCTGGATCGGCGTCGGCGTGCCGTAGTACTCAGCATTGATCTTGTTGAACATCGAGGGGGTGACCCGGCCCGTACGGATGCTCGCGAAGTCCTCCTTCGCGACCGACACGGCCTTGTCCATCTTGTCCTCGGCTTCGAGGAGGGTTTCGTCGATCACAGCGGCTCCCTGTCTTCTAGCTGGCGGTATCGGGCTCGCTCCGTCATTTGCCTGCGGGACTCACCAGCGTGCCGATTTTCTCACCGCGTACCGCTCGCAGGATGTTGCCCTCGCCCATGAGGTCGAAGACGACGATCGGCAGATCGTTGTCCTTGCACAGGCTGATCGCGGTGGCGTCCATGACCGCGAGGTCACGCAGCAGTACCTCGCCGTAGTCGAGATGGTCGAACCTGACCGCGTCGGGATTCTTGCGTGGATCGGAGTCGTAGATGCCGTCGACCTGGGTGCCCTTGAGCAGCGCCTCGGCGCCGATCTCCAGAGCCCGCTGCGACGCCGCGGTGTCGGTGGAGAAGAACGGCGAGCCGAGCCCCGCACCGAAGATGACCACGCGGCCCTTCTCCAGGTGCCGGATGGCGCGGCGCGGCAGGAACGGCTCGGCCACCTGCTGCATGGTGATGGCGGTCTGCACGCGCGTCTCCACGCCCCGCCGTTCGAGGAAGTCCTGCAGGGCCAGGCAGTTGATGACCGTGCCGAGCATGCCCATGTAGTCGGCCCTGGTCCGGTCGATGCCCCCCTGCGACAGGGTGGCGCCGCGGAACATGTTGCCGCCGCCGACCACGACCGCGACCTGCACGCCCTCCTTGACCGCCTCGGCGATCGAGTCAGCCAGATGATCGACGACTCCCGGATCGATGCCCAGCGGCTCGTTGCCGGCGAACGCCTCTCCTGACAGCTTCAACATGACCCGCTTCCACCTGAGCGGGATGTGCTGGTGTTGCGATGAGGAAGCCGCCGTCCGCGTGGATTCGTGGGCTGACTCCCGGTGGTCCTGCACGGCGGCGGCCTCCTTCATTCGGTGGATCGTTAGAGCTGGCAGCTTGCCTAAGCCTAAGCCTGACCGACCTTGAAGCGGACAAAAGCGAGGACCTCGACGCCGTTCTCCGAGGCGTACTTGCCCACGCTCTTCTTGTTGTCCTTGACGAAGGCCTGCTGCAGCAGCGTGAAGTCCTTGTACCAGCTGTTCACCCGGCCCTCGACGATCTTGCCGATGGCGGCCTCGGGCTTGCCCTCCTCGCGGGTCATCTCCTCGAAGAGCTTGCGCTCCTTCTCGACGACCTCGGCGGGCACGGACTCCGGCTTGAGGTACTGCGGGGCCATCGCGGCAGCGTGCTGCGCGATGTCCTTGGCGACCTCGGCGTTCGGCTTGTCGAGCTGGACCAGCACGCCGACCGCGGGCGGCAGCGCCGGGTCGGTCTTGTGCATGTAGGCGCCGATGTAGCCGCCCTCCAGCACCTCGAACCGCCGGATCTCGATCTTCTCACCCAGCGCGGCGTTGGCGGTGTCGAGGTGCTCCTTGACGGTCTTGCCGTCGAAGGAGGACTCGAGCAGCGCGGCCACGTCGGCGGGCTTGGTCTCGAGGACGTGCGCCACGACCTGGCCCGCGAGCTCCTGGAAGCGCTCGCCCTTGGCCACGAAGTCGGTCTCGCAGTTGAGCTCGAGCAGCGCGGCGGAAGAGTCGCCGTCCTGCTTGAGCGCGACCAGACCGTTGGAGGCGGTGCGGGCCTCGCGCTTGCCCACGTCCTTGGCGCCCTTGAGGCGCAGGATCTCGATGGCCCGGTCGAAGTCGCCCTCGGACTCCTCCAGCGCCTTCTTGCAGTCCATCATGCCGGCAGCGGTGATCTCGCGAAGCCGCTTGACGTCGGCCATGTTCACGGAAGCCATTGCTCTTTTTCCTTGTGGGATTTCGTCGTCGTCATCGTGGATCGGGCGGGTACCGGTATCCGGCCACCCACCCGGGGTTCGTACGGCGGGCGCGTGCCGTACAGGCGCTTCGTCTCGCTCGGGGCCCGGGTCTCACCAGTGAGCCGGGTCGGCCCGACTTTGCCGCTTCGCTTGCCTCGCTGGGCATACTGCCCAGCCTCGCAGCGGCCTACCACCTCAGCACCGCCTCACGTCCAGCTCACGCCCTCGCTCCAGCCAACCTCAGCCTCCACCGTCCAGCCCCAGCATCCGAGCAACAGACCTGAGCTCAAGCGACGGACCTCACCAGATGGCGCACCCGACTCCGCCGACCGGCCTCACCCGAGCACCCGCCCGAGACGCAGCCTCTCGGCTTTGCCCTGGCACGCACCCGGCTCAGCCACTCAGCGTCCTCGAGCACCGTCTCGGAACCTGACCGCCCTGACCTCGCCCGAGCATGACGCTCACGCTCAGCCACTCGGCCTTCTCCGAGAAGCCACTCGAAAGTCGTGGACCGACCGCCTGGCATGACACCCGGCTCTCCCGGCTTCACGCCCGCAACCGGTCGTCCGGCCTTCCGAGCATGCCGCCCGAGCCAGAGCCATCCGACCCCGCCCGAATCCGGCGACCAGGCTCAGCCGTCCGACCCGCCCCAGGCGCCACACCCGCGGCTCGGCCATCCGGCCCGCCCAGGTACGCCGCCCGATCAGAGCCATCCGACCCCGCCCGGGCACCACACCTGCGGCTCGACGAGCCGACCTTGCCGGATCACCATCCGGCTCAGCCGCCTGTCCCCAGGCACCGCCCGCGGCTCAGTCTCGGCCTCACCGGAGCGTGGCATCTCTGGTCTCAACCTCGGTCCCGGCCGGGCACAGAGCCCAGCCAACCCTCAGCCTCATCCCAGAGGGTCAGGTCCTACCGCCGCCGGCCGGGCCACTCATGGGGGTTCGACCACCGCCGTACCCCTTGAGCCACCCGCCCGTAGACCGGTACCGGTCCGATCTCCGCACCGTGCCTCGTCGGCGCACCCGTCCCTACCGGGACGGCAACACCTCAGCTCAGCATGGCTCGGCCCGCCTCGACGGCTCACCTCGCCCTACCTCAGTACGGCTCGCTCGGCACGAACCACCGAATCCAGCTCCCCGGCTACCACGCCGGGAGTCCTTCCTCGGCACTCCGCGTCCTCACGTCGACCATCGGGACGTTCACAGGCCCCGGATCCAAGTCCTGCGGCACCTCAGCCAGTTCAGCCAAGATCCCGCAGCACCTGTCACCCAGGCCCGGCGCCTCAGGCACCCTGGCCCAACAGCCAGACCCTCGGCACCGTCGCCCATGTCCAGTCGTGCCCCGCCCGCCAGAAGGACACCGCGACGAACCCGTCGCGGCGCCCGCCCTGACCTGGCTTACGGCCTCAGCCCCGGAGTCACCCGCCCGGCGCACCGCGTCCAGGCCCAGCCATTGCCGAACCCGTACGCGCTTTGCCTGACCAGCCCTCCAGGGCCTGCGGCCACTGGTGGTTTCGCCTTATTCAGCTGTCACGTTTCGTTGCTGCCCGCTTGGCGGGAACGCCTGCCGAGCCGTAAGCCGGCCAGACCCGCGCCCTACCGACAAAGCGTCAGGCCTGCTGCTCGTTCTCGCCCTCGGCGGCGGGGGCCTCGGCCGGGGCGGCAGCCTCGGCGGTGGCACCCTCCTCGGCGGCGGCCTCCGGAGCGGCAGCCTCGGGAGCCGCGGCGGTCTCCTCGGCCGGGCGCTCGCCGGTGCCCTGCTCGATGAGCTCGCGCTCCCACTCGGCCAGCGGCTCGGCGGCGGCCGGCTTCTCGTCACCGCGGGCGGCGCCGGAGCGGGCCATCAGACCGGCCGCGACGGCGTCGGCGACGACCCTGGTCAGCAGGCCGACGGCGCGGATGGCGTCGTCGTTGCCCGGGATCGGGTAGTCGACCTCGTCGGGGTCGCAGTTGGTGTCGAGGATCGCGACGACAGGGATGCCAAGCTTCTTGGCCTCGCTGATCGCGATGTGCTCCTTCTTGGTGTCGACGACCCACACCGCGCTGGGCACGCGGCCCATGTCACGGATGCCGCCGAGCGTGCGCTCGAGCTTGTCCTTCTCGCGGCGACGCATGAGGAGCTCCTTCTTGGTGAGCCCCGAGGCCGCGACGTTGTCGAAGTCGAGCTCCTCGAGCTCCTTCAGACGCTGCAGCCGCTTGTGCACGGTCGAGAAGTTGGTGAGCATGCCACCCAGCCAACGCTGGTTGACGTACGGCATGCCGACCCTGGCGGCCTGCTCGGAGATGGCCTCCTGCGCCTGCTTCTTGGTGCCGATGAAGAGGATCGTGCCGCCGTGGGCGACCGTCTCCTTCACGAAGTCGTAGGCGCGGTCGATGTACGACAGAGACTTCTGCAGGTCGATGATGTAAATGCCGTTGCGCTCGGTGAAGATGAAGCGCTTCATCTTCGGGTTCCAGCGCCGGGTCTGGTGACCGAAGTGAACGCCGCTCTCGAGCAGCTGTCGCATGGTGACGACGGGGGCCATGTGCTGGTCCTCCAGGTCTGGGCGCCCTGCGGAAGGGCGCGGTTCTCGGTTGTGCCGCGGCAGCGCGTCGTCTGCCGCCCTGATGCCCCGAGCCCGCTCCAGCCGGGCGCTAGGCCCGGACCGATGGCGCGGTCCGCAATGGGGCATGCGAAGTCGGCCTGTGGTCACAGGCCATCGGAAAGTCTACCTCCCACACCACCCCAGGCTGACCGTCTGCGGTCAAACGGACATCCCGCCCCACTCCCGCATCCTTTCCCATCC
>NZ_POUD01000087.1 GCF_003236395.1 Nonomuraea aridisoli | reverse complement strand
GGCTCACCCCGGCCCTGATCACCCACCCCGACGGCACGCTGCGCACCGTCGCCGGCACGATGGGCGGCGACGCCCAGCCCCAGATCCTGCTGCAGGTGATCACCCGCCTCCTGCGGCACGGCGAGGAGCCGGGCCAGGCGATCTCCGCGCCGCGCTGGCGGCTCGGCACCGGCGGCACCGGGTTCGACACGTGGGAGGACCCCGACGCGGCGGTCGTCGATCTGGAAGAGGGCACGACCTGGTCCGACGGACTGGCGGCGCTCGGCCACCGGGTGGCGGCCCTGCCGTACGGCGGCTCGTTCGGCCACGCCCACCTCATCGACGTGCGCCCCGGCGGCATGCTCGCGGGCGCCGCCGACCCGCGGTCCCTGGTCGGGGCGGCGATTGGGCGCTGACCTCGCGGGTAGCCGTGACGAACATGGCTACCGACGTCATCACTCTCATCACGAAGGACCACCGGACGGTGGAAGGGCTGTTCGAGAAGCTCAAGAGCAAGAAGGGCGACCTCAAGGCCACCGTGGCGGAGCTGCACGCGCTGCTGACCGCCCACGCGCGCGCCGAAGAGGACCGGGTCTACCCCGGGCTGGACGCCCACCACAGCGTCGAGGAGCACAAGGAGGCCGAAGTGCTGCTCGACGCGCTCGTCCGCGCCGAACCGGGCTCGGCCCAGTTCGACCGGACGCTAACCGAGCTGATCGAGTCGGTCAACCACCACGTCGAGGAGGAGGAGAGCACGCTCCTGCCCTCGCTGGAGCGGCAGACCGACGCCAAGGGCCTGCAGAAGCTCGGCAAGGCGTTCCAGCAGCGCAGGGCCGAGGAGCTGCAGGCCCTCAAGGCGAACGGCGGCCCGAGCCCGTCGTCCGGCGGCGCGAGCAAGGCCGAGCTGTACGAGGAGGCCAAGAAGGCCGACATCCCCGGCAGATCGCACATGGGCAAGAAGGAGCTGGCGGAGGCGCTCGGGAAATCCGGGTCCTAGGATTCCGGCCCGTTCCCTGGGTAGGGGGCGCGTATGACCGAAACACCGCCTAACCGCCATGGCATGAGCGACGAGCAGGAGATCGAGGTCGACGAGTGGACCGAGGACCTCGGGCTGCGGCACGAGGTTGTCGACGACGATCCCCGGCGCAGGGACACGCTCGACGAACGCCTGCGGCGCGAGGCCAAGGATCGGTTGCGCGGCCCCCGCCCCAAGCACCGGCTGACCCAGCCGGACGAGGGCCTCGAACCCGACGTCGAGGACGAGGAGCTGGGCGAGGACTGGGGCGACGACGCCGATTCCGACGACCTCTCGGCTGAGGAGCGCGCCGTGCGCATCGACCCCGACGAGAACCTCAGGTGAGCCGCCGCAGCGCGGGCAGCAGCGCGTGCAGGTCGTCGACGATCATGTCGGCGGCCCGCGCCTGAGGGCGCTCGGCGTGCAGGTAGCCCCAGGGCCCGCGGCGCAGCAGCGCCGTCCGCATGCCCGCCGCGGCGGCCGGCAGCACGTCGTTGTCGAGCCGGTCGCCGACGTAGAGGATCTCTCCCGGCTCGCGGCCCGCGACCGAGGCGACCTTGGCGAAGAAACCGGGGTCGGGCTTGGCCACGCCCCAGCCGTCCGAGGTGTGCACGGAGTCGGCGGGCAGGTCCATGGCGACCAGGGCGTCGTACGCGCGCCGCGGCTGGTTGCCCGCGATGATCACCTGGTGGCCCTCCGCCCGGAGGGCGGCCAGGGCCTCGCGGACGTCGGGGTAGAGGTCATCGGCGTCGAAGTGGTTGCGCAGGCCGTCAGGGTCGTCGCGCTCCCAGGCCGCCTCCTCGGCGTCGAGGTCGAGGTCCGGCCGGACGAGCCGGAAGGCGTCGCTGTGGGGGCGGTCGAGCGCCGCCATCCCGCCGAGGGCTCCCATCAGCACGAACGGGCTCACCCCGATCCGCCGGGCCCAGCGGGTCCAGATGCGGTCCTCGCTGATGAGCGTCTCGCCGACGTCGAACACCACAGCCTTGATCATCAATCCCCCAGCCGGAAAGACCTTGTTTCATCACGTCGGTCCGGGCACTAGAGGACCGGACAAAAATCTATAAGGGGGATTTTTCCATGCAACCAGAGCGTGATGCGAAGGACCGGCAGCTCGACGAGCACCGTGTTCCGCTCGACGACGTCACCATGACGACCGACCAGGGCATCCCGGTCGACCACACCGACGACTCCCTCAAGGCCGGCATGCGCGGTCCCACGCTGCTGGAGGACTTCCACTTCCGCGAGAAGCTCACCCGCTTCGACCATGAGCGCATCCCCGAGCGCGTCGTGCACGCCCGCGGCGCCGGCGCGTACGGCGTCTTCGAGCTCTACGAGCCGCTCGGCGACCTGACGGCCGCGGAGTTCCTCAACGACACCTCCGTCAAGACGCCGACGTTCGTGCGCTTCTCGACCGTGGCGGGCTCGCGCGGCTCGGCCGACACCGTACGCGACGTGCGCGGCTTCGCCACGAAGTTCTACACCACCCAGGGCAACTTCGACATCGTCGCCAACAACTTCCCGGTCTTCTTCATCCAGGACGGCATCAAGTTCCCCGACTTCGTGCACGCCGTCAAGCCCGAGCCGCACAACGAGATCCCGCAGGCCCAGTCCGCGCACGACACCTTCTGGGACTTCGTCCAACTCCAGCCCGAGTCGCTGCACATGGTCATGTGGCTCATGTCCGACCGGGCGATCCCGCGCAGCTACCGCATGATGCAGGGCTTCGGGGTGCACACGTTCCGGCTGGTCAACGCCCAGGGCAAGGGCACGTTCGTCAAGTGGCACTGGCGGCCGGTGCTGGGGACGTACTCGCTGGTGTGGGACGAGGTCCTGCGCATCCAGGGCAACGACCCCGACTACAACCGCCGCGACCTGTGGGAGGCCATCGAACGCGGCGCCTACCCCGAGTACGAGCTGTGCGTGCAGCTCGTGCCCGAGGAGCGCGAGCACGACTTCGACTTCGACCTGCTCGACGCCACGAAGATCATCCCCGAGGAGCAGGTGCCGCTGCGGCCCATCGGCAAGATGACGCTCAACCGCAACCCGCAGAACTTCTTCGCCGAGACCGAGCAGGTGGCCTTCCACACGGCCAACATCGTGCCCGGCATCGACTTCACCAACGACCCGCTGCTGCAGGCCAGGAACTTCTCCTACCTCGACACGCAGCTGCTGCGCCTCGGCGGGCCCAACTTCTCGCAGATCCCCATCAACCGGCCGGTCTCGCCCGTGCGCAACGACCAGCGCGACGGCTTCCACCAGCACATGATCCACGAGTCGCGGACGAGCTACGAGAAGAACTCGATCAGCGTCGGCCGCCCGGCCGCCATGAACGGCTACCGCCACTACACGGAGCGGGTCGAGGGGCACAAGATCCGCGAGCGCAGCCCCAGTTTCCAGGACTTCTACAGCCAGGCCACGCTCTTCTGGAACAGCATGGCCGACTGGGAGAAGGGGCACATCGTCGCCGCGTACCTGTTCGAGCTCGGGCACGTCGAGCGCAAGGACATCAAGGAGGGCGTGGTCGCCCACCTCGTCAAGATCCACCCGGACCTGGGCGCGCAGGTGGCCGAGGGGCTCGGCCTGCCCGTGCCCGAGGGCGGCCCGGTGCACGCCAACGCCTCCCCCGCGCTCAGCATGACCAACCAGCCGCGCGGCATCGCCACCCGCAAGATCGCCATCCTCATGGCCGACGGCGCCGACGCCGCCGCCGTGACCGCCCTGCGCCAGGCGCTGGAAGGCCAGGGGGCGATCTGCGAGGTCGTGGCCCCCGCCGAGGGCCACGTCGGCGGGCTCCCGGTGGACCGCCAGCTCAGCGCCGCCTCCTCCGTCCTCTACGACGCGGTGGTCGCCGCGGACGGGGCCGCGCTGGCCTCGGTGGGGCGGGCGGTCTTCTTCGTCCAGGAGGCGTTCAAGCACCAGAAGGCCATCGGGGCCGTCGGCACCGGGCGGCAGCTCGTGGAGGCCGCGCGCCTGCCCAACGACGTGGGCGTCTTCGTCGGCGACGACATCGCCGACGCCTTCGCCGACGGCGTGGCCGGTCACCGCTTCTACGACCGCGACATCTTCGCCGTCCCCGCCTGACCCTCGTGACCTTCGGCGCTTCGGCCGCTTCCGCCGTGAGCGGAGGCGGCCGATCGCGTGGCGCGGGCACTCAGCCTCTGGAATACTTAGCGTGTCCGTTCGAATACGAAGGGAAAGATTCCGTGATCACCATGGTCGAGGAAGAGCACCAGACGGAATCCACGCACGCGAGCGTCGCGCGATCCCCTCTCACCGCCCGCGAGTTGTTCGATGCCCTACCCCCCCTCCCCGGTCTCCGGGTGGAGATCATCGAAGGGAAGTTGATCGTGAGCCCCATGGGCACCCCTGAGCACGCCTGGATGTCCGTAGCGCTGCACGACGCTCTACGCCCGTTGGCCCAGCAGCGCGGATGGCAAGGAGCCCCGGGACTGCTCAACATCTGCATCGCCGGCCCCCGCGACTCGCTCGTGCCGGACTACTCCTTGACTCCCCCCGCCTGTCCCCGCTGGGGAGAAGGCGAGCTGCTGTCGTCTGGGCTGATCATGGTTGCGGAGATCGTCTCGCCCGGCAGCATCCGCGCCGACCGCGAGGAGAAGCCGCGCCTCTACGCCATCGGCCGGGTGCCGGTCTATTTGTTGATCGACCCGATCGGCGACACACCGAACGTCACCGTGTTCAGCGACATCAAGGACGACGCCTACCAGACGACCACCAAGGTCGCCATGGGCACGCCGATCACGCTGCCGCCCCCGGTCGACTTCGAGCTGGACACCTCGGTCTTCAAGAGCTGAGCCGCTCCATGACCTTGGCGATGCGTTTCTCCGAGACCGGGGTCGGGGTGCCGAGGGTCTGGGCGAAGAAGCTGACCCGCAGTTCCTCGATCATCCAGCGGATCTCCGTCACGTCCGGGTCGCCGCGACGCGCCGGGTGAAGCTTTTCCAGCAGGTCGTGGTAGTCGTCCTCGACCTTGTGCACGCGGGCCATCCACTCCTCGTCGCGCCACGGGTCCTCGGGCAGCTTGGCGAGGCGGCGGTCGACCGCACGGATGTAGCGCAGCAGGTCGGGCAGGCGGCGGTGGCCGGTGGCGGTGACGAAACCGCGGTAGACGAGCCTGCCGAGCTGGTCGCGCACGTCGTCGGTGGCCGCGCTCGGGCGCAGCGCGTCGAGGCGGGCGCCGGCCTCGTGCCAGACGGAGAGGATCTGCTCCACCTTGCCCAGCACGTCGGCCGCCGTGTCGTAGAGGTGGGCGCGTACGTGCTGGTGGAGGCGGTCGAAGGCGACCGCGTCCCAGACGGCGCCGCCGGCGTCCAGCATGAGCTTGTCGACGGCCGCGTCGACCACGTCGTCGAACAACGCCACCGCCCCGCCGTGCGGGCTGCGTGACAGCGCCAGCTTGGCCTGGTTGGACAGCCCCCCGAGCAGCGACTTGGCCGGGTTGGTGACGTTGAGCAGGAGCAGCCGGCGCACCCCGGGCCAGTGGGAGCGACGCTGCTCGGCCTCCGTCTCGAAGATCTTGATCGAGACCGAGTCGCCCGCGTCGACCAGCGCCGGGTAGCCCTTCATGCGGCCCTGCTCGAAGACCTTCGGCAGGCTGCCGAAGCTCCACTTGTGCAGACCGGTCTGCTCAAGGTCGTCGCCGGCGCGGGAGAGCGTCTGACGCAGGCGCGGCGCGAGGCGGCGCTTGAGCGCGTCGAGGTCCTTGTCCTCGGCCACCGTGCGTTTGCGCTCGTCGATCACCCGGTAGGTGATCCGCAGGTGGTCGGGCACCTGGTCGAGCTGCCAGGCCTCCCGCGGCACGCGCACGCCGGTCAGCCGCAGCAGCTCGCGCTCCACGGCCGCGAGCAGCGGCTCGCCGCCGGGCTTGACCCCGGCCAGCACCTGCTTGGCGTAGTTGGGGGCGGGCACGAAGTTGCGCCGCAGGTTCTTCGGCAGCGACCGGATCAGCGCCGTGATGAGCTCTTCGCGCAGTCCGGGGATCTGCCAGTCGAAGCCGTCGGAGGAGACCTGGTTGAGCACCTGCAGCGGCACGTGCACGGTCACGCCGTCGGCGTCGGCCCCCGGCTCGAACTGGTAGGTCAGCCTCATGCGCTGACCCAGCTGCTTCCAGGTGTCGGGGTAGTCGCGCGTGCTGACGTCGGCGCCCTCGTTGACCAGCATCTCCGGCGAGAACGTGAGCAGGTCGGGCTGCTCCTGCCTGGCCTTCTTCCACCACGAGTCGAAGTGGCGGGCCGAGACCACGTCGGCCGGGACGCGCTGGTCGTAGAAGTCGAACAGCGCCTCGTCGTCGACCATGATGTCGCGGCGGCGGGCGCGGTTCTCCAGCTCCTCGACCTCTTCGAGGAGCTTGCGGTTGTCCTTCAGGAAGCGGTGGTGGGTGTCCCAGTCGCCCTCGACGAGCGCGTGGCGGATGAACAGCTCACGTGACAGGTCGGGGTCGATGCGGCCGTAGTTGACCTTGCGGCCGACGACGAGCGGCACGCCGTACAGGGTGACCTTCTCCAGGGCGATGACGGCGCCCTGGTTCTTCTCCCAGTGGGGCTCGGAGTATGAGCGTTTGACGAGGTGCTGGGCGAGCGGCTCGACCCAGTCGGGCTCGATCTTGGCGTTGACCCGGGCCCACAGCCGCGAGGTCTCGACCAGCTCGGCCGACATGACCCACTGCGGCTGCTTCTTGGCCAGCGCGGAGCCGGGGAAGATGGCGAAGCGGGCGTTGCGGGCGCCGATGTACTCCTGGATCGGGCGGCGGCCGTCGGCGCCGCGCTTCTCCATGACGTCCTTGACGCCGACGTGGGACAGCAGGCCGACCAGCAGCGACGTGTGCACCTGCTGGGGCTCGGCCGGGCGGCTGTTGGGCTGGACGCCGAGCGCCTGGCGCAGCTGGCTGTAGATGTCCTGCCACTCGCGCACGCGCAGGTAGTTGAGGAACTCGGCCTTGCACAGCCGGCGGAACGCGCTGGAGGACAGCTCGTGCTGCTTCTCGCGCAGGTAGTTCCACAGGTTGAGGTAGGCCATGAAGTCGGACTCGGGGTCGGCGAAGCGCCGGTGTTTCTCGTCGGCCTGCTGCTGCTTGTCGGAGGGGCGCTCGCGCGGGTCCTGGATGGACAGGGCGGCGGCGATCACCATGACCTCGCGCAGGCAGCCGTTCTTCTCGGCCTCCAGCACCATGCGGCCGAGGCGCGGGTCGACCGGCAGCGTGGCCAGCTTGCGGCCGATCGGGGTGAGCCGGCCCTGCGCGTCGAACGCGCCCAGCTCGTGCAGCAGGTTGACGCCGTCCTTGACCTGGCGGCGGTCGGGCGGCTCGACGAACGGGAACGCCTCGATGTCGCCGAGCCCGATCGAGGTCATCTGGAGGATGACGGAGGCCAGGTTGGTGCGCAGGATCTCGGGGTCGGTGAACTCCGGCCGGTTGAGGAAGTCCTCCTCCTCGTAGAGCCGGATGCAGATGCCGTCGGAGGTGCGGCCGGAGCGGCCCTTGCGCTGGTTGGCGCTGGCCTGCGAGATGGCCTCGATCGGCAGCCGCTGCACCTTGGTGCGGTGGCTGTAGCGGGAGATGCGCGCGTAGCCGGGATCGACCACGTATTTGATGCCGGGGACGGTCAGCGAGGTCTCGGCGACGTTCGTGGCCAGCACGATGCGGCGGCCGGTGTGGCTCTGGAAGACGCGGTGCTGCTCGGCGGCGCTCAGCCGGGCGTAGAGCGGCAGGATCTCGGTGTTGCGGAACTCCGCCTTGGCCAGGGCGTCGGCGGCGTCGCGGATCTCCCGTTCGCCCGACAGGAACACGAGGATGTCGCCCGGGCCCTCGCCGACCAGCTCGCGGCAGGCGTCGACGATGCCCTGCGTCTGGTCGTCGTCCTCCTCCAGCGGCCGGTAGCGCACCTCGACCGGGTAGGTGCGGCCCGAGACCTCGATGATCGGCGCGTCGTCGAAGTGGCGGGAGAACCGCTCAGGGTCGATCGTGGCGCTGGTGATGATCACCTTGAGGTCGGGGCGCTGGGGCAGCAGCTGCTTGAGGTAGCCGAGGATGAAGTCGATGTTGAGGCTGCGCTCGTGGGCCTCGTCGATGATCAGGGTGTCGTACTGGTCGAGCATGCGGTCGTGTTGCAGCTCGGCCAGCAGGATGCCGTCGGTCATCAGCTTGACGAGGGTGCGGTCGCTGCCCTGGTCGGTGAAGCGGACCTTGTAGCCGACGACGTCGCCGAGGCCGGTGCCGAGCTCGTCGGCGATGCGCTCGGCGACCGTGCGGGCGGCGATGCGGCGGGGCTGGGTGTGGCCGATCAGGCCGCGGACGCCACGGCCGAGCTCGAGGCAGATCTTGGGGATCTGGGTGGTCTTGCCGGAGCCCGTCTCGCCGGCGATGATCACCACCTGGTGGTCGCGGATGGCCGCGAGGATGTCGTCTTTTCGCTGGGAGACCGGCAGGTTCTCCGGATATTTCACGACCGGGATGGCTTCGCGGCGGCGCGCCAGGCGCTGCTCGGCCCGCTCCACGTCGGCGAGGATCTCCGTGACGATCTTGTCGCGCGCGTCGCGCGACCGCACCCGGCGCATGCCGTCGAGCCTGCGCCGCAGCCGCCGCTGGTCACGCGGCATCAACTCGGGCAGGCGGGACTGGAGGTCAGCGAGCGGAGAGGACGGAGAGGACAACGAAGACGTTCCCATACTGCTTCAAGGATATTTGGTCCGGGAGCCAACGGCCCATCGTGCCCGATCAGGCCGGCCGCCCGCATCCCAATATCAGGCGATCGCGGCGCCGATGATGCCCGCTTCGTTCTGCAGCGCCGCGGGTACGACGGGGGTGTCGAGGTGGACGTGCGGCAGGAACTTCTCGGCCTTCTTGCTGACTCCCCCGCCGATGACGATGAGCGACGGTGAGAACAGCATCTCGACGTGCCTCAGGTATTCCTCGACCCGCTCGGCCCACTTCTCCCAGCTGAGGTCGTGCTCCTCGCGGGCGCGGGCGGAGGCGCGGTGCTCGGCGTCCTTGCCGTGCAGGCGGAGGTGGCCGAGCTCGGTGTTGGGGACGAGCACGCCGTCGGTGAACAGCGCGCTGCCGATCCCGGTGCCGAACGTCAGCATCAGCACGGTGCCCCGCCGCCCCCTGCCGTGGCCGAAGCGCATCTCGGCCAGGCCCGCCGCGTCGGCGTCGTTGAGCACGGTCGCCCCGCCGAACAGCTCGGCCGCGTCGGCGCCGATCCACGCGGGGTCGACGTTGGCGGCCGTCCTGACGACGCCGTCGACCACGACGCCGGGGAAGGTGACCCCGACCGGGCCGTCCCAGCTGAAGTGGCGCACGATCTCGGCCACCACACCGGCCACCGCGTCCGGCGTGGACGGCTCCGGCGTCGGGATGCGCAGCCGCTCGGCCGCCAGGGTGCCGGCCTCCGTGTCGACCGGCGCGCCCTTGACGCCGGAGCCGCCGATGTCGATGCCCAGAACGTTCATGGTGCTCCATTCTCCCGGTCGCGCGGGACGCGCTGTTTCCGGTCCTGGCTGAACCCGTTCCCCGCCCGGCGCGTATCTCGCGTCACAAGCGCTCATTAGGAGGCACCGGATGCGGCCACGCATCATCACACTCTGCGCTGTCGCGGCCGTGCTGGGAGCGACTCTCACCACTCCCGCGCACGCCACCACCCCCAGGACTCGATTCGACGTCATCAACCTTGTGTCGGACGTCAAGGGCAAAGCCCGTGTCACCGACCCCAAGGTCGTCAACCCGTGGGGCCTGGCCATGGGCAAGACCCTCTGGGTCTCGAACACCGGGACCGGCACCGCCACCGTCTACTCCGGCACCGGCAAGAAGGAGAAGACGGAGGTCGCGATCCCGGGCGGGTCGCCGACCGGGCAGGTGTTCAACTCCGGTGAGGGCTTCACCGTGAAGGGCAAGCCGGCCACGTTCATCTTCTCCAGCCCGAGCGGCGCCATCACCGGCTGGAACGCCGAGGTCGACCCGGCCAACGCGGTCATCGCGGCGTTCACCCGCGGCGCCGACTACAAGGGTCTCGAACTCGTGCAGACCGACGACGGCGCCTTCCTGCTGGCCGCCGACTTCGCGAGCGGGCGCGTGCACGCCTTCGACGAGGACTTCCGGCGCATCCAGCTGCGGCGCTGGCAGTTCAGGGACACGGAGATCCCCTCGACGTACAAGGCGTACAACGTGGCCGTGGTCAACGGCAACGTGTGGGTCGCCTACGCCGTGCGCGACAAGGCCACCGGCAAGCCGGTCTTCGGCGCCGGCAAGGGTTTCGTGAGCCGGTTCAGCATGGACGGGCGGCTGACCGGCCGCATCGCCAGGACCGGGCTCAACGCGCCGTGGGGGCTGAGCGCCGCGCCGAAGGGCTGGCGTCAGTTCGCCGGCGCGCTGCTGGTCGGCAACTTCGGCGACGGCACCGTCCACGCCTACCAGCGGGGACGGCACCTGGGCGCGCTGCGCCTGGCGAACGGCAGGCCGGTCGTGCTGCCGGGCCTGTGGGACCTGCAGCCCGGCACCGCGGCCACCGGCGGCGAGGGCGCGTTGTGGTTCTCCGCCGGCATCGACGGCGCCAAGCACGGCCTGATCGGTGTGATCGCCCCGAAGGGCACCAAGGTGACCTCCAGCGGCGCGGGAAGCCCCGCACCGAGCGCCAGGCCCTCCCGGAACCCGTACGGAGGCTACTGACCGGCGCCGTCGCCTCCGGCCCGGCGGGAGCGCAGCCCGCCCGCGACGGCCGGCGGCGGCGGTCACATGACGTTTCCGGCGCGGTTGGCGCGAGCCGCGCCGGAAACATGTTCCAGATCGGCGACCAGGCCGAAGTGGTCACTCGCCCAGACGCCCGCCACGGGCTCGTCGAAGATCCGGCGGCAGTCCCGCAGGCGCAGGGTCGGGCCGTTGCCCCGGCAGCGCACGAAGAGGTAGTCGATGCGCCGGCCGGTCTCCAGCGGCCAGTTCCCCGCGCGGACGAGGGGGTTGACGGGGGTGAAGGTGTGGCCGGGGTCGTGCGGGTGGGCCCAGTGCCACAGGTCGCGGTAGGCGACGCTCATCCCCTCCAGCGACTGCAGCCCGCTCCAGAACCGCACGCCGGCCGAGTCGGGCGTCGCGTCGAAGTCCCCCGCCACGACCACGTGCAGGTCCCGCCCGCCGAGCATCTCCTCGATGAGCGCCGCGGTCCGTACGGCCTGCAACTCGCGCTCCCGCTCGTGCCCCAGGCGGAAGGAGGGCTTGTGGTTGACGAACAGCAGCGGCTCGGGCGCGGGGATCTCGGCGAGGCAGGCCCAGCCGGAGAACTCCGACGGGTCCACACGCTCGGTGACGGCCAGCCGCTCCTGCCTGACCTCCCCCGGCGGCAGGCGGCTCGCGATGGAGGCACGGGTGCCGTCGGCCTCCCCGTCCTCCTGGTGGACGACGTGGTAGCCGGGGCCCAGCAGGTCGGCGACCTGGTCGTAGTCGGCCGTGACCACGGACTCCTGGAAGGCGACGAGATCCGGGCGCAGCTCGCGGAACCCCGCTTGGAGCACCTCCCTGCGCCGCTGCCAGTCGCCGTGCCGGGCCCAGAGGTTGAGTGTGGCGATGCGCATGCCAGGGGCGCTACCCGGCGGGGACTGCGGTACGTGCGCCGGGTTACAGTCTGGAACGTGAGCGAACGATCATTCAGCGAGTGGCTCAGGAGCCGGTGCGAGCCTGACTGGACGGCCGTGGTCACCCACCCGTTCGCGATGGCGATCACGACGGGCACGGTCGCCGGCGACGACATGCGGCGCTACCTGGAGCAGGACTTCCAGTTCGTGGACTCCTTCACGGCGCTGCTGGGGGCGGCCGTGGCGAGCGCCGACACGTTCGAGGCGCGGGTTCCGTACGGGAAATTCCTCGGGGCGACGGCGACGACCGAGGAGAAGACGTACTTCCACCGGGCGCTGGCGGAGCTGGGCGGGCGCACGGACGCACCGCCGGAGCCGGTGACGGCGGCGTTCAAGGAGCTCATGGACGAGGTCCGCACCTCCCAGGACTACCTGCTGATCGCCGCGGTGTTGTGCGTGGCCGAGTGGTGTTACCTCGGCTGGGCCTCGCGGGCCGCGGAGCCGCTGCCGGAGAGCTTCGTGCACCGGGAGTGGATCGAGCTGCACGAGGGCGCGGAGTTCCGTGCCTGGGTGGCGTTCCTGTGCGGCGAGCTCGACCGCCTGGGCGCCGGTCTGGGCGAGGAGCGGCGGCAGGAGGTGCTCGGAGTGTTCCGGCGGGCCGTCGAGCTGGAGCGGGCGTTCTTCGACATGGCGCAGGACGGCTAGGACGGCAGGCGGAGCACGGACGCCAGGTCGTCGAAGGTGCGGTAGTGGACGCCGGTCATGCCGAGCGCGCGGGCGGCCTCGACGTTCGCCGGCCGGTCGTCGACGAACAGGCAGCGCTCGGGCGCCACGCCCGCCCGCTCCGCGGCGATCCGGTAGATGGCCGGGTCGGGCTTGGCCACGCCGACCCGGTGGCTGCTGACCACGTCGTCGGCGAAGTACGTCAGCCCGAGCAGGTCGAGGTGGGCCTCCAGCGTGTCCATCGCGTTGGTCACGAGGATCACCGGCACGTGCCGCTGCGCCGCGGCCAGCAGCGCCCTGACCTCTTCGTCCACCCAGAAGCGGATCTCCATGAACTCGGCGACCGCCTGGCGGACGCGCTCGTCGCCGCCGAGCGCCAGGGCGATCGACTCGGCCCACTGCGCCTCCGTGGCCTGGCCGAGCGTGGGCGGCATGATCAGCTCGGGGTCGAAGGCCGTCTTCATCAGCGGCAGGCCGTAGCGGGCCTCGATGGCGGCCTGGGCGGCGTGGTCGAAGTGGCGCAGCACGCCGTCGAAGTCGGACAGGACCGCGTCGAAAGCAAGCACGGCTCCCATTCTGCCGGGCGCGCCCGCCTCTGTCGCGGGCGGACGTTTTTGGCAGATCTCGCCGACGGTGCCGGAGGGACCGCCGGCACTACCATCTCCGAGACAGGATTCGGTAGCGGAACGGTAGGTAATGAGCGATCACCGGCTGCCACGTGAGCTGTGCCAGCTGTTCCCCGACGGCGGCAGGGGCCGCAGGCTGCCCGGAGACCTGCCGCCCGGTGACGTGGTCTGGCCGGATCCCGGCTACACCGGGCAGGGCCGCGCGCAGCGGCCGGCGTTCTGGATGAGCGACGACCCGGCGAGCGGCGCCGACTGGGCGCGGATGCGCGAGTGGCACCCGCACAGCGGCCTGTGGCCGCTGCTGCTGGACGAGTCGGCGCAGCCGTGGGCGATCGGCCAGGTGGTGCCGGACGACCCGCGCCAGATCGACCACTTCACCGCCGAGGGGTTCATGGCCGAGGTGTGGCAGGAGTGGGTGGCGCAGATGCCGCCGGACGCGCTGGAGGAGCTGGAGCCGTACGGCGCGATCTGCCCCGGGCCGGCGCCGGCGGGCGTGCTGCGGGCCGACCCCGGGGCGGTGGCCGACTGGCTCGCGGGCGAGCTGGCGGCCAGGGGCATGCCGCTCGGCCTGGTGGCCGCCGGGCGCGGCGCGGACGCCCTGGCGGTCATGGGCTGGCAGGGGGCGCTGCACCACAACGAGTGGATGGTGCCGATGGCCGCGGTGGTGCGCAGCTGGGAGGACCGGTTCGGGGCGCGGGTGGTCGGCGTCGGCTTCAACACGCTGGACCTCAGCGTGGCGGCGCCGCCGGTTGACCTGGAGCACGCCCTGCACGTGGCCGCCGAGCACTGGACGTTCTGCCCGGACAACGTGGTGCAGGGCCCCGGCGACCTCCAGGCGTACGCCGAGCAGCTCGTCGGCGGCCACGCCTGGTCGTTCTGGTGGGACTGAGACCCGCGCCTCATGGGACGCGGGCCACGGCGCCGTACGTCCCGGACGTGCCGGGTTGTTCGGAGCAGGCGGTGTCGTACGGGCCGGGCCGCCATTCCGGGGCCCACACCAGCCCCGGATCCACCAGCTCCAGATCGTCGAGCAACGCCGCCACCTCCTCCCGGGTGCGGATCGCGTGGCCGGGCAGCGTCATCGCCAGCAGGTCGTGGATGGCGGGCAGCAGCTCCGGCGGGACGGCGTCGAACGTGGTCTGCACGAGCGACAGGTAGCTCCCCTCCGGGACCTCCTGGCGGATGCGTTTGATCACGTAATGGACGTACTCGTCGTCGTTGAGCGCGTGGGTCGACACCAGCAGCACCGCCATCGGCCGCTCCCAGTCCAGGAACGTCTGCACCACCCGGTCGTCGAGCACGTCGTCGATCTCGCCGATGTCGCCTTCGACGACGCGTACCAGGTCGGTGACGGGCTCGATGGTGGCCCTCGCGGCGGCGAGCACCATGGGGTCGTTGTCGACGTAGACGACACGGGCGGCGCCGTCGAGGGCGTCGCGGGCGACGTCGTGCAGTTGCCGGCCCGGCGGCAGGCCGCTGGGCACGCCGCTGCCGACGATCACGAACTGGTCCACGCCGCCGGCCGCCAGATGGCGGACCACGCGGCCCAGAAAGGCGAGCACGGCTCGGGCGGCCGCCGTCGTGACGGGTGCGGCCGCGTCATAGCGCCGCACGGCCTCACGATCCGCCACGAAATTGTTCTTTCCGCCCGCGGCGGCGTCGAGAATACGGGTGATTCTCGCTTGGGTCAGCTCCAGCTTCGCCAGGTTTCGGATGGCACGCTGACGCATTGAGTGTTGCCCCTTTCCCCTCGCCCACTATCTCGGGAAAAGTTGTCCTTTCGGACCCCACTCGATGACCCAGACCATATGATCCTCGCTGCAGGCGAGAAGACAACCGGAAAAGCCATTGGATTTGGGTATATGTGGGTAACCAATGACACGCATAATGATCTCAAAAGCGGGAAAAGAGATCATTTCACGAACGAACGCGAAAGCCTTTCGCGATGCGCGTTCAGCAACTCGACCGTCTCCTCGCGCGTCGTCGTGGTCACCGACAACTTGGTGAAGGCCTGATGGTAGGCCTCGACCGCGGCCGCGTCGGTGATCAGCTCGTCGGACTCGACGCCGTGCGCGCAGGCGATGTCGGGCTCGAACGCCTCGGCGAACCGCCACAACGTGAACGGCCCCGTACGCGGCACGTAGACCGGGTCGTCCATCGGCACGACGTGCAGCGAGACGTTGGGCCGCTTGGCCGATTCGATGAGCACGTCGAGCTGGCGGAGCTGCACGTGGGGGCCGACGATCGAGCGCGCCAGCACGCTCTCGTCGATCACCGCCCACAACACCGCGCTCCCGTCGCGGGTCATGGCCTCCTGGCGGGCCAGCACGAGGGCGAGCGCCTCGTCGACCGTCTGCTGGCCGAGCGTCGCCGGCCCTGTCACGGTGATGGCGGCGCGCGCGTAGTCCTCGGTCTGCAGCAGCGGCGGGACGAACTGCGGCTGGTAGGTACGGATCACCGTCGCCCGCTGCTCCAGCGCGTACGCGGCGGCGAGCCAGACGGGCACCGACTGCGCGTCGTGCCAGGCGGCCTCGCGCTCGCCCCTGGCCAGTGAGAGCACGTATTCGCGGATCGGCGGGGCGGTGACGCCGTAGAGGGTCAGCAGCCGCTCGACGGTGATGGGCGCGGGCGCGAGCCGGCCGTCCTCGACCGCCGGGATCGCGGCGGCGCCCTTGCCGAGCGCGGTCTCGACCTGCTCGACGGAGAGCCGGGCGGCCTTGCGCAGGCCGTGCAGGCGCTTGCCGAGCGCCCGGCGCTGCGGGTCGCCCAGCGGCGTGGCCGCCTCGGGGATGTCGGGGACGGCGGCCTCGGGCTCCTCAGGCAGCCCCTCGGCCTTGCGAGCCAGCTCGACCACGCCGCGCAGGACGACGAGGGAGCTCTCGGACAGGCCGGAGGCGGCCAGGCCGAGGGTGGCCGCGCGCAGCTGGAGGTCGTCGACCGCGCCGGACTCGACGTAGTCGTCGCCGACCAGCCAGCCGACGCTCACCTGCAGGCACGAGGCCAGCGCCCGCAGCACCTGGAGGGTCGGGTTGGTCTGCTTGCCGGTGCGCAGCTGACTGACGTAGGCGCGCGTGATGGGGATGCCGGCCTCCGTCAGGGCGGAGGCGACCTGAGCACCGGTGTAGCCGCGCTTGGTCAGCGCGAGATCGAGCCGTTCGGCGAAGTTCGCCACGGCACACCTCCTACCGCCCGTGAACGTCTCCAGCGTAAGGGACTCCGGGCGCGGTGTCCCCTGCCATGCGGGCCAGCTCTGCCACGCGGACGGGTATCAACGTATATGCAAACTGTCAGTTGACACATCCCGGTCCGTACGGAGACTATCAGCGTGTGTGGTAACTGAGGCTTAACAGTCAAGGGTTCCGAGAGTTCCCGCGAGGAGGTGGCCGAAGGTGACCATGGACACCCCGGGCGGCACGCCGCACCTGGAAGCGGCAGCCTCCCCCGGACAGGAGCAGGTCGTCCGGCGCATCTGCGCCCGGGTGGCCGGGCCGGTGGCCGGCGCGGACGTGCACGTGGCGAGCCTGCCCCTGGGCGGGGTGCAGGTCTGGCTGGACGGTTCCGGCCACCGCTGGCGCTTCTACCACCGGATGGCGCGGGAGCTGCGGCTGGCCGGCTGGCACACCGAGACCGGCCCCGATCGGCTGCTGCTGCTCGGCTGGAGCGCGTCCTGCCTGAGCCATCGCGCCCGGATGCTGGGCGCGGCCCTGAGCGGGAGGCTGGCCGACTTCGACCGTACGGCGTTCACGGCCGTCATGCTCGCCACCCGGCTGCGGCACCGCGGGTTCCCCGCCGGTGACCTGGCCGCCGAGGTGGAGGCGCACTGCCGTGAGTCGCTGCGCTGGCCGGCCCGGCTGGCCGACCTGCGGGGGCTGCAGCGGCGTTCGTCGCTGGAGTCGCTGCGGCTCCGGCTGGCCCAGGTGGCCGGCCTGGAGGCCAAGGTGGGCCGCCGCTGCGGCGAGCACCTCGCGCTCGCGGGGAAGGTCGCCCGGCTGGTGGCAGGCGGCGCGCCCGCGTCCCGCCCGGCCTTCGCCCCGCAGGGCGGCCCGGCGCGGGACCTGTGGACGGAGGCCGTCGCACCGCGCGACCTCCCCTTCGGCCGGGCTCCGGGCGCCCCTCAGCGGAGCGTCTCGGCGCCGCGGGCCGGCCTGACCGAGCGGCTGGTCGGCGTCAGCGTGCCGAACATGGACACGAGCGAGGACGGCCTGGGCGGCGTGAGCGCGGTGACGGCGCCATGACCGCCTTCGGCACCACGAACGACAGAACCCCCATGTCCGCCATGACGGTTATGGGGGGCGACACGCACCTGAGTGCGCGTGAGCGCACCGGAATTGCGGCGCTGTCACCAGGCGGCGGCAGGTCACCGGCCAGGAACGGCCGGCGAGGCCCGTCCGCCGCGCATGCGGGAACGGTGGCGGCGCTCTCAGCGCTGGCCCCGGCGCCTCCCCCCAGCACCGTGCGGCACGTGCCCGATCCCATCGGCGCGGTGTTGTTGGCCAGCGCGGTAGCGGCTGGCGTGCTGGCCAAGTCAAGGGGTTGCGCCTGGGGTCGGCCCACTCCCCGCCGGCCCGGCCGAGCGCGGGGCGCGCCGCGCCGCGGCCGGGTCCGGCGGGGTGCACAGCGGCAGCGGCTCGCCCACGGGCGGCGCCGCCGGACGGGAACCGGAGTGATCGGCGTGGTGGGCGCCAGGATGCCGGTCGCCGAGCCGGCCCACGGGCCGCCCGGCGAACGGTTCCCGTGGAGGGTCCTGTGCGGGAGACCCTCCTGGCCGGTGGCCGTTCCGCCGGCCGCCGTTCTGCTCGCCGCCACGGCGCGGGTGCGGGTCGCCGTGGCGTCGGGACGTGAGGCCGGGCACCGGCCTCATCGCGCGGCGGAAGAGGAGCCGGCCACGCCATGCCGGCTCCTCGCCGGGCCGCGCCACCGAACCTGTGATCTACCTCCGACTCGCAACATCGAACCGCTATGGACAGGAGCGAACATGCTCACCACGGGGCCCACCTCAGAGGAGCTGCGCAGGGCGCGGCCACACGAAGTCCACCCCCGGGGCGTACGGCCCGGGTCCAGGGGCGAGGAGCCGGACCTGTCGCCGCCGGCGGAGCCGGCGCGCAGCGTGCACCGGCTGCGCCGCATCCGGCAGGTGTCCGTCCAGGCCATCACCGAGATCGACCAGGCGCTGAGCCACCGCGCCTCCTGACCGTCCCGCCTTCCCGCACAGGAGGAGACCCCATGCGCATCCTCGCCCCCGCACGACGGGGCACACTGTGAGCCGCGGCAGGGTAGGCGTGATCGTGGCGCCCCCGAACCCGTCGGCCGAGCCGGAGCTGACCCGGTTACTCGGGTCACGCGCCGACATGCACGTCGCCCGCTTCCCCGTACGGTCGGGGTTGTCCCACGCCGACCGGCTGGAGGGCTACAACACCGCGCTGCGCGCCATGACGGGCGCGTTCGGCGGGCTGCGGCTGGACGCCATGGTCATGGCCTGCAGCGAGCCCCGCTACCTGCTCGGCCCCGACGAGGACCGCGAGCAGTGCGCCGAGCTGTCGGAGGCCACCGGGGTGCCGTTCGCCTCCTCCACGCTGGCCACCCGCGAGGCGCTGGACCATGTGCGGGTGGGCGACATCGTGCTGGTGTCGCCGTACCAGCCGTGGGTGACGGAGCTGGCCGAACGGTTCTGGAAGTCGGCCGGGATCAACGTCACCCAGGTCGTCCAGGTACGCGCCGAGCACGGCTACTCCTCCTACGCGGTCACCCCCGCCGAGCTGATCAGCCAGGTGGAGCTGGCCGAGCCGCCCGGGGACGCCGTGCTGCTGTTCACCGGCACCGGCATGGCCACCCTGCCCGTGCTCTCCCGGCTCACCACCGGCAACGACCGGATGTTGCTCACCTCCAACCTCTGCACGGCCTGGTGGGCCCTGTCCCGGGCCACCGGCCGGCACGTGACGCTCAGCCGCGTGCCCTACCGCCGCCACATGGAGGCCCCGGCCGGCGTCGCGAGGAGGCACACCGCATGAACGGCGTCATCGTCGCCGGGGCCGGCCCGACGGGGCTGACCGCGGCGCTCTCGCTGGCCAGGGCGGGCATCAAGGTCACCGTCCTGGAGCGGGAGAGCGAGCTGCCGCGCCGGCCGCGCGCCTGCACGTTCCACCCGGCCACGCTCGACCTGCTGGACGGCCTCGGCGTGGCCGCCCGGCTGGTCGCCGCCGGGCGCGTGGTGGACCGGGTGCAGTGGCGCGACCGGTCCGGGCTGGTGCTGGCCGAGATGGGCATGGACCGGCTCGACGGGCTGACCCGGCATCCGTTCCGCGTCCACGCCGACCAGGCGTCGCTGACCGCGCTGCTGCTGGAGGCCCTGCGGGCCTGCCCGGACGCGGACGTGCGCTTCGGCGCCCAGGTGGACGGCGTGGCCGAGGGCGGCACGGGAATCCGGGTCCGCGTCGGCCACACCTGGACGCGGGCCCGGTACCTGATCGCCGCCGACGGCGCCCACAGCACCGTGCGCGGTTCGCTCGGGCTGCCGTTCCCGCGCTCGGCGTACCCGACGCAGGCGCTGCGGGTGTTCATCGACTCGCCGCTGGACCGGATGTTGCCGAGCCTGGCGCCGCTGACGTACGTACGGGACGTGCAGCAGTCGTGCACGCTGCTCGGGCTGCCGGACCACTGGCGGATCATCTTCAAGATCCCCTGCGACGCGCACGAGCCGCTGTCGCCGTCGAACCTGTCGCTGCTGGTGCGCCGGGCGCTGCCGGGGCTCGGCGGGCCGATCCGGATCACGGGGGCCGACAGGTTCGGGCTGTCGCGAGGTGTGCTGAGCTCGTACCGGTGCGGGCGGGTGCTGTTCGTGGGCGACGCCGCGCACCTGACCTCCACGGTCGGCGGGCTCAACATGAACGCCGGCATCCACGACGCCGCCGAGGTGGCCAAGGTGATCGCCGCCGTGGTCGGCGGGCACGCCCCGGCCGCCGCGCTGGAGGCGTGGGCCTGGCGGCGGCGCTCGGTGGTGCTGCAGCGGGTGCTGCCGCCGCGCGGGACGCGGCTGGCGGGCGTGCGCGAGCACGACACCGCCCGGCTGGAGGAGGCCATGGCGGGGCTCCGGGCGATCGCCGGCGATCCCGACGCGACCCGGGCGTACCTGGCGCAGGCGTCGCTGCTCGACACCGTGCCGCGAGCCGTTCCGAGAGGCACCGTGCCGAGGACCGTCCCGGATCCCGCCGGGAGGTCCTGAACCACCGCGTCCGCGTAGCGACTGGAGGAGGTGACACCGATGTGGCGGACCCTGTCCGACGACGCGCGTCAGGCGATCCGCGACCTGTGCGACAAGCACGGCGCCCGTCTCTACGACTACTGCCGCACCGAGCTGGCCGCGGCCGACGCCGAGCTGGCGGTGGCCGGGGCCGCGCTGACGGCCCACCTGTACGCGGACCGCGTGGTCGATCCGGCGTTGCGCCGGGCGTGGTTGTACTCGGTGGCGCGGGCGCACCGCGCGGTCGTCGCCAGGCCCGCGAGCATCGGCTCGTGGTCGCGGCCCGGCCGGATGTCGGAGCTGCTGCCCGAGGCGCTGCTCTCCCTCGACCGGCCGCAGCGCGAGCTGCTCGACCTGTCCGTACGGCACGGCCTGGGCGACGCCGAGATCGCCGTGATCTTCGAGCTGCCCGCGGACGAGGTGCGCGCGGTCGTCGCGCGGGCCGCGGCCGCCCTGGAGGAGTGGTTCGCCGCGATCATCGCGGCGCGTTCCCGCGACGGGTGCGCCGACCTGGCGGCGCGCGTGTCGGAGTGGGTCACCGCGCCCGGCCGCCGGGCCAGGGCGCGGATCGGCCGTCACATCCAGTCCTGCGCGACCTGCCGGGCCGCGCCCAGGACGATGACCGCTGGGGCGCTGCTGCGCCGCCTGCCGATCACGGCACTGCCCGGCACGCTTCCCAACCGGCTGGCGTCGGCGCAGCCGCTGCCCGGAGAAGGACCTCTCTGGCGGGCGGACGGCTTCCCCGTGCAGGCACGCCTGCTGCTGGAGACCGGCTCCTCGGCGCCGGTCCAGCCGGGTGCCGGCGTCATGCTGTCCGCCCCGGTCGCCGACCCCACGACGGCGACCGCGGGAAAGCCCTGGTCGGCGGCGGGCGCGGCCGCCGCCGACCAGGAGCTCCCTGACCCGCGTCCCCAGGACGACGACCGGACGCCGCCGGACACCGCGGCCCGGGGCACCGGGCGGAACCTGCCGGACGTCTCGCCCGGCCGGAGCCTTCCGGACACCCCGGCCCCGGACGCCGGGCGGAGCCTGCCGGCGGTGCGGGGGCGGCATCCGTTCACGCCGCCGAGCCGTACCCGGGCCTTCCGCGGCGCAGCGTACGGCGACAAGCTCGTCTACACCGTCTCCACCAAGGGGGAGAGCAACGGCGAGCACCGCGACGGCGCGCTCATCCGCTACGGCGGGATCGACCTGACGGCGAACGGCGACGACCAGTGGCAGGAGTTCTGGCGGGACCCGCCGCCGGACGACGACCCCGAGCCCGGCGCGCCGCTGCGGGTGGTGGCCAGGCTCGGCCTGGTCATGGGCGTGGCGCTGCTGGCGGCGGGCCTGGTGTGGGCCGTGATGAACGCGCGCGAGCACCCGGTCACGATCACCAAGGCCGCCGCGCAGACGAGCGTGCTGCTGGATCGGCCCTCGCGGTGGGTGGCCGAGGTCACCGCCCCGCAGGCGGCCGGGTCCGCGATGACGCAGGTGCCGAGGAAGGCCGACCTGCCCAGGCCGGACCCGCCGGTGGCGCGGCTGGCGCCGTCGTCGCTGTGGCTGGGCCCGGAGCGTACGGGGTCGTTCCGGCTGTCGTGCACGGGCTCGTGTGACATCACCTCGGTCTCCGCCACGGACGGCATCGAGGTGTCGGGCACCCGGTTCCGGGTCGAGGAGCCCATGGTGTGCGCCCCGGGCGTGGAGCGCGGGGAGATCGTCGTGCGGTGGGAGGGCCGCGCCACCGGTGACGGCCGCCGCACGGGCGGCACCGCCTCCGGCGGCGGCACGCTCACCTTGGACGTGGCGTGGAGCCGATGCGGGTAGGGCCTCGGGCTCCGCGGAGCCCGAGGCCGTTCCGCCGGTTGTTCTGAAAGAAGCGGAACTTCTAGAAGAAGCGGAACTCGGAGTCGGGCTGCGGCAGCTCGACCCGGTCCGGACCGTGGAACTTGACCTTGTCCTTCGGCAGCCCGGACAACGGCGACGCGAACGGCACGACGACGCTGCTCTTGGTCAGGTCGACGGTCACCTGCGCGCCGGTTCCGGCCTCGTCGGTGTAGTTGGAGTCGGTGCCGGCGATCACCAGCCCGATCCGGTGGCCCTTCTTGAAGATGTAGTCCTGCGGCAGCGTCTGCCACTTGACCTTGCCGTACTCGCCGACGGGCAGCGGGGCGGACTCGCTGAGCGAGTCGCGGTTCTGCACGTCGATCCAGCCGCGGGCGACGATCTCCAGCGGCTGCGTGGCGACGTTGGTGACGACCTTGCGGTAGCAGCCGTCGTCGGCCGCGGTGCTCTCGCCCCAGCAGTCCTCTTCGGTGAGCGTGGTGATGCCCTGGCCGCGGCGCCAGTCGACGCGGGTGGCCGCGCCGAAGTCGACGAGCAGCGCGGTCAGGTTGGAGGTCGGCTTGTCCAGCTTGACCCGCAGGTCCACGGTCGGCGTGCCGGACAGGCGCAGGTCCACCGGCAGCTCACCCGTGGTGAACGCGATCCGGCGCGGGTCGGGCGTGCCGATGTTCGCGACCATGGTGTTCTCGTTCATCCGGGTGTCGGTGAACGTCGCCGTGCTGCCCTTGGCGGCGCGGAACAGGCCGAGCGAGCCGTCAGGCGACGGGCGCAGCGGGGCCTTGACCGCGAACGGCGCCGGCCAGTCGCGCTGGGTGATCCACTGCGCCGGGCCGACCTCCACGTCGGCGCGGGGCTCCCGCATGATGTCGTTCCGGACGCCGTGCAGCCAGTAGTCGAACCAGCGGTGCAGGGTGTCCACCCACAGGCCGCGCCGGCCCTCGAAGTCGAACGGGTCCACGTGCTGGGTCTGGCCGACCCAGATCTTGCGCGGCACGTCCCGGTCGGCCAGGGCCTGCCACCAGGTGGAGAAGTTGTCCGGCTTGACGTTGAGGTCGTTGACCGTGTGGACGACGAAGACGCTCGCCTTGACCTTGGAGGCGTCGCCCAGCGTGCCGTCGATGTAGTCGCGCTCGGCCCACAGCGGGTTGTAATTGCCGGTCTCGTCGCCGTCGGCGGCGTTCAGCGCGTCGCGGACGGCCTGGCACTTGGCGTCGGGGTCGGTGTCGACGGCGTTGGTCAGGTAGGAGATGTAGTCGTAGTTGTAGACCACGCCGTTGGAGCGCTGGTACTTGTACCAGGAGCTGATCGCCGAGATCGGCACGATCGTCTCCAGGCCATCGACGCCGGTGGCGGCGACGGCGTTGGCCAGCGTGCCGTCGTACGACTTGCCGATCATCGCGGCCTTGCCGGTGGTCCAGTCGGCGGCGGCGGGGCTGCCGTCGGCCTTGAAGCCCTTGGCGCGGCCGTTCAGCCAGTCGATGACGGCCTTGCCGCCGAGCACGTCGGCCGGGCCGCCCATGTCGGGGCAGCCGTCGGAGCGGGTGGTGCCGATCATGTCGACGTGGAGGACGGCGTAGCCGCGGGGGACGAAGTAGTTGTCGTAGAAGAGCGGAAATTTCGTGACATTTCCGGCGGCGTCGTAGACCTTGCGCTCCGACTCGTTACCGCGGCCCGAGTTGTCGTAGTACGGGCTCTCGTCGATGATGACCGGAACCTTGAGCCCTGGGCCGGACTCCTTGGGGCGGATGATGTCCACCCTGACCTTGTCGAGGTTGCCGTCGGAGTCGCTGTCGATGGGCGCCTCCACGTACACGTGCTCGCGAACGGCGTCGGCGTAGGAGAAGACCGGCTGGGTGCGCCCGTTCTCGACGGTGATCTCAGGGGTCTCAGGGGCGATCTCGGCGACGGCCTGGGCCGGGGTCGCGACGGTGAGGGAGAGCGCGAGGGCGGTGGCGGCGACGAGGGCTGGGCGTAATTGTGACACGCGTGACCTCCGGGACAGGTGATCAAAATTAGTGGCAAATCTTCCAGACGCACAGGAAACTGGCAAGATCCAGGCATGGATGTTCGAGATCGGGTCAGCGGCTGCCTCCTGGGCGGCGCGATCGGCGACGCGCTCGGGGCGCCGATCGAGTTCCACTCGTTGCGGCAGATCCGTGCGGATCACGGGACTGATGGCATAACCGGATATGTCGCGACATGGCGGGGGCGGACGGGGCTCATCACCGACGACACCCAGATGACGCTCTTCACCGTCGAAGCCCTGGTCCGAGCCCGCGACTCGCAGGCCGGCACGGTGCGGGAGGTCCGGGAGGCGTATCTGCGCTGGCTCGACACGCAGCACCATCCGGCGCCTCCGCCGGCGGATCTCCCCCACCGCACGGGACGCCTGCGCGAGGAGGGCTGGCTGTACTCACGGCGGGCCCCCGGCAACGCCTGCCTGTCAGGCCTGCGCCGGCCCTTCCCCGGCCCGTCGCCGATGGGCCGGCCCGGGCCCGTCAACCCCGGCTCCAAGGGCTGCGGCACGGTGATGCGCTCGGCGCCGTTCGGGCTGGTGGCGCCCTCGCCGCGGGAGGCGTTCGAGTCGTCGGCCGCCTGCGCCCAGATCACCCATGGGCACGTCACCGGCTACCTGGCCGCCGGCGCGTTCGCGGCGATCGTCGCGTACCTGATGAGCGGCGAGGAGCTGGAGCCCGCCGTCCGTCACTCGATGGACCTGCTGGCCCGCTACCCCGGCCACGAGGAGACGACGGCGGCCCTGCGCGCGGCCGTGACGCTGGCCGGGCGGGGCGCGCCGTCGCCGGAGCGGGTCGAGTCGCTGGGCGGCGCCTGGATCGCCGAGGAGGCCCTCGCCATCGGGGTGTACTGCGCGCTGGCCGAGCCCTCCGTGGAGGGCGCGCTGCTGCTGTCGGTCAACCACTCCGGCGACAGCGACTCGACCGGCTCGGTCTGCGGGAATCTGCTGGGCGCCCGGCACGGCGCCGCCGTCCTGCCCGCCGCCTGGTTGCGCCCGCTGGAGGGCCGCGAGACGATCGAGCGCCTCGCCGCGGAACTGTGCTGAACGCCTGCCGCCGCCGCGGGGCAGCGTACGAGATCTAGGGTGGAAGCCCTCCAGCCGATGAGGAGTGGGCGCATGCGGAACGTCACCCGGACGTCACTCGTGGACGCCGCCATCGCGGAGCTACGCCGGGAGATCGCCGAAGGGGTGTGGCCGGTCGGGACCAAGATCCCGTCCGAGCACCAGCTGGCCGAGAGCCTCGGCATGAGCCGGTTGTCCGTACGCGAGGCGGTGCGGGTGCTGGCGCATGCCGGTCTGCTGCACACCCGGCAGGGCGACGGCACGTACGTCACGGCGACGGACGAGTCACAGGTCGCCCTGCGTCGCCGCCTCGACACGGCCGCCGCCATGGACGTCCTCGACGTCCGCCGCGGCCTCGATCTCGTCGCCGCCCGGCTGGCGGCGGGCCGGCGCACGGAGGAGGACCTGACCGCGATGCGCTCCTCCCTGGCCCGCCGCGACGCGGCCGGCCGGGCGGGCGACCTCGACGGGTTCGCCGACGCCGACGCGGAGTTCCACCTGCGGGTGGCGGAGGCCGCGCACAACGCCCTGCTCGGCGACTTCTACCGCACCATGCTGGAGTCCCTGCGCGACAGCGTGAGGGATCAAGAGGAGGCCGCCCTCGAGCCCGACGACTCCCACGGTGAGCTGCTGCGGGCCATCGAGGACGGCGACCCGGCCCGGGCGGTCGCCGTCTCCATCGCCATCCTCGACCAGCAGGAACCCGAGCTCTAGAGCACCCGCGCGGAGAGGAGGCAGACGTCGTCCTCCATGGTGTCGCCGCCGAGCCGCTCCAGCACGCAGTCGATCAGTTCGTCGGAGTCTTCCGCGACGCACGCCTGCACGGCCTGGATCAGCGCGTGCACGCCCGTGTCCAGGGCCTGCCCGCGCCGTTCGACGATCCCGTCGGTGTAGAACAGCAGGACGTCGCCGGGTTCGAGCCGGGCGGCGGTCAGCTCGTATTCCGCGTCGAAGACGCCGAGCAGCGGGCCCCGCCGGCCCTCCAGCGGCGCGACGCGGCCTCCCCTGACGAGCAGGGGGTCCGGGTGGCCGGCGTTCATCCAGGCGAACGTGCGGTCTTCGGCGTCGAAGTGACCGATGATCGCCGTGCCGGTCACCGTCACCCCTTCGCTGGCGCTGGTCAGCAGGGTGTTCAGCCAGGCGCCGAGCTGGTTGGCGGGCGCGCCGGTGTAGGCCAGACCGGCCAGGCCGGCCCGCATCTGGAGCATGATGCCCGCGGCGGTCAGCCCATGGCCCATCGCGTCGCCGATGGCGAGCAGGGCTCTGCCGTCCGGAACGGCGCGGGCCTTGTACCAGTCGCCGCCGAGCCGGGCCAGGTCCTCCGCCGGCAGATAGCGCACGGCGACGGCGAGGCCGGGCAGCCGCATGACGCCCCGGCCAACCGGCAGGATGGTGTTCTGCAGGTGGTCGGCGATCCGGTGCTCCTCCTCGGCGCGCTCCTGCTGCCGGACCGCCCGTTCCTGCGCCCTGGCCTCGGCGCGTTCCCTGCGGCGGACCCGCGTCACGTCCTGGACGAGGAACCGGAGCTTGACCGGGGCGCCGGCGGTGTCCAGCAGCGGCTCGGCGACGACGCTCACGTGCCGCACGCCGTAGCGATGCTGGATCCTGAACTCGGTCTCGATCGACTCCCTGGCCTCCAGCAGCGAGTCGGCCACGTCGTCGAGCACGGGCAGGTCCTCCGGCAGCACCATGGCCGGGAGGTCCTCCAGCGCGACGGGCCCCGCGGCGGGGTCGCGGCCGAACACCTCGTACATCTGATGGGTCCAGATCGCCTGGCGGGTGGCGAGGTTCCACTCGCCCCAGCCGAGCCCGGCCACGTCCTGCGCGCGTCTCCAGCCGGAGACGAGCATGTCCTTCTCGTCGAGCACGCACCAGCTCAGCAGCAGGCCCTCCGCCACCCGGGCGGCGCGCACGCTCATCGTGGCGGGCCAGAGCCGCTCGCCCACGATCTCGACGTGCTCCGTCAGCGCGCGGTGGAAGGGGACGCCGGTCTCGAACGCCGTGATGTACTCGTCGAGCAGCCCCGAGGCCGCCACACCCGGGCTGATGGTCTGCAGCCGCTGCCCTCTCAGCTCCGCGCCGGACCGGCCGTCCGGGGTCTTGCAGTGGCTGTTGACCGCCGCGAGGAAGAAGTCGACCACCCGGCCGAAGGCGTCCGTGACCGGGCAGGAGTAGGAGGCCGAGTCGTGGAAGGTCTCCAGCATGGGCTCGACCCAGTCGCCGAGCTCGGGCACGGGGATGTCCGGGACGGGCGGGGCCTGCACGCGCCGGGCCACCTCCGCCGGGTCCAGCCCGCTGTACTGGGCGATTCCGGCGAGTCGCTCGGCTGCCTCGCAGGGCCGGATGTTCTCCCGCGTCGCCAGCTTGGCGACCGCGTGGTCCAGGACGGCCTTGTCACGCATCCGGCCGCGGACCCGTTCCAGCTGCGCCCGGAGCTTCGCCGTGGCGGCGGTGCTCTCGTAGGAGGCGAGGGGCGGGTACTGGCTCACACCTGTCCCATGCCCTGGGCGGGCGTGGCGAGATAGGGCTTTTGTCATGTTTCGGCAAAACAGCCGTCGGCTCCGCGCGGCTCTCCGGGCGGTCGTGGGCCGGAAGCGGTATGCGGGATTACCAGACAAAGCATGAAATTGTGCGGCATGGTCGGGAGCGACCCGATCTTCGGGAGGTTTCCCGCATGAACTGGCCGCACTGTCCCGACTGCGGCGCCGCCCTCGAGGGCCGCGCGACGTCGTGCCCCGGCTGCGGCCTGCTCCTGAACGGCGCCGCCGCCGAGACGTACCTGGCCGTGTCGGTCGAGCTCGCCGAGTTGGAGGAGCGGCGCGAGGGACTGACGAAGCGCCGCGCGCAGGCACTCGCCGCCATGCGCGCCGCCACCGGCGAAGCACGCTCAGGAACGCGCACGGCCACCACCGTCACGCCCACGGCCCTACGTGAGGCCGAGACGCGCGCCGACATCCGCGCGAACACCCCGACAGCCCCTGCCGACACGCATACGAACACCACGACAACGTCCGCCGAGATGCCTGCGAGCACCGCGACGACGTCCGCTGGGATGTGTGCGGCCGCGGCGGGATCTGTCGCATCGGGCCGTGCAGAACCTGCTCCTGCTGCTCGGCGGGGTGCTGCTGTCGATCGCGGCGGTGGTGTTCACGCTGGTGAGCTGGCAGGTTCCCGCGCTTCGGGCGCTCATCCTGACGCTGTTCACGCTGGCGGTGCTGGCCGCCCCGTGGCTGCTCGTACGCCGCCGCCTGGTCGCGACCGCCGAGACGGTGGCGCTGATCGGGCTCGTGCTGATCCCGCTGGACGCCGTCGCCGTGTTACGGATCTCCGGCGACGACGGCGGCCCCGCCACGGGGCCCTCTCCGGATCCGTTGTGGGGCTGGGCCGTGGGCGCCGCCGCCCTGACCGCCGTGTGGGCCCTCTACGCCTGGCGGGCCCCGCTGCGGCTGCCCGCGCCGGTCGCGATCGTCCTCGCCCAGACGCCGCTTCCGCTGGCCGGGCTGGCCATCGAAGGGGACCTGCCCATGGGCGGGGCGTGGCCGGCCGGGGCGCTGGTCGTGACCGCCGCCCTGGACCTGGTCCTGTGGCGCGCGGCCCGGCGAGCACGAGCCGCCGCCGAATACCTCACCTCCGCCGTCACCGGCTCCCTCACCTGGCTCGCCGGCGTGGGACTGGCCTGCTTCGGGCAGGTCGCGGGGGGTTCCGGCGGAGCGATCGCCTTGGCGGCGGTCATGGGGGCGGCGTCCGTGGTGGCGTTGTCGTGGGCGGCTCGGACGCGGGGGGCGGTCGCCCGCGGGGTGGTCGGCGGTTGTGGCGCGCTCGCCGCGGCGGCCGCGCTGTCCGGGGTGCCCGCCCACGTCGTGCCCGGATCGTGGGTGGCCGCCGTCGTGGCGGGCGCGGCCTGTCTCGTGCTCGCCGCCGCGCTCGGGCTGCCGGCGCGGCTGCGCGACGGGGTCCGCACGGGCGGGCTGCTCGTGCTGGGGACGGCCGCCGCGGCGAAGGCGTACGCGGCGGCCACGGTGGCGTTCGCACCGCTGGGCTGGATCGTGTCCGTCTGGCCGGACATGCCGGACCTCGGGCTGCTGAGCCCGTCCGGCATCCGGTGGGACGACTCCCTCGCGACCCCCGTGGTCATGGCCGCCGCGGCGCTGGGCGCGGCGCTCGTCCCGTCACGTGGCCTGTGGTGGACTCCCGAACTGCGGCAGGCCGTCTGCCTGGTCACCGGCTCTCTGGCCGTGCTGACCGCGCCGGTGGCGGCCGGGCTGCCGTACCCGGTGACGCCGGCGGTGCTGGTGGCCCTGTCCGGCGCGCTGCTGTGGGCGGCCGGCCGCCGCCACGGGGCCGCCGTGTGGCTGGGCGGGTACGCGGGCGTGCTGGCCGCCTGCTGGGCGCTGGCCGACCGGCAGGTCACCGGGGCGGTCGCCGCCGGGCTGCTGGTGGTCACGGCGGTCTGCGCGGTCGCCGGGCGCCGCGGCCCCGTACGGGCCGTGGGCGGTGCCGGGGCGACGCTCGCGGCGGGGCTGCTCGTGTGGGCACTGTGCGGCGGCGGGACGGCCGCCGCCCTGGCCCTGATGGGCGTACGCGCGGCCACCCTCGTCGTCACCCGGCCGTCACGCCGGCTGGCCGCCGCCGTCGTGCGCGGCCGCCGCGCGTACGCCACCCTCGCCCTCGGCGCCCTCGACCGGCTCACCCATCTGGTACGCCCGGGCGGCCGGACGGCGGCCGAGGCGGCGGCGGTCGCCGTGGGACTGTTCGCGCTGGGACAACACCTGGACGAGGAGCAGCGGGCGCTCGTCCTGGCGGCCGGCGCCATGCTCGCGGCGGCCTCGGCGTGGCGGCGGCCGCGCGGGACGTGGCGCACGGTCGCGGTGGCCGAGGCGTGCCTGCTGGCCGTGCTCGCGCCGTTGCCGCTGAGCAGGGCCGTGGTGCCCGCGCTCGTCGGGCCGTACGGATGGCTGACGAACGCCTGGGCGGGCGCCGCGGAGGGGGCTCGTGAGGCGCTCAGCCCGGCGGGACCCTGGCCGGCGCAGCCGGCGCTGCTGCCGGTGCTGGTGCTGGCCGGGGCGGCCGCCACGGTCGCGGTGTGGGCGCGGTGGGGACGCCAGGGCGCGACAGGCGTGGCGATGATCGTGTTCCCGCTGGCGGCCACGACGCTGCCGGTGGTGGCCGATCTGCCGTACTGGGCGGCGCTCGCGTTCCTCATCGTCCTGACGGCGGCTCTGGCGCTGTGGTCGGCGGCGACCCGGTCGGCGGCGGGCGGCGCGAGCCTGTGGACGGCGACGCTGGCGGTGTCCTGGTCCCTGGCCGACCAGGCGGCGACGCTCGCCGTGCTGGCGGCGATCGCGGTGACGGCGGCGCTGTGCGCGATTCGCGGCAGGGGCTCGCCGGTCACGAGCGTGGCCTCGTCGGTGACCGGGCTGGCGATCGGGGCGGAGAGCGTGGCGGCGGCGCTCGGCGGCGGGCTCGGCGAGCGCGACGCGGCGCTGGTGCTGCTGCTCGTGGCGGTGCTGCTGTCGCGGGCCGCCGCCCTGCCCGTCCTGCCGGACGCCGCCGCGCTGCCGCTCGGCGGGGCCGCGCTGGCGTTGTGGCCGGTCTCCATGGTGCTGGCGCAGGACCTGGCCCGGCTGTCGCTGGTGCTCGCGGTGGGCGCGCTGGCGCTGGCCTCGTCGGGCGGGCGGCTGCGCGGGCCGGGACGGACGTGGGCGTACGCGCTGGCCGGGCCGGCGGCGGCGCTCGCGCTGTTGCCGCACCTCGGGCTGTGGATGCGGGTGCTGGAGTACCCCTACGACGCGCTCGAACGTCCGTGGGCCTCGTTGTTCGGCGGGTGGCGGTCCCCGGGCTGGGTCTGGTTCATGGCGGAGCCCGCCGGGCTCGGCGTGTCGAGGGTGGTGACGGCGCTCGGGGTCGGGGCGTTCGCGGTGGCGACCTGGGTGCTGCTGGCGCGCCGGGTGCGCGGCGCTTCGGCGGGACGTGCCGTGGCCACCGCCGCCGTGCCGGGATGCCTGGTGCTCGTGCCCGTGGTGGCGGACCTGCCGTACGCGGGGACGCTGGCGTTCTACGGGGTGGTGCTGGTCGCGCTGACCGTGCAGGCGGTCACCGGTTCGCGTCCCGGTGTGGCGGGGGTGATGGCCGTGGCCTCCGCCGTGCAGTTGGTGGTGTGGTCGCTGGACGACCCCGCGTTCACGCTGGTGGTGCTGGGCGCGATCGCGGCGCTCGCGGTGTTGCCGCACCTCGGGCTGTGGATGCGGG
>NZ_POUD01000086.1 GCF_003236395.1 Nonomuraea aridisoli | reverse complement strand
AGATGTGTATAAGTGACAGGTGCTGATCCCCGCGGTGGTGCTGGCCACGTACCCCGACTGGGTGTCGGTGCTGACGAACGGGCGGACGGTCACGTGGGCGCAGATGACGTACTTCCCCGCGCCGCTGTCGATCACGCTGCTCGTCGCGGCGCTCGCGGGAGTCGCGGTGGCGGCGGCCCGCGTGATCGCCGTGCGCCGGCCGGTCAGCCCGCGAGCACCGCGCGGCGAGGGATCGCGGCGTAGCTGATCGCGAGGGCGGCCAGGCTGAGGACGGCGGCGGCGAGGCCGAGCCAGCGCAGGCCGTCCACGGCGACCAGGCCGCCGCCGAGCGCCGAGCCGGACGCGATGCCGATGTTGAACGCGCACACGTTCACCGAGACCGCCAGCGTGGGCGCGTCCCCGGCCTGCCGCAGCAGCAGGCTCTGCAGCACCGGCGTGGTGGCCGAGGCCAGCAGCCCGAACCCCAGCACGACGAGCACGGCCGGCGCCTTCCACGGCACCGCGAACGGGAAGAGCGCCAGCACCACGGCCAGCCCGGCGAACGTGCCGCGCACGGTGGCGGGCAGCGAGCGGTCGACCAACCGTCCCGCCGCCAGGCCGCCGGCCAGACTGCCCGCGCCGTAGACGAGCAGCAGCGTGGAGACCCCGGCGGGGCCGAATCCGGTGATCCTGGTGAGCGCGGGCGCGAGATAGGTGAACACGGTCGAGGTCGCCGCCAGCCCGACCGCCGTGGTGGCGATCACGACGAGGACCCGCCGCCGCATCACCGTCGCCACCTCGGCCCGGACGCTCGTGGCGGGCGCGTCCTGGCGCGGCAGCACCACCGCGAGCAGCGCCAGCGCCGCCACCGCGAGCCCGGCCAGCACCGCGAACGGCGTCCGCCAGCCCGCGTCCTCCCCCAGCAGCACGCCCACCGGCACGCCGAGCAGCGTCGCCACGGAGAAGCCGGCGCCGACGGCGGCGATGGCCGTGCCCACCCGCTCCGGCCGGACCACCCGCGCGGTGACCATCAGCGCCAGGGTCAGGAACGCCGCGTGGCTGAGCGAGGCGACCACCCGCCCCGCGATCAGCACCTCGTACGAACCGGCCGCCGCGCACATCGCGTTCCCCGCCGCGAACAGGCCCAGCAGGCCCAGCGCGAGCCCCTTGCGCGGCAGCCGCACGGTCACGATCGTCACCAGCGGCCCGCCGACCACCACGCCCAGCGCGTACGCCGTCACGGCCTGACCCGCCGTCGCCACCGAGACCCCGAGGTCGGCGGCCAGCTGCGGGAGCAGCCCCGCGACGAGATATTCCGACGTGCCGACCACGAACACGCTCACCATCAGCGCGGCCGGCACCACCATTCCCTTAGTCATGCGGGTACGCTAAAGTCTCACATCCATGTGAGAGTCAAGGGTGTGGTGACATGCGAATCGGAGAGCTCGTCCGGCGCACCGGCGTGAGCGAGCGGCTGCTGCGCTACTACGAGGAGCAGCGTCTGCTGCGGCCCGAGCGGCTGCCCAGCGGCTATCGCGTCTACACCGAGGCCCACGTCGACGCCGTCCGCCGCATCCGCACGCTGCTCGCCGCCGGACTCGGCACCTCGACCATCGCGACCGTGCTGCCCTGCCTGGAGACCGACGGCGAACGCCTCGCCCCGACCTGCCCCGACGTGCTGGGGCAACTGCGCGCCGAGCGGGAGCGGATCGACCGCGCCATGGAGGCCCTGAGCCAGTCCCGCGCGGCCCTCGACACGGTGATCGCCGCCGCGGACCGCCGTTAATTCGGTTGCACGGGCCCGGCAGGCGTCCGTAGCCTCATGGACATGCGCCTTTACCTGTAATTCGCGGGGCTTACCCAGCCCTCGGCTTCAGCTCTGTCCAGTCCGTCCCGTTCAGACGCGGCAACTGAGCTTGTCGACCGGCCTTCGCGCTTCTCCGAGCCGAGCCGCGTCGTGAGTTACGTAAAGGAGCTTCCTCATGCGAGCCCGTTCATCCAAGAAGGGCCGGCCCCAGCTTCCCGTGGTCCGGCCGATGCCCAAGATGCCGCAGCGGCCCATCGCGCCGCCCCGCCGCATCCCGCCCAAGGGGCGCTAGATCAACTACCGGGATGGGTAGTTAACGCGGGCGCCGCCTCCTTCGTTACGCCTCGAGGCGGCGCCCGCATCACTCACAGCCGTTCGATGATGGTGACGTTGGCCTGGCCGCCGCCCTCGCACATCGTCTGCAGGCCGTAGCGGCCGCCCGTGCGCTCCAGCTCGTGCAGCAGCTTGGTCATGAGGATCGCGCCCGTGCCGCCCAGCGGGTGGCCGAGGGCGATGGCGCCGCCGTTCGGGTTGACCCGGGCCGGGTCGGCGTCGAGCTCCTTCATCCAGGCCAGCGGCACCGGCGCGAACGCCTCGTTGATCTCCACCACGTCGATCTGGTCCATCGACATGCCGGCCTTCTTCAGCGCGTGCTGCGTCGCGGGGATCGGCGCGGTCAGCATGTAGACCGGGTCGTCGCCCATGAGCGCGAGCTGGTGGATGCGGGCGCGCGGCGTGAGCCCGTGGTCCTTGACGGCCTGCTCGGAGGCGATCAGCAGCGCGCCCGAGCCGTCGGAGATCTGCGAGGAGGTGGCGGCGGTGATCTGCCCGCCCTCCTTCAGCGTCTTCAGCGAGGCCATCTTCTCCAGCGTCGTGTCGGGGCGCGGGCCCTCGTCGTCCTCGACGCCGTTGACCGGCGCGATCTGGTCCTTGAAGTAGCCGTTGGCGATGGCCTTGGCCGCCCGCTGGTGCGACTCGAACGCGTACTGCTCCAGGACGTCGCGCTTGAAGCCCCACTTCTCGCACATCAGCTCCGCGCCGCGGAACTGCGAGATCTCCTGCCTGCCGTACCGCTCGCCCCACTTCTCACCGAACGGGAACGGCATGCCCATGTCGAGGGCGGCCTTGATGGAGGAGCCCATGGGCACGACGCTCATCGACTCGACGCCGGCCGCGACGACGAGGTCCTGCGTGCCGGACATGACGCCCTGCGCGGCGAAGTGGATCGACTGCTGGGAGGAGCCGCACTGCCGGTCGATCGTGACCCCGGCCGTGGTCTCGGGCAGACCGGCCGACAACCAGGCGTTGCGGGCGATGTCCATGCTCTGGGGGCCGAACTGCATGACGCACCCCATGATGACGTCCTCGACCGCGGCGGGGTCGACGCCGGTGCGGTCGACCAGCGCCCTCAGCGTGTGCGCGGCCAGGTCAGTGGGGTGGACGGTGGAAAGGCCGCCCTTCTTCTTGCCGACGGGCGTGCGGACCGCCCCGACGATGTACGCCTCTGCCACAGTGCCTCCTGGAAACCGAGCATTATTCGGCTACTAAGGGCAGAGTACAACAGAACGACGTTCTGGGGCTGCCTGGGCCTTATTCGGCTTCCTCCGACGCCTTTTCCTGCCTGACCTCTTCCGGCCCGGCCTCTTCCTCCGCGGTCTCCTTCGCCGGGGCCGCCAGGTCCTCCGGGGTGTCGATGCGGAAGCGCCAGCGGTCGACGGCGATGCCGTTCAGCGACTCGGCCAGCTCCAGCGCCAGCGCCCCCAGCTTCACCGGCTCCTCGCCGCGCAGCTCGATCGCGGTCAGCTCGGTGGCGAAGGGCAGCAACTCCTGCACGGCCGGCGGCTGCCCCTTCTGCGGCACCAGCGCGGCCCGGACGTCGCCCGCCGTGAACGTGAACTCCTCGTCCTGCTCCAGCAGCGGCGCCAGCTCCTCGGCGGACGGGCGTACCGGCAGGATGACCGCCGGGCCGGCGCCCTCGCCCTCGTCGGCGGGGTCGCTCACCTCACCCCGGCACACCGCGAGCCCGCCGAGCCGGAACGCCAGCCCCTCCGCCAGATACCGGTCGAAGTAGTCGAGCGGCAACGGCCCCTCGGCGGCCACCCGCACCGCCCACGCCTTCTCCAGCACGCCACCCGTCAGGTCCGGGTCCGCCTCGACCGGCGCGCACACCCGTACGTCGGTGGCCACGATGTCGTCGCCCTCGCGCCTGGCGTTCGGATCGGCGAGCTGGATGACGCGCAGCAGCTCGTCGAGGCCCGGTTTGGCGGGCAGCGCCGCCGTGGGGCCAGTACGCAGTCTCCGCTTCGCCATCCAGCCCATGCCAGCCTCCGCAGATCAGCTTCGATAGGAGCTCGTCATCGTCGCGTACACGATGACGTTGTCGGTGTAGTGCCCGGTGCTTCGGTTGTACGTGCCGCCGCAGGTGATGAGGTGGAGCTGGGCGTTCTCCTGCGGCCCGTACACCCGCTGGGTCGGGAACGTCTGCTTGTTCGCCTGCTCCACGCCGCCGACCGTGAACACCGCGGTCGTCTTGTCCTGGCGCTTGACCTCGATGACGTCGCCGTGCCTGAGCTCGGGCAGGCGGGCGAACACGGCGCTGCGCGTCCGCGTGTCCTTGTGCCCGAGCAGCACCGCCGGCCCCGCCTCACCGGGGGTCGACATGTTGCGGTACCACCCGACCAGGTTGTGGTTGTCGATCGGAGGCACCTCGATCGTGCCGTTCTTGGCCAGCCCGACCGACTTGATCGGCGCGTTGATGCCCAGCCGCTTGATCACGAGCCGTACGGGCGTCGAGGGCAGCATCGCGGGCGCCGGCTTGATCTCGGGCAGCGGCGGCGGCACGTCGGGGGCCGCCTGGAACAACGCCTGCTCCGGCTGGCCGCTCGGCTTCGGCTGCGCCTGCACCTGCAGGCTGTCGCGGTTGCTGGCCAGGCCGTACTCCTCGGGCGACCTGAAGACGATCAGCAGGCCCGCCACGACCGTGGCCACACCGGCGATGGCCGCCACGATGAGCACGGTGCGCAGCGCCGTGCTCGCCCGCTGCTCGGGCGGCGGCGGCACAGGAGAGCCGCCGCCGTACGGATAGTAGCCCGCCACGCTCGATCAGCTCCTGATGGAACGTCGTCGCATGACCAGCCCGCCCACGGCGGCGGCCGTGATCAGCGCGGTGCCGGTCAGGATGAACAACCGCCCGTCAGGCCCCATCATCCCACCGGCCCCGGTGTCCGCCCCGGCCACGGGGGTCTGCGACTTACGCGTGGTCGTCGAGGACGACGGCGTGATGGTCACCGTCGCGGTAGTGGTCCGCGTCGGCCGCGGACTCGTCGTCGTGGGGCTCGGCGAAGCGGTCCCGTTGCCAACCGTAAGCGTGTACTGCTTAAGACCGGTCGTGGGGGCGGTGCACTTGATCACCGGCGAGGTCGCGGTGCCCGTCGTGGCTGCGCCGAAGGTGATGTCACCGGCGGTCAGCGTCACGGTGCCCGTGGTGGTGGGCCGCACCTTGAGGGTGACGCCGGGGAGCGTGGTGAGATCGGAACCTGCCGTGACGCTGGTCAGGTTCGCCTCACCGGTCACGGTGGCAGGCGCTCCGGCACCGCTCGCTCTGACCGTGACGAACATCTTGGCGTTCGTGGTGGGGAAGCCCGTGGGCAGCGTCAGCGAATCACCGGTGTTCTGGATGGTCCCCGCCCAGGTGACCGACGCGTCCTGGTTGGCCGAGGCGGTCGTCGGCGGCGTCATCACGACCCGGATGTCGGTCTCTGCCGGGTAGTTGGCGTCGGTGGTACCGGTGGGCTGCAGGACGCAGTTGTAGGCGACGACGTCGTTCTCATCGTCGTTGCCGTTTCCGTTGCCCGTGCCGATCGGCACCTCAAGCGCCTGAGGGGTCGTTGTAGTGCAGTTCGTCTCGGTGCCGGTGGTGCCGGGCAGACCCAGCGTCAGCGCGCCTGGCGTCAATCCGACCTCAGTAGTCGTGCCGGCGGCCACTTGGACCGGGTAAGTGACGCTTCGCGCCTGCACGGCCGTCTGACCGCTGGTGATCGGCGCTCCGGACTTGGCAGCCTCGTCCGAGACGGTCGCACCCGTCGTCGGGGTCAAGTCCAAAGTGACTTGCACATTGCCGGTGGTGTTCGGAGCCGTAGCCAGCGTCAGGGCGGGGATGTTCACCGTCAGGTTGAAGCTCTGGCCTGCGGTCACCGTATCTGGAGCGCTGAGTCCGACGCTGATCGAGGTGTTGGTGAAAGGGCCGCCCGCCGTGCACGTATAGGTGTACTGCCTCGTCACATCTGCCGCGGCCGGGGTGGCGGTTAAGAAGACGGAGCAAACGAAGACGACGAGCGTACTCATCAATCCCAATGCGGACGTCTTGCGGGCGCGGCGGCGCCACGCCTGGGACTTAAGCACGGGTCCTTCTCCGTTTCCAAGCAGTGTCAACAGTCGTGCCAGACTGCCAGCAATTGGTCACAGCTAGGTTGAGATCTTACGAACTGTCTCTGTCATCTTCACCCAAACGACCAAAACAGCCACAAGTTCCCCGTCAACCGGCCTTCTTGGACAACGTTGCGTACACGACGATGTTGTCCGTGTAGCTGTGGGCCTTCTGGTTGAAGACGCCGCCGCACGTGATCACCCTGAGCTGGGCGCTGTCGACGTCGCCGTACACGCGCTTGGTCGGGAACGCGTTCTTGCTGGCCTGCTCGATACCGCTGACCGTGAACTGGGTGACCTTGCCGTCCGACCGGTACACGTAGATCTGGTCGCCCTTGGCCAGCTCGCGCAGGCGGTCGAAGACGGCGGGGCCCTGGCGGGTGCTCACGTGGCCGTTGATGATCGCCGGGCCGGCCTCGCCGGGCAGCGGGGAGAGGCGGTACCAGCCGGCCTGGTTGCGCTTGGTCAGCGGCGGGGTGCCGAGCTTGCCGTCCTTGCCCATGGTGACCCCGCCGATCGGGGCGTTCACCTTGATCTTGGGGATCTTGATGCGGATCGGCCGGACGCCGGTCTTCGCCTTGCCCGTCTTGGACGCTTTGGCCTTGCTCGTGGGCGGGATCGGCGCGACGACCGGCACCGCCGGGAGCGGAGGCGGCGCGTCCAGGCGTGCCGGGGTCAGCGGCGCGTCCTTGCCGCCCGGCCCGACGGTGGGCGCGAGGACGAAGGCGCCCGCGTTCTGCACACCGACCGTGGTCGGCGTGGGCTGGGCCGTCGCCGCGATCGGCGCCGAGCCGTCGTCCACCTTGGGCGCCAGTGACAGCAGGCTCACCATGACGATGCCGACGCCGCCGAGCGAACCCGCGATCAGCAGGCCGGGCAACGCGCGCTGCATGGGCGTCTTCTGCTCGGACATCAGCGTGCTCCTCCCGCATGCGCGGCCCTGCGTCGCCGCAGCAGCAGCCCGCCGCCCGCGCTTCCCATCACCAGCGCCATCCCGCCGGCCATGAGCGCGTACGGCCGCTCCGGCTCGGCCGGCGCGACCCCGGTGTCCACACCACCGCTCGGCGTCTTGGCCACCTGCGCCCGGTAGTACTTGGTCGCGGTCGGCGAGGCGGTCGTCGGCGTGGACGTGGCCGTGCCGGACGTCTGCGGATTGACCACCGCGTCATCCACCCCGTTGTCCGAGTTCCCGTCATCAACCGGCGGATCGTCGTCGGGGTCCGTCGGGTCATCCGGGTCCGTCGGCGGGTCGTCAGGATCCGTCGGCGGGTCATCGGGATCGGTCGGCGGATCGGTCGGCGGGTCCGTCGGGTCGGTGCCTTCCCCAACGGTCACCTGGACCGTGGAAGGGTTACCGACCGGGCTGCACTTCGCGCCATGGAAGCCGGTCGGAGTCTCGGGGGTGGTGGTCGAGACCTCAAAAGCGTCCAGCCACATGAAGCCCGTGGCGCCGACCTTCTCGATCTTGATCTTGTGCTTGCCGTAGGGCAGCGGAGGGGTCAACTCCCACAGGGTCTTGCCGCCGGCCATGTCGTGGTTGACAGGATTGTCGTTGCCGTTGCGCGAGGGATTGACGGTGGCGACAAGTTTGTCGTCGATGTAAATGTTCACCGGGCTGGCGTCTTTGTCGGTCGGCCCGATGTACTTCACGCCGGTCCCGACGAAGGTCAGCTCGGCGAAGGCGCCTTCCACAGTGGTCTCGTGCAGGTCATTGTGCACGTGCTTCTCGGACGAGGGAAGGTCGTCAAGCGACCCCCAGCCGTTGCTGTAGACGATCCCCATACCGCTCGGATTGTCCGCGTCGGGGCCGTCGTTGTAGACCACCTCACCGTCCGGCGGGAAAAAGTCGAGGTCGATGTCTCCCGGCGTGATGCTGATGGTCCCCGCCCTGTTGGTGAGACCCGGGTCGTTGATGCTCTCCGGCAGCCCGAGCACGTCGTCGGGGCGGAGCCTGCGCTCGGGGTCGGAGACGCCCCGAGGCATGAGGACGCCCGTCCAGTCCCCGCGGAGGTCGACGTGACCGGTGGCGTGCACCTGGCCGCCTCTGCGGAAGTAGCCGGGAGACAGCAGCCGCCTGGGATCACCGGTGTACGCGAGCTTCCACGTTAGGTTGAGCGGATCGCCGACCGACAGGTCCGTGGCGAAGGTGAGGTTGGTCTTCAGCATGACCGGACCGTTCCGGGCGATGCTGTTCTCGCCGACCGCGTTGCACTGGTACTCGATGATGAGGTCGGCCGGCGCCGCCGACGCGGGCACCTGAGGAAGAACCACCATGCCTAACGTCGCCACAGCCCCGACCGATGCGGCGATCAACGCCTTGCCCAAGCGATTCACGGGAGACTCCGATCAACCACGACAGACCGAGGGAGATCTTAGAGTCGAAAACCCCTGCAACATATGCGGAAAGGCACATCTTCTGGCACTTGTGATGAAGCCGTGTCCGCAGCTGTAGTCGCAGGGCCAGAAGGGGTATACCTGGCGGTAACAGAATAGAATTCTGCGACTGGAGACGCCCGATGCAGCGAGACCTCTTCGACGAGGAGCACGACCTCTTCCGGGAAGCCGTACGCGAGTTCATGGCCCGTGAGGTCGTGCCCCACCACCCGCAGTGGGAGAAGGACGGCATCGTCCCGCGCGAGGTGTGGAAGAAGGCCGGCGAGCTGGGGATGTTCGGCTTCTCCGTGCCCGAGGAGTACGGCGGCTCGGGGGTCTCGGACTTCCGCTACAACGCCGTCGTCGTCGAGGAGATCATCCGGCACGGCGCCAGCGGGCTCGGGTTCTCGCTGCACAACGACGTCATGGCACCGTACCTGGTGGATCTGACCGACGACGGGCAGAGGCAGCGGTGGCTGCCGGGGTTCGTGAGCGGGGAGCTGATCACGGCGATCGCCATGACAGAACCGGGCGCGGGCAGCGATCTGCAGGGCATCAGGACCACCGCCGTGCGCGAGGGCGACCACTACGTGCTCAACGGCCAGAAGACCTTCATCACGAACGGCGTCAACGCCGACCTGGTCGTCGTCGTGGCCAAGACCGACCCCGCCGCGGGCGCCAGGGGCATCACGCTCATCGTCGTGGAGCGGGGCATGGAGGGGTTCGGCCGCGGGCGCAACCTGGACAAGGTCGGCATGAAGGCCCAGGACACCGCCGAGCTGTTCTTCGACGACGTACGGGTCCCGGTCGCCAACCGCCTCGGCCCCGCCGAGGGCGAGGGCTTCGTCCAGCTCATGAACAACCTGCCCCAGGAGCGTCTGTCGATCGCCGTCGCGGCGGTGGCGGCGGCCGAGACCGTGCTGGAGCAGACCATCGCGTACTGCAAGAGCCGCCAGGCCTTCGGGCGCACCATCGGCTCGTTCCAGAACACCCGGTTCGTCCTGGCCGAGCTGGCGACCGAGACGGAGATCGCCCGCCACTACGTCGACAAGTGCGTCCGCGCGCTGAACGCCCGGGAGCTCACCGCCGTCGACGCCGCCAAGGCCAAGTGGTGGACCACCGAGCTGCAGACCAAGGTCATCGACCGCTGCCTGCAGTTGCACGGCGGGTACGGCTACATGACCGAGTACCCGGTCGCGAAGGCGTGGCTGGACAGCCGCGTCCAGACCATCTACGGCGGCACCACGGAGATCATGAAGGAGATCATCGGCCGCTCCTTCGGCTTCTAAAAGCCCGTGAAGGCCGCGGGAAAGCCGTTCGAAGCGTCTGAACCGTCACCGCGCGGCGACCCGCCTTCCGCCCCATACTGGACAGCATGGACAGCGGCCTGATCCTCCTGGTCTTCCTGGCGTTGCTGTTCGCCTGGGGCCTCAACCGGCTACGCCGGGCGATCCGCCTCGGCCCCGTCGGCTACGCCGGCGTGATGATCGTGTTCGTCATCGTCATGTTGTTGCTCTGGGGCCAGACCAGGGTCTGACGGCCTTGCGCGCCGCCCTCCCGCCCCGTCATCATGGCGACCATGACGATCTCAGGGAAGGGCGGCCGCCGCCCCCGCCGGTGAAGCCCGGATCCTGGAAGCGGGCCGACGAGCCCGGCTTCCTCGCCCACGCACTGACCCTGTCCGCCGCGTACGGTCCCGGCCCCTGGCCACAGGACGACCTGCCGGACGAACCCCCACGAACCGGCGACGGGCCGTTCTTCGCGAGCGGCGCGCTCGACGGCATCCGTACCCACCACGCCTCCTCTGACCGCGACGCCGCCGCGGTCGGCGAGGTCGCCGGCCTGATGGAGACCCTGGCCCGCGCACCCGACCCCGGCACGATGGCCCGGCTGCACGACCTCCTGGCAGACACGCCCGCGCTGTCGATCGCCGACGACCTGGTGACCGAACTCCACCGCAGACAGGTGCCCGCCGGCGGCCTTCACGCCGTCGGACGCGAGCTGGCCGAGTACGGCACCCGCCGCGAGGCCGTCAAGCTCGGCATCGTGCTGGTGGGCGCCTGCGGCGACGAACACGACCGCGACCTGCTGCTCCTGCTCGGAGCGCTGGAGGAGTTCACCCTGTACGCGGTGGTCGCCCTGCTGCGCAGCCAGCCCGACGGCGAACGCGCGGTGTACGAGCTGGCCCGCCGCGTCGACGGTTGGGGGCGCATCCACGCCGTCGAGCGCCTGCGCGACACCGGGGATCCCGAGATCAGGGACTGGCTGCTGCGCGAGGGCTGGCGCAACGGGGTCATGAACGAGTACCTCGCGCCCATCGCGGCCCAGCACCTCTACGAGGCCCTGCTGGATCCGGACGACCCGGACGACGACCTGGTGGCCGCCGCCGCCGACGTGCTGGCCACCCTGGTCGACGGCGAGGGCGGCCCGTCCTCCGGGATCTCGTCCTATCCCGACGCCATCCCCGCCCTCGCGCGGCTCGCGACGCTGGTCGCGACGGCCGAGCCGACGCTCGCCCTGGTCAACGACATGCTGACCATCACGGCGTACCTGAGGAGAGACGATCTGCGCTGGCCGGAGCTGGACGTGCGCACCCTGCGCCGTCACTATGAAGCGCTGGCCGCCAGGGCGGACTGGCGCGAGCCGGTGCTCGCCCGGCTGGCCGAGCCCGGCGGCGCCGACTTCGGCGCCGCGCTGAACGTCGCCGGGCGGCTGGGGCTCCGCGCCGTCCCGCAGGCCCTCGCGCATCTGCGGGCCGCGCCGGACGACGACTACAGCTGGTACACCGCGATCCGCATGGCCGACCACGAGGAGGCGGCCCAGGTCGCGGAGGCCGCCGCGGAGCTCCTGCCGCTCGCCGCCCTCACCACCGGCCCCGGGCGGGACCTCGGCATCGGCCCGGAGTACTCGGCCGAGATGTGCCTGGAGCTCGTCGTCGGCGGCCTGGAGGACCATCCGGGCGTCGGGACGCGGCTGCTCGCCGTCGCCCTGCGCAACCGTGTCGTCCGGCTGCGCTGGGGCGCGCTGCGCGTCCTGACGGCGTGGGACGCCGTGCCCGGCGAGCTGCTCGACGTGCTCCGCGCGGCGGCGGAGGCCGAGCCGGAGCAGGAGCTCCGCCGCGAGCTGCGCGCCTTCGTCGCCTCCGGCCGGGTCACTCCTCCAGGATGACCCGGGCGACCAGCTCGGGGTCGTCGCTCATCGGCACGTGACCGCAGCCCTTGAGCAGCTTGACCCGCTGCCCCGACCACCGCGCCGCGCGTACGGCCTGGCGGCGGGGCAGCAGCCGGTCGTGCTCGCCCCAGGCGATCGTGACGGGCGACTTCGGCGGCCCCGGCGGCATCAGCCCGCCGAACGACTCCAGTGTCGGCGCGAACCCGCCATACCGGGCCGAGGCCCGCATGGCCCGCAGCACCGTCCGGTAGTAGAGCAGCTCGGGGCGGGTCCAGAAGCCGACCGGCGAAAGCGCGGTCGCCGTGCGGACGACACCACGCGAGGCGAGTTCGAGCGCGATGTAGCCGCCCAGCGAGTGGCCCGCCACGTGCGGCTCGCGCACCCCGAGCCGCACGCAGAACGACTCCACCGCGTCCGCCAGCGACTCGGCGGTGTACGGGATCGGCTCGGGCAGCCCCGCGGAGGCCCCGAAGCCGGGCAGGTCGACCGCGATCACCGTACGCGCGGCAGCGAGCCGGTCCAGCACCGGCAGCCACGTGCGCCGGTGGTGGCCGATGCCGTGGACGAGGATCAGGGGCTCGCCGCTGCCCCGCCGTTCGAAGGCCAGCTCCATGCGGCCAGTGAACCACTCACCTGCCGCGGGTGGGAATCTCGAACCAGACGGCTTTGCCTTCCCTGGTAGGACGCGATCCCCAGCGACGGGCCAGCTGGTCGACCAGGTAGAGGCCGCGGCCGCCCTCGTCGTTCTCGCCGGCGCTGCGGATGCGGGGCAGCCGGAGGTCCTGGTCGAACACCTCGACCCAGACCGCCTCCTCGCCCCTGCGCAGCCGGAGGGTGAACTCCTTGTCGCCGACCACGTCGTCCTCGAGGCCCGGCATGTCCCACGAGTCCTCGAACGGCAGCGGCGGCCCGTCGATCACCAGCTCGCGGCGCGGCACCCCGGCGCTCGCCGCGTGCAGCACCACGTTGGTCACGACCTCGGAGACCAGCAGGCAGGCCAGCTCGGCGCGTTCTTCGGGCACGTTCCAGCCCGTGAACGCCTCCGCGGCCATGCGGCGCGCCTCCCCCACCATGATCGGTTGGGCGGGGAACGTGCGCTCCTCCACGTCGAGGTCGACGTCGCTGGAGCGGACCACGAGGATCGCCATGTCGTCGTCGATCTCGCCGGGCACGGCCACGGTGGCGGCGTCGGCGATGCGCTCGACCTCGGCGTCGGACATCTTGGCCAGCTTCTCGCAGAGCACGCCGAGCGTCTCGGCCTCGCTCGGCATCCGGCCGTCGCGGGCGGGGCGCCGGTCGACCAGGCCGTCGGTGTAGAGCAACAGCGCGGCGCCCGGCGGGAGCGTGCGCGTCTCCTCCTTGTAGACCAGGTCGGCGTGCAGGCCCTTGGCGCGCACCCCGAGCGGCTGGCCGACCTCCTCGATGTCGAGCTCGACGCACTGGCCGTCGACCAGCAGCAGCGGCGGCGCGTGGCCGGCGTTGGCGAACGACAGCTGCCGCGACCAGGCGTCGTAGACGAGGTACTGGCAGGTCACGATGGGCGGGATGCTGACCTCGGTGCCGTTGTCGTCCTGCTCGGGGGTGGCGATGATGCGGGTCCACTCGTCGAGCCTGGCCAGGATGTCGGCCGGCGACTTGTCGTCCTGCGCGAAGGCCCGCAGCGCCGCCCTGAGCTGGCCCATGATGGCGGCGGCCTTGGCACCCCGGCCCTCGACGTCGCCGATGACGATGCCGACGCGGCCGGCCGACAGCGGGATCACGTCGTACCAGTCGCCGCCGACCTGGGTCTGGATGCCCTGGCCGTGGGAGGCGAGCGGCGCCGCCGGGTAGTAGCGCACGGCGATCTGCAGGCCGTCGAGCTGGGGCAGCGCGCGCGGCAGCAGGTGTTTCTGGAACGACTCGGCGGTGTGGCGCTCCTCCTCGAACAGCAGCGCGTTGTCGATGGCGAGCGCGACGCGGGTGGCGATGGCGCCGACGAAGTCGCGGTCGAAGGCGTCGTAGTGGGGGCTGCGCCGGTCGGTGAGGTTGGACAGGCCGAGGTACATCAGGCCGAGCGTCTCACCCCGGACGAGCAGCGGGGCCACGATGGCCGACGTCATGCCGATCTCGCCGCACAGCCGGGCGCTGCCCTCGTGGGGCTGGGGGTAGCGGTTGCCTGTGAAGTCCTCGACGAGGATGGTCTCCTGGCGGCGCAGGGCGGTGTCGGCGTAGTGGCCGGAGGGGTAGCGGATCTCCGCCCCCACCGGCTTCCATGTTCCCGACGGCGGCGTCCACCCCTGCACGTGCTGCGACACCCGGCGGACGAGCCGGTCACCCTCCATCAGCTCGATGAAGCAGTGGTCGGCGAACTGCGGGACGAGCATCTCGGCGACCCGCTTGAGCGTCTCCTCGACGTAGAGCGAGCCGGCCAGCCGCTCGCCGATGCGCTCCAGCAGGCCGAAGCGGTCCTTCTCGCGTTCGTTGCTGCGCAGCGCCTCACGCGCCATGATCACGATGCCGGTGACCGACCCCGACGAGTGGCGCAGCGGCACGGCCTGGGCGCGGACGTAGACGATGGTGCCGTCGTCGCGGCGGACGTCGAACGTGCCCTCCCACACGCCGCCCTTGAGCACGTGTTTGGCCAGCTCGATGGCGAGCGGGTGGTCCTTCTCCATGATCCCGAGGGACAGGGTGGACGTCTCACGCGCGGACGACCCGCCCTGCCGGCCGAACAGCTTCTCGGCGAACGGGTTCCAGTAGAGGAGGTTGCTGAAGCGGTCGGTGACGACCACCGCCATCTCGGCGTGGTCGAGGACCGACCCGGCAGCAAGATGATCGGCCGCCTCCTGGGACAGCTCCCCCCAACGCTTCATCCGGAGACCACTCCTCGAGGTGGCATGTCTGCACAGCGGACCACGGGCGCTCCTGCAACAGTCTTGGCCAGGGGAGAGTGGAGGGCCTCCCAAGGGGGATTCAACCAAGCAGCTGCGCGCGCGTCAGCGCTTGGAGACAAAAACGTGCGCCGCGACATCACGCGGAAGCTCCGCGGGATTGTCTCTTGCGTCACCGTCACCTGTCACCCGCACACCGTCGTCGCTCGCCGCGAGCGTCACCTCGCGTCCGGGTTGTATCCCAACTTGCTTGAGTTTAAGCATCACAGCGGGATCGCTTTGCACTTGTTCGCTAATTCGCCGCACGACCACGGCGGTGTCACGCGGGCCCGCCAGGTCGGACATGGTCTCGAGGGCGTCGTCGGCGCCGCTCTCGGCCGGCTCCTGTGCCCCCAGCTCGCCCAGGCCCGGGATGGGATTGCCGTGGGGGCAGGAGGTGGGGTTGTCGAGCAGCGTCACCAGTCGCGCCTCGACGGAGTCGGACATGACGTGCTCCCAGCGGCACGCCTCGATGTGCACCTCTTCCCAGGGCAGCCCGATGACCTGGATGAGCAGGCATTCGGCGAGACGGTGCTTGCGCATCACGCGGGTGGCCAGCGTGCGCCCGAGGTCGGTCATCGACAGGTGCCGGTCGCCCTCGACGCGGACGAGGCCGTCGCGCTCCATGCGGGCGACGGTCTGGCTGACAGTGGGGCCGCTCTGCTGGAGGCGCTCGGCGATGCGGGCACGAAGGGGGACGATGCCCTCCTCTTCGAGCTCGTAAATCGTGCGGAGATACATCTCCGTGGTGTCGATCAGGCCGTGTGCGGTCAAGGCAGTCCTCCCAACTGAAATGTTACGCGGTCGTAGCGGGGACTGGGCCCGTCCGCTGCGGGCACAGAGGTCACACGAACCCTAGTGGGAGAAACGACCGACGATGGCTAACACCAGCAACAACGGGGCCGCGAAGTTCCTTCCCGACCGGCTCGACCTCGACGCGCTGCGCGCGGCGGCGGCCGGCTGCGAGGGCTGTGACCTGTATCGCAACGCCACCCAGACGGTCTTCGGCGAGGGTCCCGGTCATGCCACGTTCATGCTCGTGGGTGAGCAGCCCGGCGACCGGGAGGACATCGAGGGGCATCCGTTCGTCGGGCCCGCGGGGCGCGTGCTCGACCGCGGACTGGAGGAGGCCGGCATCGCGCGGGAGGACGTATACGTGACGAACGCGGTCAAACACTTCTCCTTCACGCCCCGGGGCAACCGGCGGATCCACCAGAAGCCGACGGCCGCCGAGATCACCGCCTGCCGTCCGTGGCTCAACGCGGAGCTGGCCGTGGTGCGGCCCGAGGTCGTCGTGGTGCTCGGCGCGACGGCGGCCAGGTCGCTGCTCGGGCCCGCGTTCCGGGTGACGCAGCACAGGGGCGAGCCGGTGCCGCTCGGTGAGGCGCTGGCGGTGGCGACGGTGCATCCGTCCGCGGTGCTGCGCGCGCCCGACCGGGAGGACGCGTACGACGGCTTCCTCGCCGACCTGCGCGCGGCGGCCCGCGCCGCGTGAGGCGCGGCTAGCGTGGCGCGGTGGCCTGGTGGGCGCGGAAGTTGCGGAAGCCGCTCACCGAAAGGCCGACGGCGATCACGGTGACGGCGCAGGCGATGCCGCCGCCCACCCACGCGCCGCTCAGCCCGAACATCGTCGCGGTGGCACCGGCGCGCAGCTCGCCGAGGCGCGGCCCGCCGGCCACGACCACCGTGAAGACGCCCTGGAGCCGCCCGCGCATCTCGTCGGGCGCGTACAGCTGGAGGATGGACTGCCGCCACACCGAGGAGATCACGTCGGCGACGCCGCCGACGGCCAGGAACGTGACCACGAGCCACAGGCTGTCGGCCAGGCCCGCGGCGGCCACGGCGAGGCCCCAGACGGTGATGACGACGACCAGGGCGACCCCCTGGCGGGAGACCCGGCTGACCCAGCCGGAGAAGAGCGCGCCGGCGACGGAGCCGATGGCCATGGCGGCGTTCAGCCAGCCGAGCGCGGCCGGGGAGCCGCCGAAGCTGACGTCGGTCAGCTCGGGGAAGAGCGCCCGCGGCATGGCGAACACCATCGCGATGATGTCCACGACGAACGACATCATCAGCACCGGGCTGCCTGCGATGAATCTGAGGCCCTCCGCCACGGCCCTGGCCCCCGGACGTCTCACCTCGCCCAGCGGGGGCAGTGAGGGCAGTCTGAGGGCCGCGTAGAGGCTCGCGGTGAACAGCAGGGCGTCCACTCCGTACGCGACGGCGAAGCCGCCGTTCGCCAGGGCCACCGCGCCGATCATCGGCCCCGCCACCGCGCCGATGCTGTAGACCAGCGAGTTGAGCGCGTTGGCGGCGGGCACCAGCTCCGGCGTGAGGATCCTCGGGATGATCGCGCCCCTGGTCGGGCCGGTGATCGCGAAGCCGGTGGAGTTGAGCGCGACGGCGACGAAGATCAGCCAGACGTTGTCCATCCCCACCAGGGCCTGGATGAGGATGAACAGCGTGGAGACCCAGGCGATCAGCGAGCCGGCGAGCAGCAGCTTGCGCCGGTCCACAGCGTCGGCGACGGCCCCGCCCCACAGGCCGAAGACGATCAGCGGGACGAAGTTGGCCATGCCGAGCAGGCCGACGTAGAAGGAGGAGTGGGTCAGCTCCCAGACCTGCTGCCCGACGGCGACGACGGTGACGCCGACGCCGATGTTGGAGACGGTCTGCCCGAGCCAGATGCGCCGGAACGCGGCGACGCCGAGCGGCCGGGTGTCCACCAGATGCCGTTTGACCAGCTCCCCGAATGCCACCCGCAGCACCTTAAGGGGCAAGCCTTTCCAAAACCCATCCGGGTCGGGTACGCCGGTAACGGAGCCTGTCGTGCATCCGGTCGAGCTGGCCCTGCCAGAACTCCACCTCGATCGGGGTCACCCGGAAGCCGCCCCAGAAGTCGGGCACCGGCGGATTCTCCGGCCATCGGGCCGCCAGCTCGGCGTAACGGGCGTCCAGCTCCTCGCGCGAGCGCACGACGGCCGACTGCCGCGAGGCCCAGGCCCCGATGCGGGAGCCGTACGGGCGGGACTCGAAGTAGGCGGCCGATTCCTGGTGCGAGACGCGCGTCACGGTGCCCTCGACGCGCACCTGGCGGCGCAGCGGGTGCCAGGGGAACAGCAGCGACGCCCGGGGGTTCTCGGTCAGGTCGCGGCCCTTGCGGGACTCGTAGTTGGTGTAGAAGACGAAACCGCGTTCGTCGTAGCCCTTCAGCAGCACCGTGCGCGCGCTCGGACGGCCGCCGGCCGAGGCGGTGGCCAGGACCATGGCGTTGGGCTCGGGCAGGCCGGCGTCGAGCGCCTCCTGGAACCAGACGGCGAACTGCGTGATCGGATCGGGCGCGAGGTCGGCTTCGAGCAGCGGCTCGCCCTCGTACGTACGGCGAAGCGCCGCCAGCAAGGGCGGGCGCGGGGTGGCATCCACAAAACGGTATTCTTGCGCGCTCGTGTGGCGGATCTCATGCGGGCCGCCTCCAGCGGGTCGCCACAGGCCGCCGTGAACCGGCGCCTGGCGCGTCTCGCCTACCAGCGGTTTCCCTCCAACGGCGGGTCCGGAGACCGAGCACCACCTGGTACGGGGTTAAATTGACCCGCCGGTATCTCGACATCAAGGCATCGCATTGCCGAAACATGGCAGGAAAGGGAGGCGGCCGAGTATGTCCGACTTCAAACCCGGACTCGAAGGCGTCGTAGCTTTCGAGACCGAGATCGCGGAACCGGACAAAGAAGGGGGCGCCCTTCGATACCGGGGCGTCGACATCGAAGAGCTGGTCGGCCGTGTCCCGTTCGGGCACGTTTGGGGCCTGCTGGTCGACAACCAGTTCCAGCCGGGTCTCCCCCCGGCGGAGCCGTACCCCATCCCTGTCCACTCCGGTGACATCCGCGTAGACGTCCAGAGCGCGCTCGCCATGCTCGCTCCGGCCTATGGCTTCAAGCCCCTGCTCGACATCAGCGACGACGAGGCCCGCGACCAGCTCGCGCGCGCCTCGGTGATGGCGCTCTCCTTCGTGGCTCAGTCCGCGCGCGGGCTCGGCCTGCCGATGGTCCCCGAGAGCCGCGTCGACGAGGCCAAGACGATCGTCGAGCGTTTCATGATCCGCTGGCGCGGTGAGCCCGATCCCAAGCACGTCAAGGCCATCGACGCCTACTGGACCTCCGCGGCCGAGCACGGCATGAACGCCTCCACGTTCACCGCCCGCGTCATCGCCTCCACCGGCGCCGACGTGGCCGCCGCGCTCTCCGGCGCCGTCGGCGCCATGTCGGGCCCGCTGCACGGCGGCGCCCCGGCCCGCGTGCTCCACATGATCGAGGGCGTCGAGCAGCTCGGCGACGCCAAGAAGTACGTCCAGGGCGAGCTCGACAAGGGCAACCGTCTCATGGGCTTCGGTCACCGCGTCTACCGCGCGGAGGACCCGCGCGCCCGCGTGCTGCGGCGCACCGCCAAGGAGCTCGACGCGCCCCGTTACGAGGTCGCGGCGGCGCTGGAGCAGGCGGCCCTGGAGGAGCTGCACGCCCGCAAGCCCGACCGCGTGCTCGCCACCAACGTGGAGTACTGGGCGGCCGTGGTGCTCGACTTCGCCGAGGTCCCCTCCCACATGTTCACCTCGATGTTCACCTGCGCGCGCACGGCCGGCTGGGCCGCGCACATCCTCGAGCAGAAGCGCACGGGCCGGTTGGTCCGCCCGAGCGCCAACTACACCGGCCCCACCTCCCGTCCCCTGAGCGAGGTCCCGGGCGCCGACGAGGTCATCGGCAAGTACTGACCGGCGGCCTTCCCCACGACGGCTACCGCGCGTGTATCCCCACGCCGCGGTAGCCGTTCCGCTTTCCTGGGAGGTCTCAGGATCCGGACCGGCTTACCGGCCCATCCGCGCAGGTCGGTAGGCTCCGTTACGTGGCTGACATCGTGATTCCCGCTGACATCAAGCCCGCCGACGGCCGTTTCGGCTGCGGGCCCTCGAAGGTTCGCACCGAGCAGCTGGCCGCGCTCGCCGCCTCCGGCGCGAGCGTCATGGGCACCTCGCACCGCCAGAAGCCGGTCAAGAACCTGGTCGGCCGCGTCCGTTCCGGCCTGGCCGACCTGTTCTCGCTGCCGGAGGGCTACCAGGTCGTCCTCGGCAACGGCGGCACCACCGCGTTCTGGGACATCGCCGCCTTCGGGCTCATCCGCGAGAAGTCCCAGCACCTGTCGTTCGGCGAGTTCTCCTCGAAGTTCGCCGCGGTGGCCAAGAAGGCCCCGTGGCTCGCCGAGCCGAGCGTCATCGCCGCCGAGGTCGGCACGCACCCGAAGGCGGTCGCCGAGGACGGCGTCGACTCCTACGCGCTCACCCACAACGAGACCTCGACCGGCGTCGCCATGCCGATCACCCGCGTGGGCGGCGACGACGCGCTGGTGCTCGTCGACGCCACCTCCGGCGCGGGCGGCCTGCCCGTCGACATCGCCGAGACCGACGTCTACTACTTCGCGCCGCAGAAGAGCTTCGCCTCCGACGGCGGCCTGTGGATCGCGATCATGTCGCCGCGCGCCCTGGCCAGGGTCGAGGAGATCGCCGCGAGCGGCCGCTACGTGCCGGAGTTCTTCAGCCTGCCGGTCGCCATCGACAACTCCTCGAAGGACCAGACCTACAACACTCCGGCCGTGGCCACGCTGTTCCTGCTGGCCGACCAGCTCGACTGGATGAACGGCAACGGCGGCCTGGCCTGGACGACCGCCCGCACGGCCGACTCCAGCCAGCGCCTGTACACCTGGGCCGAGAAGTCGTCCTACGCGACGCCGTTCGCCGCGCCGGAGTTCCGCTCGCAGGTGGTCGGCACGATCGACTTCGCCGAGTCCGTCGACGCCGCCGCCGTGGCCAAGGTGCTGCGCGCCAACGGCATCGTCGACACCGAGCCGTACCGCAAGCTGGGCCGCAACCAGCTGCGCATCGCCATGTTCCCGGCGATCGACCCGGCCGACATCGAGGCCCTGACGACCTGCGTGGACTACGTGGTCGAGCGCCTCTAGAGTCTTCCGTTCAACCAAAAGGGCGACCGCTTCGGTCGCCCTTTTTTCGTGCCGTCGATCGGACAGTGTGTCCGACACCATGTCCGAAATGGGCGGAATCGGGGTTACGCTGATGAATGCCTGGTCAGCACGGCCGGGCTCGACCATCTTGGAGTGACCCTTGTCTGTTTCCGAACGTGCCGTTGCCGTCTCGTCGACCGTCGGAGGGCGAGCCCATCCGACGGCGGCGCATTTCGACGTTGTGAACCCTGCCACCGGTGAGGTCTTCGCCACCGCGCCCGACGCGTCGGTGGCCGACGTGGACGCGGCCGTGCGTGCCGCCGCCGAGGCGTACCCGTCGTGGCGTTCCGATGCGAGGACGCGCCGGGAGGTGCTGAACGCGGCCTCCGACGCCCTGCTGGCCGCCTTGGACGAGATCGTGCCCATCCTGACCGCCGAGCAGGGCAAGCCCCTCGCCGAGTCGGCGCGGGAGGTGCGGACGATGGCCCTGTTCTTCCGCTACTACGCGGACATGGAGCTGCCGCGCGAGGTGCTGCGTGACGACGAGAGCGCCTACGTCCAGCTCGTACGGCGCCCGCTCGGCCCCGTCGCGGTCATCGCCCCGTGGAACTTCCCCCTCACGCTCGCGGGCGCGAAGGTCGCGCCGGCGTTGTCGGCCGGGAACACCGTGGTGCTCAAGCCCTCCCCCTTCACGCCGCTGTCCTCGTTGAAGGTCGGGGAGGTCCTGCGGGAGGTGATGCCCGCCGGCGTCCTCAACGTCATCAGCGGCGGCAGCGAGGCGGGCGCGGCCATGACGACGCACCCCCTCATCCGCAAGATCAGCTTCACCGGCTCCATCGCGACGGGCAAGGCCATCGCCGCCGCCGCGGCGGCCGACCTGAAGCGCACCACCCTCGAGCTCGGCGGCAACGACCCGGTGATCGTGCTGGAGGACGCCGACCCCGTCCGGGTGGCCGAGGGCGTCTTCCCCCGCGCCTTCTCCAACACCGGCCAGGTGTGCGTGGCGCCCAAGCGGGTGTACGCCCACGAGTCACTGCGGCCCGCGCTCGTCGAGGCCCTCGCCGAGCTGGCCCGCAAGGCGAAGGTCGGCGACGGCTCGCTCGCCGGCACCGAGCTCGGCCCGGTCAACAACCGTCCGCAGCTGGAGCGGGTCGCCGAGCTGGTGGACGACGCCGTCCGGCACGGGGCCACCGTGGCCGCCGGCGGAAAGGCGATCGACGGCAGGGGATACTTCTACCAGCCGACGATCCTGACCGACCTCGGCGACGGTGTGCGCATCGTCGACGAGGAGCAGTTCGGCCCGGCGCTGCCCGTCATCGGCTACCGCGACCTGGACGACGCCGTGGCCCGGGCCAACGCCACCCACTTCGGCCTCGGCAGCTCCGTCTGGGGCGAGGACGTGGAGCGGGCGGCGGCGGTGGCCGAACGGCTCGAGGCCGGCATGACGTGGGTGAACACCCACACCGCGTCGAGCCTGGACGAGCCGTTCGCCGGCGTCAAGTGGAGCGGCATCGGCGTGGAGAGCGGCCGGTGGGGCCTGAAGGGCTTCACCGAGTTCCACCTCATCCACCAGGCCCGCTGACCCCCAGACGAGCGAAGGAGTCATGAGATGCCCTCGATCACCCGGCGTCCCCCCAGGAGTGACGAAGACCGCACCGCGGTCAGAGCCAGGCTGCTGGCCACCACTCAGCGGCTGCTGACCGAGGGCGTCGGCTTCACCGAGCTCGGCGTGCAGCGCATCGCCGCCGAGGCGAAGGTGGCGCGCTCCTCGTTCTACGTGCACTTCAGGGACAAGAGCGAGCTGTTGCTGCTGCTGGCCACCTCCTTGAAGCAGAAGTCCTTCGACATCGTCTCCCGCTGGCAGAGCGAGCGGGAGGCCGACTGGGAGGGCCTCGCGCGCGCCTATGAGGACGTCCTCACCCTGTACCGGGAGAACGCCGCGGTGCTCAGGGCGATCAACGAGGCGGCCACGTACGACCCGGCGGTCCGCGCCGCCTGGAACGCCCAGCTCGGCCGCTTCCACCGGACGGTGGCCGACCGGCTGCGCGCCGACCAGCGCGCCGGCCTGCTGGGGCCGGACGTCGATCCCGAGATCGGCGCCAGGGTCGTCGTCTTCGGCGGCTTCGCCGTGTTGTCCCAGCACATCGCGGACGGCGACGCCGCCGACGACGCGGCGGTCGCCAGGGAGGTCGCCCTCGCCCACTGGCACGGCACCTTCCGGCGCCCCGCCGTGCCCTAGTACGGGTACGGGGCGGTGACGGCGGGCCGGCGGCGGCGCAGCACCCAGGCGGCCACCACGCCGCCGATGAGGCCGAACAGGTGGCCCTGCCACGAGATGCCCTGCTGGTTGGGCAGCAGGCCCGCCAGGATGCCCCAGTAGGCGACGCCGACGCCGACGGCGATCGCGATGTCGAGCAGCCGGCGGTCGAACAGGCCGCGGGCCAGGATGAAGCCGAAGTAGCCGAACACCAGCCCGCTGGCCCCGACCGTCACGACGTTGATCGGCGTGGTGAGCCACGTGCCGAGGCCGCCGATGAAGATGATCAGGACGGTCGCCCAGAGGAACTTGCCGACGTCGCGCAGCCCCGCGAGGAAGCCCAGGATCAGCAGCGGCACGGAATTGGCCATCAGGTGGCCGAAGCCGCCGTGCAGGAACGGCGCGAAGATGATGCCGATGAGGCCGTCGCCGTCCCACCCCACGATGCCGAACTGCCGGTCGAGCAGGCCGAAGCTCGTGTCGTACGGAGTGATGAGGAAGTCGACGATCTCGACGACCCACATCACCGCCAGCATGGCGACCACGATGATGAACGCGCTGACCGCGCCGGACAGGAGGGCTCCGGCGCCACGCCTGAACCTCGAACCCGAATAGTCGCTCATGCGCTCTCCCGGTAGGTCGTCTTCTCTTTCTTTACCGTAACCAGGAAGACGTAAGCGCGTGTAAAGGGAGAAGCCCCTCCCGCCCGAGGCGAGGACGGGAGGGGATCAGGTCATTCGCCCTTCCACTGGGGGGCGCGCTTCTCGGCGAAGGCCGCCGCGCCCTCCATGGCGTCCTTGGAGCCGAACACCGGGTTGATGATCTCGCCCTGCTTCTTGAACATCTCCTCCAGCGACCAGTCCTGCGATTCGATGATCACCTTCTTGGTCGCGGCGAGCGCGAGCGGGGCGTTGGCCGCGATCTTCTTGGCCAGCTCCAGTGCGCCCTCCAGCGCCTTGCCCGGCTCGGTGACCCGGTTGACCAGGCCGAGCTCGTACAGGCGGGAGGCCGGGTAGTGGTCGCCGGTGAGGGCGATCTCCATGGCCACGTGGTACGGGATCCGCCGCGGAAGCCGCATGACGCCGCCCGCGCCGGCCACCAGCCCGCGCTTGGGCTCGGGCAGCCCGAACGTGGCGTCGGACGAGGCCACGATCACGTCGCAGGCCATGGCCATCTCGAAGCCGCCCGCCAGGGCGTACCCCTCGACGGCGGCGACGAGGGGCTTCTTCGGCGGCGACTCGGTCAGCCCGCCGAACCCGCGGCCCTGCACGACCGGCAGGTCGCCGGTCAGGAACCCCTTCAGGTCCATCCCCGCGCAGAACGTGCCGCCGGCGCCGGTCAGGACGTACGCGGAGATGTCGGGACGGGCGTCCAGCGCGTCCAGCGCCTCGGCGACGCCCCTCGCCACGGCCCCGTTGACGGCGTTGCGGGCCTTGGGCCGGTTGAGGGTGAGAATCGCCACATTGCCGGACTCTTCGACGAGCACTTCGTCAGACACGAGACCTCACTTGGGCTGGAAGCGGATGCCGCCGTCGAAGCGGACGACCTCGGCGTTCATGTAGTCGTTCTCGATGAGCGACCTGACCAGGTGGGCGAACTCGTCGGCCCGCCCCATGCGCTTGGGGAAGACCACCGGCGCGACCAGCTTGGCCTTGAACTCCTCGGAGTTGGGCGAGAAGCCGTAGATCGGGGTGTCGATGATGCCGGGGCAGATCGTGTTGACCCGGACGCCGATGGCGGCCAGGTCGCGCGCGGCCGGCACGGTCATGCCGACGATGCCGCCCTTGGAGGCGGAGTAGGCCACCTGCCCGGTCTGCCCCTCCAGCGCCGCCACGGACGCCGTGTTGATGACGACGCCGCGCTGGCCGTCCTCGTCGGCGGGCGCGGTCTTGGCGACGGCCGCCGCGCCGATGCGCATGAGGTTGAACGTGCCGATCAGGTTGACCTCGATGACCTTGCGGTACGAGGCCGGGTTGTGCGGGTTGCCGTCGCGGTTGACCGTGCGCTCGGCCCACCCGATGCCGGCGCTGTTGACCACCACGCGCAGCGGCTTGCCGGTGGCCACGGCGGCGTCGACGGCCGCCTGCACCTGCTCCTCGTCGGAGACGTCCGTCTTGACGAAGACTCCGCCGAGCTCGTCGGCGATGGCCTTGCCGCGCTGCTCGTTGAGGTCGGCGATGACCACCGTGGCGCCGGCGCGGGCCAGCTCGCGGGCCGTGGCCTCACCGAGGCCGCTGGCACCGCCGGAGATGATTGCTGCAGATCCGTTCACGTCCATATCCCGGACCCTAACCCGCCAACCGAATGAAGTTCTACTCGGGGGCGGCTAAATCTCTCCCACGGCGGTGTCGACGTCGGCGTAGACCTTGATGCGCCGGTCGAGCCCGGTGGTGCGGAGGATCCGCGCCACCGGCGCCTGCGGCGCGGCCAGGGACACGCCGCCACCCTCCCCGGTCGCCAGCCGCCATGCCTCGATGAGCACCGACAGGCCGCTGGAATCCATGAACGACAGCTGCTGCAGGTCGAGCACGAGCCTGGCGCCGTCCTGCTTGATGGCGTCACGCACCTCGTCGCGCAGGAACGGGGCGGTGAACAGGTCAAGCTCTCCCTCAACGGCCACCACCACGGCATCGCCCAGGGCGTGTCGCGCAAGCCGCAGCTTCATTTGGCCCCTCCTCGATGAGCCACTGTACTTCGACATCCCCGGCAAGCGGGCATGCACAAACTACGAAGAGTCTGATGCAGCAGGGCAAGGCCCCTCTAAACAGGGGCCAAACACCCGTCAAGCACGGTCAACCGGCCGGAATGGCGAACCCGTACGGAAGTTCCAGACGGTGGCGGGCCAGCAGGCCGGTGTCGGCCAGCAGCTCGCGGGTGGGCCCGTCGGCGGCGATCACCCCGCCGGACAGGATGAGCGCGCGCTCGCACAGCTCCAGCGCGTACGGCAGGTCGTGGGTGACCATGAGCACCGTCACGTCGAGCGAGCGCAGGATCTCCGCCAGCTCACGGCGGGCGGCCGGGTCGAGGTTGGACGAGGGCTCGTCGAGCACCAGGATCTCCGGTCTCATCGCGAGCACCGTGGCCACCGCGACCCTGCGCCGCTGACCGAACGACAGGTGGTGCGGGGGCCGGTCGGCGAACTCCAGCATGCCCACCTGATCCAGCGCGTCCTCCACCACCCGGTCGAGTTCCGCGCCGCGCACGCCCGCGTTGGCCGGGCCGAAGGCGACGTCGTCGCGGACGGTGGGCATGAAGAGCTGGTCGTCGGGGTCCTGGAAGACCAGGCCGACGCGCTGCCTGATCTCCTTCAGGGTGTCTTTCGCGACCGGGGTGCCGGCCACGGTGACAGTGCCGTGCCCGGCGGTGAGAATGCCGTTGAGGTGCATGACGAGGGTCGTCTTGCCGGCGCCGTTGGGGCCGAGCAGGGCCACGCGCTCGCCGCGGGCGATCGACAGGTCGACGCCGAACAACGCCTGGGTGCCGTCGGGGTAGGCGTAGGCGAGCTGCCGGACTTCGAGTGAGTTCACCACGGTAGGCCCCATATTGCCAGGGCCACGGCGGGCAGGGCGAGAGCGGTGCCCCATTGGCGTACCGATGCCGAAATATCGTGAGTAATCGGCATTTCGCCGGTGTAGCCGCGGCTCAGCATCGCCAGGTGCACCCGCTCGCCCCGCTCGTACGAACGGATGAACAGCGCCCCGGCCGAACGCGCGAGCACCGGGATGTGCCGGACGTCGCGCGCCACGAACCCGCGCGACTCCCTGGCCACCCTCATCCGCCGCATCTCGTCCACGATGACGTCCATGTAGCGGAGCATGAACATGGCGATCTGCACCAGCAGGCTCGGCAGCCGCAGCCGCTGCGCCCCGACGAGGATCACCCGCGGCTCCGTCGTGGCCGCCAGCAGGATCGAGGCGACCACCCCGAGCGTGGCCTTGGCCAGGATGTTCCAGGCCGCCCACAGGCCCGGCACGCTCAGCGAGAGCCCCAGCACGGTCGTGCGCTCCCCCAGCCCGATCACCGGGATGAGGAACGCGAACAACACGAACGGGATCTCGATCGCCATCCGCCGCACGATGTGCCCGGCGGGCACCCGGGCGGCCACCGCGACGGCCGCGAGCAGCGCCGCATACGCCGCGAAGGCCCAGAACCGCTCGCGCGGCGTGGCCACCACCACGATGGCGAAGGCGAGCACCGCGAGCAGCTTGCACTGCGGCGGCAGCCGGTGCACGACCGAATCGCCCGGCAGGTAGAGCTGGTGATGATGGCCCGCGCCCACGTGTCACACCTTGGTCTTGTCACGACTCCTGGCGACGTGGGCCACGACACCGCCGATCAGCAGCACGAGCCCGACGCCGATGATCCCGGCCACGCCGACCGGGATTCCACCCACGTCACCGTAGTCCGCCAGGGCCCACTGCCCGAACACGTGGTCGCCCGCCTGCTCGCCGAAGCCGTGGGTCTCGGCCACCGCCTCCAGCCCGTCGGGCTCGGGCGAGGCGAAGAACGACACCACGCCGGCCAGCACGAGCGTCAGGCCGACGCCGCCGAACAGGAACGGCTTGAGCCTGCCCGAGGCGGCCACCGGCCGCTCCTCGCCCACGGTCGTGGTGGTTCCTTCGGCGCCGCGCAGGACCAGGGGCCTGGCCAGGCCGCGGGCGCCGTACACGAGGTCGGGGCGGACGGCCAGCACCGCGCCGACGGTCAGGGCCGTGATGACGGCCTCGCCGATGCCGATCAGGACGTGCACGCCGCCCATCGCGGCGGCCACCGCGCCGACCTCGATCGGCGCCGTGCCGCCGATCCAGAACAGCAGCGTGAAGACCAGCGCCGAGGCGGGCACCGAGACCAGCGCGGCCAGGAACGCGGCCACCACGACCTTCCCCCGCGCCAGGCCGGTGACCAGCCGGAAGACGCCCCAGCCGACGAGCACGGTGACGATGCCCATGATCGTGATGTTGACGCCGAGCGCCGTCAGGCCGCCGTCGGCGAAGAACACGCCCTGCACCAGCAGGACGACGGCCATGCACAACATACCTGTATAGGGCCCGACGAGTATCGCGGCCAGCGCTCCTCCCAGCAGGTGGCCGCTGGTGCCGGCGGCGACGGGGAAGTTCAGCATCTGCACGGCGAAGATGAACGCGGCCACGAGCCCGGCCATCGGGGCGGTGCGGTCGTCGAGCTCCCTGCGCGCGCCACGCAGGCAGACCGCGACCCCGGCGGCGGCCACCACGCCGGCCGACAGGGAGGTGACCGCGTTGAAGAAGCCATCGGGTACGTGCACGGCAGGCCTCCATGCCGAGAGAACGGACAAGCGCTCCCACTGTAGGACATAGATTTGCACCTGCACATAGGTGGCAATTACCGAATCATCCTCTTGATGAGCCGCCGAGGGGTCAGCCGCCGCACCACCGCGCTGAGCCGCCCCTTGCCCGGCGTCGCGTACGGCCGCACCGTGCGCAGCAGCGCCACCGCCCACCAGCCGCGCGGCGCCGCGACGGTGTCCTCGTCCGTCTCGATCCTGAACCGGGCGGGGGGACCGCCCAATTCCAGCTCCAGGTACGCGTCCCAGGTGCCGGGTGCCAGCCGCCCCACCGCGGGCCTGGCCACGAACCCGCCGCCGGGCAGGGCCACCACCCGGTCGTCGCGTTCGCTGCCGGTGGTCCGCTCGCGCCAGACGATCCGCCGGATCGCCGCGGCCGCCGGGGCGGTGCCGGCCACGCTGACCTCGCCGTCGACGAGGAGCCGCTGCCCGAACGTCCACCGGGTGCGGACGAGCCGCGCCGCGCCCGGCACCGCCGCCACGTGGCCGCCCATGTCGATGCTCAGGTTGCCGTTGTCGCGGGTGAAGTACGGCACCGCCACCACGCCGCCGACCATCCGGGGCTGGGGACGTCCGACGCCGCTGTCGCGCTCGGCGCCGAGCCGGCCGAGCCGGACGACGCCCTCGATCTCGACCGCCACCTTCAGGTCCCAGACGCCGGAGTCGAGCGCGCCGACGTCGACCCTGGCGGTGAACTCGCCGCCCTTGCGCTCGGCCGGCAGCACCAGCTCGCGGGCCGGGTCGTGGCGGGCGCGCAGCACCACGGCCAGGCCGTCGTCCCTCGGATGGCCGGCGAGCCGGGCGGCGCCGGAGACCACCAGGCACTCGCCCTCCCAGCGCAGCCCGGTCAGGCGCCGGCGGATGGTGGCGCTCTCGATGCGGGCCAGGCGCACCAGGCGGTCGACGTCGTCGAGCGCGGTGACGCGCTGCCGGTCGATGGTGCCGAGCCGCTCGTGGACACCGGGGGTGTACCACTCGTCGCACAGCGCGGCAACCTCCCGCGCGATGTCCTTGCGGCGCACGTCGTCGCTCTCCAGGAACGCCGGCCCGAGCTGGGCGAAGACGTCGAGCCGGAAGTGCCGGCGGAGCAGGTGGTCGCGCAGCGGGCCGGGCTCGACGTGCCGGGCCATGAGCCGGATCGGTTCGCGGATCATGGTCAGCCAGCCGAGCGGGTCGCGGCTGCCGGGCTGCTGCATGATGCTGCTGCCGTCGGGGCGCGAGACCAGGTGGTAGCAGTCGTAGTCGGCCACCACCGAGATCACCCTGGCGTGGCAGTAGGCGTGCACGGTGAACAGGATGTCCTCGCCGACGAGCATGCCCTCGCCGAAGCGGATGCGGTGGTGTTCGATGAGCTCGCGGCGGAACAGCTTGAAGCAGCTCAGGCTGTTGTAGACGGTGCTGTCGCCCAGCTCCGCCCGGTCGGCGCTGCGCTGGAACATCGACTGCGGCGCCCGCCGGCCGTGGCCGACGACCTTGCCGAGGACGATGTCGGAGCCGTTCCTGTCGGCCATGGCGACCATGCGTTCCAGGGCCTCGGGGCCGAGGTAGTCGTCTGCGTCGCAGAAGAAGACGTAACGGCCGGTGGCGTGCTCGATGCCGAGGTTGCGCGGCCGGCCGGCGCCGGTGCTCCCGCCGGGGATGCGGACGACCTTGATGGTGTCGCCGTGGTATTCGGCGTACAGGTCGAGGAGTTCGGCGCTGCCGTCGGTGGAGCCGTCGTCCACGACGACGATCTCCTTCTTCACCCGCTGCACCAGCGCGGAGGTGAGGCACCGGTCGAGGTAGGCCCGGCAGTTGTGCACGGGGATGACGACGCTGACGTCGACCGCGTCGTCTCCGGTCCCTGTCGCCGACATCGCCACCATCGCCGCCACTCTCACCGTCACGTTGCGCTGCCATTCCGTTTCAGTATGTGACGAGCGATGGGTCCCGCGGGGGCGGATCCGAGGTCTTCATCCCCTCCATTTGCTAACTCCGGAGAATCGCGGCAATCGGCCAATAATGGGCGGCACACCCGCCAATTACGCATTCAGCCGGCACCGAATGCGTTTCAGGGGTGAGGTTTTCCCTCCCGGGAGAAGAATCCTCACCACGCGGATCACTACGGCACCACCGCGTACGCTGCGTGATCCTCCGACGGCACATAGGCGTCTACAGTTAGGCAACCTTGAGGCGGGAGGTGGCGGGAAATGGGATCGGAGCTCCGCGGGGATGTGACCGGCGGGTCGGTCGTGCACACGGCCGAGTTCATCGTCTCCTCGGCACGGCTGGGAGAGCTGTACGAATGCTCTGCGCTGCTGCGCCGTACGAGGCTGCGGGCCGAGGAGATCGTGGACGAGGCGCGGACGCTGCTGATGGAGGCGGAGCGGCGAGGTGAGACCGCCCGCGCCCTGGAGCTGCGCGACCAGTTGGAGACCGCGCGGACGAAGTACTGCCAGGTGCTGAACGCGTACATGACGATCCTGCGCCGGATCAACGAGGAGCGGCAGGAGATCCTGCGGGCCCAGCTGCAGCGGGACCGGATCGAAGGCTTGTCAGGTGCGGCCTGACGGGCGTAGTGTCAGGCCATGCCTGACTGGAAGGACAAGCTCCGCTGTTCGTTCTGCCACAAGAAGAGCACGGACGTGAACAAGCTGATCGCCGGTCCAGGGGTGCACATTTGCGATGAGTGCGTCGGCCTGTGCCACGAAATCCTCGAGGCCGAGCGGCATTCCGCCGAACAAGATTCCGGCGAGCCCCGGCTTCCCGCGTGGGAGTCGATGACCGACGAGCAAATTCTCGACCACCTTCCGAAAATCGCCGCCGTGCAGGCTCAGGTGGACGACAACCTGCACGACTGGGTGTCGTATTTGCGCACGCGCGACGTCAGCTGGGAGCGCATCGGAGCGGCGCTCGGCATGACCCGGCAGAGCGCCTGGGAGCGGTTTCGGAGCGAGATCTGATGATTCGTGAACTTTTGTGGCGTCTGAGACGTCCAACGGATATGGAGGCCTGAAATGCGCGTTCTGGACGCGGCGCTCCACCCGCCGCGCGAACGCCAGGCCACCGGCTGAACGGGCTCCAGCTCCCCGGCCGCCCCGGGGAGCTGGAGCAGGGGGACCTTCCGTAGCATGTCTGGTCATGCTGCGATGCGCCGTGCTGGACGACTACCAGGGCGTGGCCCTGGGCCTCGCCGACTGGTCCCGGGTGCGGGCCACGAGCTTCCGCGAGCACTTCGCGAGCCGCGACGACCTCGTGGCGGCCGTGCGCGACTGCGAGATCGTGGTCGCCATGCGGGAGCGCACACCGTTCCCCGCCGAGGTGTTCGACCGGCTGCCCAACCTGCGCCTGCTCGTCACCACCGGCATGCGCAACGCCTCCATCGACCTCGAGGCCGCCCGGGCGCACGGCGTCACGGTCTGCGGCACGTCCGGCGGCTCGACCTCGACGGTGGAGCTGACCTGGGCGCTGATCCTCGGCCTGGCCCGCCACCTGGTGCCCGAGGCGACCGCGCTGCGCGCGGGCGGGCCATGGCAGAGCACGGTCGGCGCCGACCTGCACGGCCGCACCCTCGGGCTGATCGGGCTCGGCCGGATCGGGGCGGGGGTGGCCGCGG
>NZ_POUD01000085.1 GCF_003236395.1 Nonomuraea aridisoli | reverse complement strand
GTGGGCGGGCAGCGACCGCGGGAGCGGGATGGCGGCGCGTTCGGCGGGGCTCTCGGGCCGCTGGGTGCCGAGGATCTGCAGCGGATGCAGGAGGGCCTGAGGCAGATCCAGCACCTGCACGGCCGGATGGCCCGGCTGCTGGAGGCTGTGCTCGCTATCAGTTCGGAGCTGGAGCTGGACGCGGCGCTCCGCACCATCGTGGAGGTCTCCGCCGACCTGGTGGACGCCCAGTACGGCGCACTCGGCGTGCTGAACGACGAAGGCGAGTTCTCCGACCTGTTCACGTGCGGCGTCACCCAGGAGGTGTACGACGCGATCGGGCGGCTGCCGACCAACCACGGCCTGCTGGCGGAGCTGGTGGAGCATCCCCGGCCGCTGAAGGTGGAGAACGTGCAGGCCCATCCGAGCTTCCGGGACTTCCCCGCCGGGCACCCGGTGATGCACACCCTGCTGGGGACGCCCATCCTGGTCCGCGGCACGGTGTACGGCAACATGTACTTCGCGGACAAACGCGCCGGCGGGCCGTTTACCGACGACGACGAGCGGATCATCGCCGCTCTGGCGAGCGCGGCCGGCGTCGCCATCGAGAACGCCCGCCTGTACGCGCGGATCAGGCGCAGCACCGAGGACTTCCAGCGGAGCCTGCTCCCCGAGGTGGCCGACTTGCGCGGCGTCCAGGCGTGCGCGCGGTACCGCCCCTCCAGCTCCGTCCCGCGGGTCGGCGGCGACTGGTACGACGCGATCATGCTGCCCGACGGCGTGCCCTGCCTGATGGTCGGCGACGTGATGGGCCACGACCTGAGGTCGGCCACCGTCATGAGCCAGATCTCCAACATGCTGCGGGTGATCGCCTACGAACAGTGCGAGCCGCCCTCGCGCATCCTGCAACGGCTGGACGAGGTGCTGCACGGCCTGCACGGCGGCCCGATGGCCACCGTGCTGCTGGCTCGCCTGGAAAGACACACCGAGGACGAGTGGCTCATGCGGTGGGCGAGCGCCGGGCATCCGCCCCCGCTGCTGGTGCCCCCCGACGGTCCCGTCCGCTACCTGTGGGTCGACGGCGGCCATCCCCTCGGGGTGACCCCCGAGCTGTCCCGGCCGGACTACGAGCAGATCGTCCACGCCGGCTCCACGCTGGTGTTCTACACGGACGGGCTCGTCGAGGATCCCGTGCACGGCCTCGACGAGGGCATGGCCGCCCTGGCCCGGTCCGTCGGCGAGCTGCGCCACCTGCCCGTCGAGGAGATGTGCGACCGCCTGCTGGCGCACCGCGGCGACGACTTCACCGACGACGTCGCGCTGCTCGCCCTGCGTCTCGCCGATCCCGCCACCATGTGCTGCGACGCTCCCCCGGATCTGGGACGCCGGCTCGCCTGATCAGCCGCCGGCCGCCGTTTCGGCCGGTCAGGGAGGGTAGGGCAGGCACGAAGGCACAGAAGGGATGTTCTGTCATGCCGGTACGTGAAATGATCGACACCTACCCAGCCGAGATCAACCTCGACCGCGGCCAGATCGCCGACACGGTCCAGGCGCTCGTCGACTGCGCGGAGACGTGCACGGCCTGCGCCGACGCCTGCCTGAGCGAGCAGGACATCGACCGGCTGCGCAAGTGCGTCCGCACCGATCTGGACTGCGCCGACATCTGCGAGGCGACCGCCCGCGTGCTGTCGCGCCACACGGGCTACGACGCCAACATCACCCGCGCCCAGCTGCAGGCGTGCATCCAGGCCTGCACCAGCTGCGCGGAGGAGTGCGAACGGCACGCCGACCTGCACGAGCACTGCCGGCTGTGCGCCCAGGCGTGCCGCAACTGCGCGAGCGCCTGCCAGCGGCTCCTCGACGCGATCAGCTGACGCCCCGCGGGCGTAACGGAAGACGCCGGCCCGAGGACGCACGATGGATCTGAAGCCCGTCATCGAGATGGCCGGTCAGGCGGTCGACATGGCCGGCGTCGCCGTCATCGTGGTGGGGGCGCTGGTGGCGACCTGCCGGTTCGGTTACCGGCTGCTGCTGCGGCGTCCCGCCCAGGACGCCTACCAGGGGTACCGCAAGGGGCTCGGGCGGGCGATCCTGCTGGGGCTCGAGTTCCTCGTCGCCGCGGACATCATCCGGACGGTCGCGATCTCTCCGACGTTCACGAGCGTCGGCGTCCTCGCGGTGATCGTCCTCGTGCGGACGTTTCTCAGCTTCTCTCTGGAGGTGGAGCTGGAGGGCCGCTGGCCCTGGCGGCCGCCCGCCGCGGGGTGAGCGCGCCGGTTTTGCGTTGCCGACCGCCCCGCCATGAGATCTGCACCGACCTAGTCACGTAGCGTGGAACTCCGTGACGGAAGGTGATGATCTCATGTCGAGCAGTGCGGCCGTGCGTGCCAGGGAGGTGCTCCTGCGCCCGTTCTTCCTGGGCGGGCGGGTGGTCGCCAACCGGATCGTGATGGCGCCGATGACCCGGGAGTTCTGCCCCGGTGGTGTGCCCGGCGCGGACGTGGCGCGCTACTACGCCCGCCGGGCCGAGGGCGGGGTCGGGCTGATCATCACGGAGGGGGCGTACGTCGCGCATCCTTCGGCGGGCACCCGTGACCGCGTTCCCCGCTTCCACGGCGAGGACGCGCTCGCGGGCTGGGCTCGCGTGGCGGACGCCGTCCACCGGGCCGGCGGGCTGATCATGCCGCAGCTGTGGCACGTCGGCATGGCCCGCGTCGCGGGGGCCCCGCCGGTTCCAGGCGCGCCGCGCATCGGCCCCTCGGGCGTCCCCCTGGACGGCTCGGAGCCGGGCCGGGCGATGACGACGGCGGACGTGGACGACGTGATCGCCGCCTACGCCGCGGGAGCCGCCGCGGCCGAGGCGCTCGGCTTCGACGGCGTCGAGCTCCACGGAGCCCACGGCTACCTCATCGACCAGTTCCTCTGGGCACGGACGAACCGGCGCACCGACGCCTACGGCGGTGCGGCCGCGTCGCGGGCGCGGTTCGCCGCCGAGGTCGTGGCGGCCTGCCGGCAGGCAGTGTCGGCCGATTTCCCCATCGTCCTGCGGATGTCCCAGTGGAAGGTGGGCCACTACACGGCGCGGATCGCCACCTCACCGCGCGAGCTGGAGGGCGTTCTCGCGCCGATGGCGGAGGCGGGGGCCGACGCGTTCCACTGCTCCACCCGGCGTTACTGGCTGCCGGAGTTCGACGGCTCGGACCTGAACCTCGCGGGCTGGGCGAAGAAGCTCACCGGCAAGGCCGCCATCGGCGTCGGCTCGGTGGGGCTCGACAACGAGTTCACCAAGGCGGTGGAGGGCGAGCCGAGCGGTGTCGACGGCCTCGACCGGCTGCTGGAGCGGATGGAGCGCGACGAGTTCGACCTCGTGGCGGTCGGCCGCGCCCTGCTGGGCGACCCGGGCTGGGCCGCCAAGATCCTGGCCGGACGTACGGCCGACCTCAGACCCTTCGACCGCGCCCAGCTCGCTACTTTGCACTGATGGGGCTTTTCCGCCTCATCCGACGGTGGACTCGGGGACGGGAATGACGTGCACGACGTCGCCGTCGGACCGCACTTCGACGGTCGCGCTTTCTTCTCCCAGGACGCCCGCGAGACATATGCCCGGCGGCGATATCTCCTGGACGGTCGTGGCAAATCCGGTTGTGCACGTGACAGACGTGATCGCACTCCCGACGGACAATTCGAGAAGTCTCACGGACGTCGTCGCGCCACCCTGGAAATCAGCCTCGGAAATGAGCGTCTCGGTCATTCCCAGACAGACGGCGTCGGACGGGCCGACGGGCTCGGAGAATATATCCGGATAACCGCTCGCCCCCGAATCCAGCTCCAGGTCACGCCATTGTCCCGCGGAGTCGCGCACCGCGACGGACAGCTCGGACGCCGGCGACCCGTCCCGGCGACGCCGGATGAACAGCACTGCTCCGAGGCCCTCGGCGGCGCGCCAGCGGGCGACGGCGACGACCTCCCCCGGGGGAGGGAGCCGGCGTGCCATCGGCCGCGCGCCGTCGAGGACGAGGGAGATCAGCTCTGTCTTGGACACGTGCTTGTGATCCGATCTGGCTTCGGCTGATATCAGCGGGCCCAGCAGGAAAACCATGCGGCGGCAACGTAGCCATTGTAGCCCGCCACGATGAGCTGCCCTTCGTTTCTCACCTGGGAGCCGGGCTCGAGCTTGATATTGTAATGGACCTCCCATTGATTCTTGCCCGGCGTCGTCCATGACACCTTGTTCTGGATCCAGCGATATCTGTTCTCGTTGTACTGCTTGCCCCAGGTCCGTTGGTGTACGCCTCTGGCGCCGGTCCTGTTGAGCACGCCCTCCGCCCCGGCGAGCGGCACCTGTGTCTCGACGTAATATCCGATCCAGCGTTTTCCGTTCGTGACGCCTCCGCCGCGCCGCTGCATGATGACTTTGATTTTCCCCGCGACCTGGTGGGTGTATTTGCGCCCGCAGTCCGGCACGGCGGCGCGTGAGGCGGCCTGCGCGGCGGTGGCGGGCAGGGGCAGGGTGACGACGAGTGCGATGAGCAGGGGACGGACGGTCATGACGGCTCTCCCGGGCGTTGAATTGCCCGGAGGTACGCGACCCCCGTCCGCCCCGGTTCAGCCCTCGATCCGGCCATAACGAGAGAGTGTGCCGCGCACGGCCCTGACCGTACTAAAAGGTGATTTATCCGGGTTTTGCCTGATTTAGATAGATATCCTATATAGGCCGGTGATACGACGAAAGTAGGCGTCTCCCCGGACGTGGGTCCGGAGGGCACCACCCGAGACTGGAGGACGTGGTGCTGTTATGCGCGCTGACGCCGCCGACATGGCCGACGCGTTCAGAGAGGTGGCACGGCTGGTGCTGCGTCACCTGTCGGTGTACGGGGACCTCAACATCACCGCGCTGTCCACGCTCTCCAGGCTCGACAGGGAAGGGCCGCTGCGGCTCACGACGCTGGCGGCGGCGGAGAGCATCGCGCAGCCGTCGATGACCCAGGTGGTCAAGCGGCTGGAGCAGCTGGGGCTGGCGCGGAGGGTGGGCGAGCCGCAGGACGCGCGGGTCGTCCTGGTCACCGTCACCGACGCCGGCCGGAGCCTGCTGGAGGAGCACCGGCAGGCCCAGCGCGACCGGCTGGCCGAGCTGCTGTCGGAGTTGTCGCCGGCGGAGCGGGAGGTCCTGGACGCGGCCATGCGCGCCGCGCGCCCCGCGATCCGGCGGCTGCTCTCCGACGCCGCCGCCCAGAAGGCGCCCACCGCCGCCCGGCTTACGCCCCAGAAGGCGACCACCGGCGCCTGAGGCGCCATGAGCCCGTGACCGCCGGTCCCGGCACAGCGGGCGACGGCCCTTGAGGCGCCACGACCACCGGCCGCCCCCGTCACGTTCATCACCGGAGAAGAGGGAAGGCACCATGACCGCCAACCCGGAAACCACCACCCGGTCCGCCGCGGCCGAGGACTACCCGATGCGCCGCGCGCCCGGCTGCCCGTTCGACCCGCCGCCGCGCCTGCGGGAGCTGCAGGCCGAGGCGCCCATCACCCGCGTCCGGATCTGGGACGGCAGCACCCCCTGGCTGGTCACCCGGTACGACGACCAGCGGGCGCTGCTGGCCGACCGGCGCATCAGCGCCGACAGCGGCAACTCGCACTACCCGTACCAGAGCCCGTCCCAGAAGGAGCTGCGGCGGCAGACGCAGACGTTCCTCACCATGGACAACCCCGAGCACGCCCGCCTGCGCCGGACGGTCACCGCGCCGTTCTCCATCAGGCGCGTCGAGGCGCTGCGCCCGGCCATCCAGGCGATCGTGGACGCCCAGCTCGACGAGATGCTGGCCGGCCCGAACCCGGCGGACCTCGTCGAGGCGTTCGCGCTGCCGGTGCCGTCGCGGGTGATCTGCGAACTGCTCGGCGTCCCGTACGCCGACCACGAGTTCTTCCAGGCCCAGAGCCGGCTCCTGGTCAAGAACGACACGCCGCCGGAGCAGGCCCTGGTGGCGCAGCAGCGGCTGCTCGACTACCTCGACGAGCTGGTCGCCGCCAAGCTCGCGCACCCCGGGGACGACCTGCTCTCGGAGCTGGCCGTCAGGCGCGTCGCCACGGGCGAGCTGACCCGGGGCGAGGCGGCCTCCATCGGGCGGCTGCTCCTGATCGCCGGCCACGAGACCACCGCCAACATGATCGCGCTGGGCACCCTCGCGCTGCTGCACCACCCCGAGCGGCTGGCCGAGCTGCGCGAGAGCGACGATCCGGCGCTGGTCGCCGGGGCGGTGGAGGAGCTCCTGCGCTACCTGACCATCGTGGCGACCGGGCGGCGCCGGGTGGCCCTGGAGGACATCGAGATCGGCGGGCAGACCATCCGCGCCGGCGAGGGGGTCATCCTGGCCACCGACGTCGGCAACCGCGACCCGGCCGCCTTCCCCGACCCCGACCGGCTCGACCTGCACCGCAGCGCGCGCCACCACGTCGCGTTCGGCTTCGGGGTGCACCAGTGCCTCGGTCAGCCGCTGGCCCGCGTCGAGCTGCAGGTCGTCTACGGCACGCTCTACCGGCGCGTCCCCTCGCTGCGACCGGCCGTGGACCTCGACCGGATCCCGTTCAAGCACGACGGGTTCATCTACGGGGTCTACGAGCTGCCCGTGACATGGTGACCCACGGGACGACAGACCGGAACGCCCGTCGGCCGCGCGTCCGCCGCACCTGGATCGCCGCCGACCACCCCCGCTACAAGTGGGTGGCGCTGACCAACACCACCCTCGGGGTCTGATCGCCTCCATCAACGGCTCCATCGTGCTGATCTCGCTGCCGGTGATCTTCACGGGCATCCGGCTCGACCCGCTGCGGCCCGGGAACGTCGGCTATCTGCTGTGGACGCTCCGCCGGCGGCGTGGCGATGCTCGCCGTCTTCTGCCTGGTGGAGACGCGGACCGCCGAGCCGCTGTTCCGGCTGAGCCTGTTCCGCAGCACGGCCTTCGCCGGCGGGAACGCGGCCACCCTGCTGACCGCCATGGCCCGCGGCGGCCTGCAGTTCATGCTGATCATCTGGTTGCAGGGCATCTGGCTGCCGCTGCGCGGCTACGACTACGCCGACACCCCCCTGTGGGCCGGCATCTACCTGCTGCCGCTCACCATCGGCTTCCGGGCGGCCGGACCGGTCTCCGGGCATCTGTCCGACCGGTACGGCGTGCGGCCGTTCGCCGCCGCCGGCTGCCTGGTGATGGCGGTCTCCTTCGTGGGGCTCCTGCTGCTGCCCACCGACTTCGGCTATCCGGCTTTCGCGCTGCTGGTCTTCCTGAACGGGGTCGGCGGCGGCCTGTTCTCCGCCCCGAACACCTCGATCATCATGTCCAGCGTCCCGGCGGAGGCCCGCGGCGCCGCCTCCGGCATGCGCTCCACCTTCCAGAACGCCGGCACCGTGCTGTCCATGGGGGTCTTCTTCTGCCTCATGGTGGCCGGATTGTCCGACTCGTTGCCGGACGTCCTCAGCACCGGGCTCACCGCGCAGGGGGTGCCGGCCAATGCCGCCCACTCCGTCGCGGAGCTGCCGCCGGTGGGGGTGTTGTTCGCCGCGTTCCTCGGCTACAACCCGATCGAGCACCTGCTCGGGCCCGGCCTCCTCGGCGACCTGCCCTCGGCCCACGCCGACGTGGTCACCGGCCGCCGGTTCTTCCCGGAGCTGATCTCGGGGCCGTTCCACGACGGCCTGGTGGTGGTCTTCGCGCTGGCCACGGCGATGGCCCTGGTCTCCGCGGCGGCCACGCTCATCCGCCGGGCGAAGGCCCACAGCTAACCCTTATCCCGATATTTCGGTTTAAGAGCGCCCGGCAGTAGGCGTGCTGGGCGTGCCCAGCACGCCCCCGGATGCCGAGCAGGCACGAGCCCAGGTGATCATGGAGTTCTCTACGCTCAGTGATCACCGGATGTCCGCAGCGATCGTCACGCTGCGTATGCTCATCCGCCGCGCGACCCCGCGCTACCGCTGGGACGGCCGCCCCACCACCCGACGCCTCAAGTGATCCATTTGCTGGTCGGTCTTAGTCCCAGTCCTGCAGCTGCTGGAGCAGGGTCGGCGTCGCCCTCCATCCGCAGCGAGCCGGCCGGGATGCGCTTGTACATGAGCAGGGCCATCTCGCTCGCCGTGCCGTAGATGGCGGCGGTGGGTTTGCTCTCGGCGGCCTCCGCCGCGGTGAGGCGGGTGAAGCGAGAACCGGTGGCGTCCACCGTCTGGCGCCAGGAGCCAGCCTCGGCTGCGTGGTAGTCCATGGTGGCGGGCTCGCCCGGCCACGGGATCGTGCCGGTGGCAGACGGTGGCGAGGAATTCCTCGATGGCGTCGCCCGCCTCGGTCGTCGGCAGCTCCTGCGGGGTACCGGAGGCCAGCTGGGCGTCGTAGGTGTGGATCAGCGACTCTGGGACGCGGCGGCGGGCCACGGCGGCCACCGTGTGCGGCGAGGCCAGCGGCCCAGCAGCCCCGGTCCGGGCCGGCCTCGCGCAGAGCAGTAAGCAGCTGCTCCGTCGAGTCGGCCAGCCAGGTTATGAGGGCCTTGCGCTCCCTGGGCGCCGCCAGCCCGTCCTTGCTCGGCCGCTCGTCGCCGGGCGCGGTGTTCAGCACGATGTAGGCCCAAAAGCGGTCCCCCTCACTGAGGGGGTTCGCCAGGTCGTACAGCGTCCAGCCCGGGCAGGACGGGACGTCGGCGTCGAGGTTGGGGGCCGCGGCGACGGTGGCGCGGAACGCGGCGGACCGCTCGTCAATCATCCGCAGCAGGGTGGGGAAGTAGAGATGCTCAGTCATGCAGACCTTGTATCACTCCCGGACCGGGACTCTCGCACGCGGGAAAGCGCGCCCGGCAGGAGGCGTGCTGGGCACGCCCAGCACGCCTCCTGCCGGGCGCTCTAAGGTGAGTGGCTGTGTCGTACGGGGGACAGCGTCACGAGATACGCGAGGAAACCGTGGCCGCGGCCCGTGAGCGGTTCGCCGCCCGGATCGGCTCGATGGTCGCGTCGATGTCCAAGGCCGGGCCGGTGACCGCGTACGGGTGGTGGCTGATCTGCGAGGAGTTCCTCGACCACCTGGGCGCGCACTCCACCGGGACGCCGGACCTCGACACCCCGGAGGCCAAGGCCGCCCTCGGCAACGCCGCCGAGGCCGCCGGTCGAGAGCGGGTATCTGCCGCGCGCGCTGGTGACCGGCTTCGAGACCGCGGGCCCGCGGGTCCGGGCGTACGGCCGGGAGAGACGCCCGGACGCGGTCGCCGAGCCGGCCGCCGGGCCGGTCGTGGCGCGGCGGCCGGACCTGCCCGGCGGCCTGCACCCGGAGAGCGAGGCGCTGTTCGAGGAGTTCACGAGGGAGGCGCTCACGCCGGAGGGCGGGAAGCCGATGGACCCGCGAGGGCTCTCGACCGCCTTGAGATACCAGGAGCTCCTGTTCCTGGCCCGTGCCGGACTGTCCGACGACGTCACGGACGCGCAGGCGGCGAATCTGCGCCTGGCCTCCCAGTCGGGGGCCGCGTTGTGCCGCACCGCGCTCGCCGAGCCCGGCACCGACGTCGAGGTGACGATCGACGGCCGAACGCTCGTCTGCTCCGCGCACCGCGAGGTGGACGCCGGCACCTGGCACACCGCCGTGAACTTCGCGCTGATCATCGGGGTCCGCGAGGACCTGGCCCCGGTCGTCCTGGCCGGCTCCGACGCCCTGCGGCAGGACGGCTCCGCGTTCGCCTCCTACCGCAGAGCCCTGCACGACCACTTGCGCGGCGCCGACCCGGAACCCGCCACCGACCGGGCGCTGCGCGACTGCGAGCAGGCCGGGACCTGGGGCTTCCTCCCGCCGCCCGCCGTCCTGCTCTCGCGGCTGGTCGAAGGCGACCGGGAGAGCTTCGAGCTGGCCCTGCTCCCTCTCGTACGGGGTCATGATCCTGCTCGAACGGCTGACGCCGCCCGAGCGCGCGGCGTTCGTCCTGCGAGAGGCGTTCGGGCACAGCCACCGGGAGGTCGCCGGCATCCTCGGCGTCCAGGAGGCGTCCGCGCGCCAGCTGTACCGGCGCGCCCGGGAGCGCCTGGACGGCGCGCGCCCGCGTTTCCCCGCCGACCGCGACCAGGCCGAGGGGCACGGGGTCCGCCAGGAGCGGCCCGCCGTTCGAACGGACCGACGGCCTCTCCCCGGATGAGGGGAGAGGCCGCCCGGCCGATCAGGTCACGGCTTCTTGCAGTCCTTGCCCTTGCCCTTGCCGGGCTTCGGGCACTCCTCGCCGGGCGGGCCGTCCCCGCCCGGCGCGGCCTTGACGACCATGAACCTGGCCGTGCCCACCGCGGAGGTGTTGCCCGCCTTGTCGGTGGCGCGGTAGGTCACCGTGTGCGCGCCCGGCTGGGTGACCGCGAGCGCCTTCGTGTAGACGGCGTACGGCTGGCCGTCGAGCGAGTACTCCACGGTCTCGACCCCCGAGTCGGCGTCGGTCGCCGTGATCGTCACCGTCGCGGAGCCCACGTAGTTCCAGGCCCAGTCCATGCTGCCGGTGATGCCCGCCGTCACCTGCGGCGGAGTGGTGTCCTCACCCTGGGGGACCACGACGGTGAACGTCACGGAGCCGACCTCCGAGGTGTTCCCCGCCTCGTCGGTGGCCCGGTAGCGCACGGTGTGCGCCCCCGCCCGGTTGACCGTCACCGGCGCCGTGTAGGCCGCGAACGCCGCGTTGTCGAGCGAGTACTCCACCGTGTCGACCCCCGACTCGGTGTCGGTCGCGGTGACGGTGACCGTCGCGGAGCCGACGTACTCGCCGTTCTCGTTCCGGTCGCCCGCCACCTGCGCGGTCACCTGCGGGGGAGTGGTGTCCTCCTCCTGCTCGGCCACCACGGTGAACTCCGTCGTGCCCGCGTCGGAGGTGTTGCCCGCCTTGTCGGTGGCCCGGTAGGTCACGACGTGCGCGCCGGGCTGGGCGACCGTGACCGGCTGCGCGTAGAGCGCGTACGGCTGGCCGTTCAGCGAGTACTCCACCGTGTCGACCCCGGACTGGGCGTCGGTCGCGGTGATGGTGACCGTCGCCGAGCCGACGTAGTCGCCGTCGTCGTTCCGGTCACCGGCGACCTCCGCCGTCACCTGCGGGGCGGTGGTGTCCTCCTCCTGCGGGGCCACCACGGTGAACGCCACCGAGCCGACCTCCGAGGTGTTGCCGGCCGCGTCGGTGGCCCGGTAGCGCACGGTGTGCGCGCCCACTTCGTTGACCGTCACCGGCGCCGTGTAGGGCGCGAAGGCCGCGTCGTCGAGGGCGTACTCCACCGTCTCCACCCCGGACTCGGTGTCGCTCGCCGAGACGGTCACGGTCGCGGAGCCGACGTAGGCGCCGTTCTCGTCCTGGTCGCCGGCCACCTGCGCCGACACCTGCGGCGCGGTCGTGTCCGAGCCGCCGCCGTCGGTGACCACCAGCTCGCCGACCATCTGCCCGTGGCCGGGGATCGCGCAGAAGAAGCGGTACTTGCCGGGCGTGAGGTTCACCTGCACCTCGTGCCGGCCGCCGTTCGCGTCGATGGGGCTGGCGAGGATGTTGACCCTGACGTCGTGGTTGTAGCCGGGGGTGGAGACGTCGAAGGTCAGGGTGTGGGTCATGCCGGTGACGTTGCCGGTCGCCACGCTGTTCTCGAACACGATGGTGGCGGGACCCGCCGTCGCCGTGGTCGGCGTCGACTTGTACGCGGTCATGCTGTCGTCGGCGGTCCAGGTGAGCACCTGGTCCGCCTGGGCGGCTGTCAGCTGCAGGCGCGGCTGCGCGGCGGCCTGGCCGGCCGACGACAGGAAGAGCGCCGGGAGCCCGGCGGCCAGCAGCAACACGGCCAGGCCCGGCGCCGTGGCGGCGGCTTTGAGCGCCCGCCGTAAGGCACTGATCAAGGGGACATGCATGGACGATGCACCTCTCAAAGTCTGCGCGCGTGCCGGCGAAGGGCACGCTCCGGCTGGGGTGGGACGCCGGGCCCGGGGCGGAACGCCCCCGGCCCGGCGCCCGGCCGGTGGACCGGCCTAGAGCTCGCGCACCCGGATGTTGCGGAATTCGATCAGGTCGTTGTTGCCGTGGTTCTGCAACCCGACGAACCCGCTGATGAACTGGCGCAGGTCCGTGGGCGGGTCGCCGGCGCGGGACGACTGCTTACCCGGCGTGTTGTCGAACTCGTTGATCACCTTGCCGTTGCGGATGATCGTGTAGTGCTGGCCGACCACCCGGATCTCGTAGTCGTTCCACTGGCCCTTCGGGGTGACCCCCGCCTTGTCCAGGCCGTTGGTGGAGAAGTTGTAGACGGAGCCGGTCTTCTGCGGCTCGCCCGTGTCGCCGTCGTAGATCTGGATCTCGTGACCGCAGTAGATCGCGACCCAGGCGGGCGACGTGCGGGCCGAGCCCACCGTTCCGCAGCTTCCCGAAGGACGCTGGTCGAGCGGCGTCCTCAGGTCGGGGAAGCGGACGAAGACGCCGGTGTTGGCGCGGCCCGTGCCCGGCGCGATGTCACGGAACTGCAGCCTCAGCGAGAAGTCGGCGTACGCCTTCTCCGAGTACCACAACATGCCCAGACCGCCCGAGGAGCGGATCGAGCCGTCCGGCTGCAGGGTGAACTGCCCGGACGGGGCCTGGGTCCAGCCCTGCAGCGACCGGGCCGTCCCGTCGAAGATCGTCTCGTACCCGTTGGTCTTGCCGATCTGCGACTCGGCGGCGGCCTTCTTCAGCGTGGACGCCTCACGGTTGTCGATGACGCCGTCCTTGCGGGCGTTGTTCACGACGTCGTTCAGGTGGCTCACGAACTCGCCGTGGTTCTTCCACTGGCGCTCGTCGTCGATCAGGTCGTTGAGCGTGCAGGCGCCCGCGGCCACCCGGTTGGGCACGCCGGTGTCGGTGTCGAGCAGCCGGACCGTCGGCCGGGCGTCGGGCGCGGTGCAGTCGACCTTGACGTCGATGGTGCCGGTGGCCGACTCGCCGTCGGCGTAGGTGACCTTCAGCGTCGCCTTGTAGGTGCCGAAGTCCTTGTAGGTGTGCGTCGGGTCGGCGTCCTTCGACGGCTTGCTGCCGTCGCCGAAGTTCCACTCCCACGACACGCCGCCGGCCTTCGTGCTGGAGAACGCCACCGTCCTGGGGTCGCTCTGCCGCACCGGGCGCGCCACCGCGTCACTCGGGTCCGGCGTCGCCGGACCGCCCTTGTACGTGATGCGGATCAGCTTCTGGTTGGGGTGCAGGCTGAAGAAGCCGCCCGCGTAGTCGAGCATGTAGAGAGCCCCGTCCGGGCCGAACTTGGCGTCCATCCACGACTGGAGCTGGGTGGCGCCGCCGCCGGTCTGGATGATGTGGCGCAGGTCCTCGCCGAAGACGGGCGCGCCCGCCTCGGGCACCTTCTTCGGGTCGACGGTCACGGCGACGCGGTTGTTGGCGTTGGACTGGTCACCGATGAACCACTTGCCGTCCCAGTACGCCGGCCACGCCACACCGCTGTCGGTGTCGACCTCGGAGCGGTGGTACGTCGGCCCGGACATGACCGCCTGGCCGCCGCCCTTGAGGTAGGGGATGGTGAAGGTCTCGTCGCCCAGCTTGTACGTGGGCAGGCCGCTGTCGTCGTCCCGCTTCGGGTAGACGGGGCCGCCGCCCTGCGGCGAGTACCAGATCATGTTCGAGCGCGCCGGCGGGATGTCCACCAGGCCGGTGTTGCGCGGCGAGGTGTTCTTCAGGTTGTCGCAGTCGTACCACTCGGCGGGCTGGGTGGCGTCGGTGTTGCTGCGGTCGCGGTAGGGCTGCTTGTTGCCCATGCAGTACGGCCAGCCCTGGTTGCCGGCGGAGGTGAGGATCGTCGCGGTCTCGTACTTGGCCGGGCCCCACGTCTCGCTCGGGGCGCCGGCGTCCGGGCCGACCCAGCCGGCGGTGATCCAGTTGTTGACGTTGTCCCAGGCGAGGCGGGCGATGTTGCGCACGCCCATCACCCAGATCTCCGGGCGGGTCTTGCCGCCGCCCTCCTCCTCGCCGGTGAACAGGTTCCCCTTGGGAATCGTGTACGTGCCGTCGGGCTCCGGGTGGATCCGCAGGATCTTGCCGTTGAGGTCGTTGGTGTTGCCCGAGGTGCGCCGGGCGTCCTGGAACGACACGCCCTTGTAATCCGCGGTCCAGTTGTTGCCGGAGTAACCGCCGGAGCCGCCGGAGGAGTTGCTGTCACCGGTGCCGATGTAGAGGTTGCCGTCCTCGTCGAACGCCATGCCGCCGCCCGCGTGGCAGCAGCTGTGGATCTGGGTGTCCCACTGCAGCAGGTCCTTGCGGGTGCTCTGGTCGATCGTCTGCTTCGCGGCGTCGTAGGTGAACCGGGAGACCGTGCGCTTGCCGATCCGCCGGTCCCGGTCGATCGACTCGTGCGGCATCCAGTAGACGTAGACCCAGCCGTTCTCGGCGAACTTCGGGTCGAGCGTGATGCCGATCAGGCCCTCCTCGTTCTTGACCAGCTCGTCGCCGCTGCCGCGGTTGCCCATGACGGGCAGCGTGGTCAGCAGCTTGACCTGCTTGGTCTTCGGGTCCCACTGGTGGATGGTGCCGCAGCCGAGGCCGACCTTGGGGTCGTTCCAGTCGGCGATCGGGCCGGTGGCGCAGGCCGCCTTGCCGATGTAGAGGACCTTGCCGTCCGGCGCGATGGTCAGGCCGTGCGGCTCGCCGATCTGGTCCAGCTGACCCTGCTGGTTCTGCGCGGTCAGCCGCTCGGTGGTGTAGTTCGCGGCGATGGTCGCCTGGCAGTCGCCGCGGACGAGCCCGGCCGCCCACTTGATGGCGCCGCCGAGGTGGCTGCGGAACTGCTCGTCTCCGGTGTAGCTCGCCCGCGTGCCGCCCATGCCGGTGTAGAACGACCGGCCGCCGTCGTAGTCGCGGCACCAGGAGATCGGGTGGAAGACGCCGTTGCCGTTCAGGCCCGCGTCGTAGGTGTGCTCGCCGACCTGCGCCACCGTGTGGACCTTGCCCAGCGGGTTCGGGCTCCAGTTCATCCACGTGTCGGTGCGCTTCACCGTGAACGGCAGCCCCTTGTTCGCCGGGTGCTGCCGGTCGATGAGCTCGACGACGGCCTCCTGCGGCTTGCTCTCCGGGGGCTCACCGGCGCTGGGGCCGAACAGCCGGATCTCGGCGAGCTGGGTCAGGGGCTCGCCGCTGTTCGCGGTGATGTTGAGTCGGTAGTGCTGGTACGCCGTGGTGTTCTCGAACGTGTATTCCTTGGTCTGGAACCGCTGCGGGAAGCTCTCACCGGTCCGCCGGTCGAGGTCGGTCCAGTTCGTGCCGTTCTGCGAGCCCTGCAGCGTCCAGTCCTTCGGGTCGCGGCCGGGGAAGTCGTTGGCCGAGGTCAGCGCGTAGTGGGCCACCGCGACCGGCTCCTCGAGCCGGAACTGCACCCACCCGGTCGGCGTCCGGGCCAGCCACTTGCTGTCGTTGTTGCCGTCGAACAGCTTGTCCTTGGTCTCGTTCGGCGGGTTCTCACCGCTGGCCGAGCTCTCCACCACCTTCTCCGGCGGGGGCAGGCTGCCGGCGGGGCGGCTGCCGATCAGCTCGGTGAACCAGGAGGAGTCCGCCTGGGCGCGCGCGGCGTCGTGCACGCCGACGAATCCGCCGCCGTTCCTGATGTAGGCCTGGAACGCGGCCAGCTGGGCGTCGTTCAGCGGTGCGCCCTCGGCGGACAGGAACACCACGCCGCGGTAGCGCGCCAGGTTGTCGCCGGTGAAGACGGCCGGGTCCTGCGAGACGTCGACGGAGAAGCCGTTCTTCTGGCCCAGCTCCTTGATCGCCGCCGTGGCCTGCTCGACCGGGTCGTCCTGCTCGTCGGCCGGGCCGTGGAAGACGAGCACGCTGACGGAGTCCTTCCCGGGCGGCTTCGGCGGCGCGACCCGGGCCTGTGCCAGTTCCTGTGCCTGTGCCTGGGCCGGTACGGCCGCCGGGGTGGCCAGCCCCAGCAGCAGCACGGCGCTCGACATCGTGATCAGCGCGCGGCGCCAGGCGGGTGTTCGGGGCGGTAAGAGGCCTCTTCGGGCCATCGTTCGCTCCTTCGCGTTGAGGGTGATTCGTGACCTGCTGGGAAGGGCTGAGGGGTTGTCGCAGGTGGAGGTCTGTCAGTGGCCGCTGTGGTCCGTATGGCCGGAGTGGCCGCCGCCCGAGTGGTCGGGGACGTCGCCGTTCTCGTCGGTCACCATGAAGATCCCGGCCATGCCCATGTCGGAGTGGCTCTGGACGTGGCAGTGGTACATCCAGGCCCCCGGGCCGACGCGCTCGCCGGCGATCACCTGGAAGCCGAACGACTCGGCCGGTCCGGTGATCTTGGTGTCGATGATCCGGCTCGGGTCGTTGGGGTGCTCCAGCAGGCCGGTGCGGTTGTCGGCCCAGCGGTGCCCGTGGATGTGGAACGTGTGGTAGAACTCGCCGTGCGTGATCACGATCCACTCGACCCGCTCGCCGACCTTCGCCACGAACTCGGGCGCCTCGTGGCCGGGGCGGTTGTTGATCATCATGTCGTTGAAGACGACGGTGAACGTCTTGTCCGGCAGGGTGTCGCCCTTGCGGCGGACGATGAGCGGCCCGTAGAGCCCCTGCCGGATGCCGCCGGTGCCGTGGTCGGTGCCCACGACGTGGTCGTGGTAGTGCCAGTAGCCCGCGCTGCCGGGCTCGATGCTCCCGCCGGGGCGCCGGCCCGGCGCGTGCGTGCGCCAGACGTACGTACGCCGCCCGCCGGGCTCCACCAGGCTGTTGGTCAGCCGGGTGCCGTCGCTGGCCTGGTCGTAGTCCACCCCGTGGACATGCAGGCTGGCCGGCACGCTGAGGTTGTTCACCATCTCGATCTCGAGCGTCTCGCCCTCGACCATCTCGATCAGAGGCCCCGGGATGGTGGCCTTGCCGGGCTCCAGGCCGTAGCCCAGCTGGCCGTCCGGCAGTTGCTCGGCGTAGAGGGTCATCCGGCGGACGACGGGGTCCTTGCCGCCTTTGCCGGGCTTGTCGGCGGGCTTGTCGACCGCCGCCGCGCTCTGACTCGATGCCACTAACGGTGCGAACGCGGCGAACGCCGCGGATGCGGTGAAGGCACGCCGGGAGAACAGGCTTTTCGCCATGCCTCTGCCTACCTCGGTCATGGTTCCCCAATCGGTGACGGCGCCTCACTCGCGTGAGGGCGAGGTGCAACTGCTCGGATGCCGGCGAAAGGGCCGGTGCGGACGCCTGGGCGTCGCATCGTGATCACTGATGCTGAGGGGGTGCGGTGAGGGTGGTTTTCGATGGAAGTACGCGCCTTTTTTGGCGCAATGTCAAGAAGTTACGTTGAAATCCCCCGTACTTCCGCTTATATCTGGCTAAAGGGGTCACGGTGCGCCGGGCGCCCGCTGAGTCGTGCCCGCAGGGCCGTCCGCGGCCGTGCCGGCGGCGGCCGATACGGCGGACGCGGGCGATCTTCTGCTTGACCGTCGTTAAAAGTCCCTCTTAACTGGCATACGGTATGCACCTCGCCCTCCGGGAGCCCCCATGGACCACTCACCCCGTACGTCCGCCCGTGTGAGAGGCGGGCCGCGCCGCTGATCTTCATGGCCTCCGGGTGACCGCGGATCCTGCTCAACAACTGCGCCACGGTGGTGATGGAGAGGCTCGGGCCCGCGGCCGAGGGGCCCGCGGGAGACCTGCTCAAGGAGGCGGCCGCGCTCAACTCCGACACCGTCACCGCGCAGCGGATCGAGCAGAACCGCAGCGCCCTGCGGGAGACCGTCGAGGTCTTCGGCAAGATCGAGGAAGAGGCGCGCAAATGGGTGGAGCTCGGCCGCCATCGTCGCCGGCGTCCACCTCGCCGGTCTTCGCGACCGCCCTGACCAGCGTGCTCCTCGATGTGTTCGCCGGGGACGCGGACGACCCGCCGTCGTTCCTCCCGCAGTGGCTCGCGATCGCCCTGGCCGGCGTCTCGGGGCTCTGCCTGCTCGTGAACGGCGTGCGCCGGCTCCTCATGCGCCGCCGCCGCAGCGTGCTCGACGACGTCATCAGGCACAGCACGTCGAGAGAGGCGCTCAAGGGATGGTTCTCCGTGCCGCTCGACGAGGGCCGGTGGTGGCACGTCTGGCGCTCCAGCCGGCGCGCCGCCATCCAATGGCTGCACGGGCGGGTGGCCGCCGCGCGGACGAGGCAACTGCCGGCCGCCGAGGCGTTCGAGGTGTCATGGTGACCGGGTTCCGCTTCACCTGCTCGTACACCACGGCCAAAGACCCCGGTGGCACGTCTCCGTGCGGCCGCCCGGCCACCCTGCGCGAGCACGGCGACTCCAGGTGCCTGGGGCACCGGGTCCTCGCCTGGCACCTGTCGATGCACGGCCGGGGCAGCCCGGCGTCGCGTCAGATCCGTCTACGGGTTCTTCTACACCGTGCTGTCCACCGCCTGCCTCAGCGCGGGCGTCCGGGCCGTGGCGGGCGTCCCCGCGGCGGGCGACCGCCCGTACGCGGTCGTCGAGGCAGCCGTCTTCCTGCTGCTCGCCGTCTTCTTCGCCGGCCTCGCGCTCGGCTTCACGCTGGAACATCCGCTCGCCGGGAGGCTGTGGCTGGCCGCGGCGCCGATCACGTCCGCGACCGTGGCGGCCTACGGCGGCCTGCTGCTGTCCGGGGCGCATCCGGCGTCCGGGTCGAGACTGGCGGACGTCGTGCAGGCGTTCGTGCAGTTCGCGACGGCGCCGGGGGTGTCCGCCGGATGGGCGGTCTTCCTGCTCCGCCACACGGGCCGGCATCGCTCCGCCCTCGGCCTGATCATCGTCTGCGAGCTGATGTTCGTCGCGGTGGTCGGTGCCGGAATCGTTCTCGCGGTGGTCTCGCGCGGGCAGCAGAGCGGTGTCCTGATCATGCTGCTGGTGCTGATCGGCCTGGCCGTGCTGGTCCGCGGGGCCAACCGGCTGAAGTCGCTGGCGAGGATCTTCCGCGTCTGACCGCCCGAGGGTCAGAAGCGGTAGCGGAGGACGCGGGCTCCCTGCCGTGACAGGCGCGTGCTGAGCGCGGTGAGGCGGGTCAGGGCGCGGAGGGGTTGCGGGAAGCGGGCCACCTCCGGTGCGCGGGCGAGGATCTGCTCGCCGGCCAGGCGCAGGCCGGCGCCCCAGGACTCGGGCTCGTACGGGCTGTCGAAGCCTCGGGCGGCCTGGACGCCCAGGGCCTTGATCGAAGGGTGGTACTTCATGGCCCAGGCCGCGAAACGGGTGTAGCCGTTCAGCGCCAGCTCGCCGGTGGGGAGACGGGCGGTCAGGGCGCGGGTCAGCTCCTGGAAGGAGTCGCCGGGCATGAAGGGCAGCAGCCCTTCGGCGATGACCACGGCCGGTCGGTCGCCGGGGATCTCCGCGAGCCAGGCCGGTTCGGCGAGATCGGCGGCGACCAGGTGGGAGCGGTGGGGCAGCAGCTCGGTCCGCAGCCGCAGCACCTCGGGGACGTCGATGTCGTACCAGTCGACCTCCGGGGGAGGGTCGCAGCGGAACACCCTGGTGTCCAGGCCGCACCCGAGGTCGAGCACGACGCAACCGGGGTGGGCGGCGACGAACGCCCGCACGACGTCGTCGAGTTTCCTGGCGCGCAGCGCGGTGGTGACGACGAGGCTCGGCCCGGCCTTGAGCGAGCGGAAGTCGTAGTCGAGTCCGGTGACGAGTTCGGCGGACAGGGCGTCGCCGAGGAGCGGGTCCGGCCGGGCGGCGTCCAGGGCTCGGGCGTAGAGCGTGAGGAGCAGGGTCTCCTGGATGAGGCCGAGCTCGGGTTTCGTACGGGACATGGGGTCGTCCTCAGCGTCGCAGGGGGTGGCGGGCCGCGAGGTCCCGCAGCCAGGCGAGGGAGTCGTGGGCGGCCCTGACGCGTTCGGCGCGGTGGTCGTCGCCGCCGGCCAGCGCGATGCCCTCGTCGGCGATCTCGCCGAACGCGCTCAGGCCGTCGAGCTTGCGCTGGATGACCTTCTGCCAGGCGTCGTCCTCGATGCGGTAGTAGGCGCTGCGCTCGCCTGACCTTCTGACCTTGCGCACGAGCCCGATGGCGGTGAGGAAGCGCATGTTGGAGGTGAGCGACGCACGGCTGGCCTGGATGGCCTCGGCGATCTGGCCGGCGGACTGCTCGGCAGGGTCGCAGATCATGAGCCAGCCGAGGATGCGTCCGGTGATGGGCGGCAGACCCCACTCCTCGGCGCAGAAGTCGGTCACCCGCTCCACCCACCGGAGCAGCCGCGCCCGCTCCGCGTCACCGGACATCGTCGCCTCTTTCAGCGGTGCCTGATCTGACTAGTCATTTCAAATGACTGGCCGGCGTCAATGGGCCGCCGGGGCCGAAGGCGAGGCGCGCGAAGTTCTCGCCGATGCGGCGGTGGCCAGCCGGGTCGGGGTGGATCTCGTCGGGCAGCGGCAGCTCGGCGTAGTCCTTCTCGCCGTACAGGTCGCGGCCGTCGAGGTAGTGCAGGTTCGGGTCGTCGGCCGTCCGCTGCGCGACGACCTTGGCGAGCACGTCGCGGATGACGTTGAGCGTCAGGCGGCCGGCGGCGCGCTCGGCCGGGTCGCCCGTGGCCCTGAACCGCAGGGTCGCGCCGTCGAAGTCGGGCACGAGAGGGCCGGGGGTGTCCTCCTGCACCGGGCAGAGGATGGGGGAGACGACCAGCAGCGGCGTGGCCGGGTGTCCCTCGCGGATCGTGTCGAGGAAGCCGTGGACCGCGGGCGTGAAGGCGCGCAGGCGCATCACGTCGGCGTTGACGACGTTGATGCCGATCTTGACGCTGATCAGGTCCGCGGGGGTGTCGCGCATCGCTCGGGCGGTGAACGGGTCGAGCAGCGCGCTGCCGCCGAACCCCAGGTTCACCAGCTCCACCTCGCCCCGCGCCGCGGCCAGGGCCGGCCAGGCGGCGGTCGGGTGGGCGGCGTTCGAGCCGTGGCTGATGGAGCTGCCGTGGTGCAGCCACACCCGGCGCCCGCCGGCCGGCGCGGGCTCGACCGGGGCGTCGGTACGCAGGGCGATCAGCTCGGTCACCTCGTTGTGCGGGAGCCAGATCTTGACGTCCTTGTCGCCCTCGGGCAGGTCGGCGAACCGGGCGGTGCCGGGAGGCCCTTCGCGCAGGTCGACGGAGCCGGTGGCCAGGTCGGTCGTGCGGACCCTGCCGCCCGGCACCGTGGCCTGGCCGGTCAGCCGGCCGTCGACCAGCAGGTCGTACACGCCGTCCGCCGGAGTCGGGAGCCCCAGGTAGGCCCTCTTGGTGGGCAGCGTGTCCAGCTCGATGACCGTCGCCCGGGTGCGGAAGACCAGCCGGACGCCGGACGGCTGCGCCTCGGCCGCGGCCAGCTGCTCGTCGGGGATCTGCCGCCGTGCCCGGGCGGGCAGCCGGTGCGGCAGCAGGCCGTGCGCCGTGCGTTCGACGTCGATGGCGCCGCGCAGCAGGTCGGCGGTGACGGGTGTGGTGATCGGTTGCCGGTGCGACGCCATGATGTGCCCTCTCGGTTGCTTAAAGATGTTCCGAATATACCTAATGCCTTTAAGCAACCGGTGTGGCTGAGAGGTCCTCCTGCTGATCGAGGGCGTCAGCGACCGCGCCTCCTGGTGCTCTGCCGACGCGAAAACGCGTTGCCGCGGATCCCCCCGAAACGTATGGTTTTACGCTCGTGGTCACAGTGGTGGAGAGGGTCCTGCCTGCCCGGCTGGGGACAGGATTCCGATGGTTGCTGGCGTCGAGCTGGCTGACGAATCTCGGGGACGGGATCGCGGCCGCCGCGGGCCCGCTGCTGATCGCGACGCTGACGCGCGATCCGCTGATGATCTCGCTGTCGGCCCTGGTGAGCTGGGCGCCGCCGCTGCTGTTCGGCCTGTACGCGGGCGTGCTGGCGGATCGGCACGACCGGCGCAGGATCGTGCTCGTCGCGAACGCGGTGCGGGCTCTGGTGCTGGCGGCGCTCGTCGTGCTGATGGTGACCGGCACGGTGACCGTGGTGACGGCGCTGGTGGCGCTCACGCTCCGGTCCATCGCCGAGGTGTTCGCCGACAACACGACGGCCACGCTGACGCCCATGATGGTCGGCAAGGACGATCTCGTCATCGCCAACGCCCGCCTGGGCACGGGATTCATCACGCTCAACCAGCTCGCCGGGCCGCCGATCGGCGCCGCGCTGTTCGGCCTGGGCTTCACCTGGCCGTTCGCGGGCCAGCTGCTCCTGGTGCTGGCGGGCATCGTCCTGGTCTCCCGGATCACCTTGCCGCCGCACGGCCGCCAGACCGCCGACGCCAAGCCCGACACCGTACGCGAACTCGTCGCCGGGTTCAGCTGGACCATCCGGCACGCGGCGGTCCGCACCCTGGCGCTCACGATCCTGATCTTCAACTTCACGTTCGGCGCGGCCTGGTCGGTTCTCGTCCTCTACACCCAGGAGCAGCTCGGCCTCGGCGCCATGGGCTTCGGCCTGATGACCACCATCAGCGGGATCGGCGGCCTGATCGGCACCGGCCTGTACGGAGCCATCACCCGCAGGGTGAGCCTCGGCGCCCTGATGCGGATCGGACTCATCATCGAGACGTTCACCCACCTGGGCCTCGCCCTGACCCGTTCGCCGTGGGTCGCCGGGGGCATCTTCCTGGTCTTCGGCGCGCACGCGTTCATCTGGGGCACGACCTCGGTCACCGTTCGCCAGCGCGCCGTCCCGCGCGAACTCCAGGGCCGGGTGGGCAGCGTCAACACCATCTGCGTCTACGCCGGTCTGGTGGTCGGCTCGCTGATCGGCGGTGTCCTCGCCACCCGCTTCGGCGTCGCCGCGCCCTTCTGGTTCGCCTTCGCCGGCTCCGCGGTGTTCGTGGTGCTGCTGTGGCGGCAGCTCATGCACATCGCCCACGACGACTGAGACGTTCCGTGAGCGGCTGCTAGAGCGCCAGATGCAGGCGGGCGCGCCACACGCCGTCCTCGCAGCCGAACCGCACGCCGTGCACCGCGAGCGCCGCCGGCGCCGTGGCCACGCGCTCGACGGCCTCGACCGGCACGGTGGCAAGCCGCACTTCGACCTGGCCCCTCGTCGCGCCGGTTCGCTCGTCCACCGACACGTCCACCGTCACCCGGCCGTTCGCCTCGATCTGACGGATCACTTCATCCAGTACGGCCGTCAGCAGCGCCTCGTCCGTCTCCTCCGCCAGGGCGAACATCACACAGGCGTCGGGCACCGCGTCGCCCGCGCGGGCGCAGCTCTCCACGAGCGCCTGCACCACCTCGGCCAGGCACTCCTCCCTGCCGTCCGCCCACGCCTCCACCACGACGTCGGCCACCCGCGACACCGCACGATGCCCCCGCCCCATGCGCTGAGCCGTACCCGCCCCCGACAGCGTCACCCTCATGACCCGGATGCCGCGGTCGCCGACGGGATCGGCGTGGGCCGCACGGGCCTGTGCATCTCGCCCGGCAACCCGTACAACGACATCGCCGAGGAGCTGTACACCGCCCTCATGGCGACGCCGGCGCCGCTGTACACGTCCCGCATGGCGGCGCCTGCGGGCGGCGTGGGCCACCGCGCTTCTCCTCAACGGAGCCGGCGGCACATCGAACACCGGACAGCCGAGGTCGTCGCCGTCAGCGCCATGGCGCCGGCCGACCCCGGTGCGTCCGGGGGCTCCGCTCAACACAACCGACCGGGCCACCTTTTACGGTGGCTGGGTGGCAGGCTACACCGGCCACCCCGCGTCGCAGACACCCGTCACCTGAGGAGTTCCCCGATGACCGACGCCTCCGACCAGCGGCTGCCCAGCGCCGCCCAGGCCGGCCCGCTGAGCTACGCGATCTTCAGCCTCGCCCGGGCGCACCGCGGCTATGCCGCCGGCCTGCTGCGGGAGCTGGGGCTGCATCCTGGGCAGGAGCTCCTGCTGATGCAGCTCATGGACCGCGACGGGCAGACGCAGTCGGAGCTGCTGGAGAGCGTCGGCCTGGACCACTCGACGGTCTCGAAGTCACTGCGCCGCATGCAGGAGGCCGGTCTGGTCGTCCGCGAGCAGGCCCCGCACGACCGGCGCGCCACCCTGGTCCGCCTCACCGAGAAAGGCCGCGCGATGCGCGAACCGATCGAACGCATGTGGGCCGTCCTGGAGGAGACCACGCACCGCGACCTCGACGCCGCGCAGGTGCGCGCCTTCATCGCGGCGGCCCAGACGATCGAACGCTCGATCAGGGCGTCATGGCCGGTCGTAGACCAGTGAATACCGCCAGAACAGGCGGCGGCGGATCCTCGCACCGGGCAGTGCGGCGGCCGCCTGCGCGCGGATCTCGGCCACGGTCTCGCGCGGGGGCGCGGTCGGCGCGGTCATCTGGACCGGCAGTGACCGCGCGCGGGCCGGGTGCTTGACGAGGCCCATCAGCGGGTTGGCGGCGACCGCGGCCGTGGAGACGAGGAAGTCGCCCGGGCTCGCCTCCCGGTAGCAGCCGATGACGACCAGGCGGCCGCCAGGGGAGAGGCTTTCGTGCAGCTCGCGCAGCGTCTCCGCCAGCGGAAGATGGTGCAGGACCGCCACGAGCGTGATCGCGTCCCAGCGGCGGTCGCGGTCGCGCTGCTCGAACCCCGCCTGCTCGATCACCACCCCTTCGTCGCCCGCGAACCGGGCCGCCGCGACGCGGGCCGTGGCCGGGTCCGGTTCGAGACCGGTGACCGACACCGCGCGCGATCGGAGCAGGTCGATCAGGTTGCCCGTGCCGCATCCGACGTCGAGGACGTGCCGGGCGCCGGCGACCTGCCGGGCCACCCAGCGTCCGTAGAAGTCGTTGTGGCTCCATGGGTGCCGCGCGTTGAAACGCTCGAGACGGGAGAGGAGAGCCATCCCGACACGGTAGCGCCGGCCGGGCGGGCGAACATGCGGCGAACCCCGCCGACCTCCTGCGGCGACGGGCCTTGTGTGTCGTTGTGCACGCCGGCGCTGATCTGTGCGTTTGTACGCAGAACGGGAGATCGCGGCTGCCTAGATTGAGGGTCGTCCGGAGCGATCGCTCCGGAGGTTCTTCCTCACAACTAGGGATGGGTTGTCATGTCGAAGCTTCGTGGCCTGCTCGCCGGTACGGTCCTGGCGGGCGCCGTGGTGGCCGGTGTCGCGGCGGCTCCCGCGCAGGCGGCCACCACCAGTGCGAGCACGGCGTCGTCGTTCAGCAAGCACTGGTTCGAGGGGTACTCCGGCTACGGCAGGGGTGAGTCGAGCGGCCACCGTTCCTACTACAAGGGCTTCTACTACTACGCCAACGGCCGTTACTACTTCGACGTGGACGTGTGGGACCGTGACCGCGACCGTGAGAAGACGTACGTGGACTTCTGGTACCACGACGGGCGTGGCTGGCACCAGGGCCACCGGCTGGTCACCGGCGAGCACGGCAAGTTCCGCTTCAGCTACAGCGCCCGCGGCGGGTTCGACGGTTACAAGTTCCGCATCGGCGAGGGCCAGGTCGGGCGCTACGACTGGAGCTCCTACGCCAACCGCTCCTGGTGAACCCGGCGAGCGGTCACAACTTGGTGAGCTTCGCGTACGGCGGGACAATGCGGTATGTCTCGGCGCCGAAATCCACGAGAACAGTGGAATTCTGCTCCACGTGGATGACCCGGCCGAGGCCGTATTTGTCGTGGCTGACCAAGTCCTGCACCGCGAATTGCTCGAGAGGCGGCGGAGGGATTTCAGGAGTGTTGAAGGGGCTTCCGGGCAGTCGGCGCCGGGTACCGGCTCGTGTAGGCCTCATTTGTACGAGTATGCGCCTCTCCGTCCAATAAATCGACCTCCAGTGTGAGGCGCCGACGGATTTCCCGCCTCCGCGGCCTGGGCCGCGGACCGGCGGAACGGGCTCCGTGAACGCCTTCTGGCCAGCGCCGACGCCTGATCTGGCGGGGCTGCGGAGCCCTCGTGGAACGGGTCGCCGGTGCGCTCCCACGGTCCCACACCAGGCCCGTCGCGCGGGTAAAAATTCTCGCGGACGCCGCCGGGCGCGCTTCGCCGAAAGGGTGTGCTAGGCTGTGAAGCGTTGCAGTTGTGGTACCCATTAAAACTTTTTGCGCGCCTGCAGATTGTTTGATCTCCAGGCGCGTTTTTGTTGGCCGGTCATTTCCGGATGGGCTCATTGCGGCGACCGGGATTCCGCGAGGTGCGGATCCTGCTAGGTCTGCGCTATCTGAAGGAGATCGACATGGCTACTGGCACCGTGAAGTGGTTCAACTCTGAAAAGGGCTTCGGCTTCATCGCGCAGGACGGCGGCGGCGCCGACGTCTTCGCGCACTACTCCAACATCGTCGCCAACGGCGGCTACCGCGAGCTGACCGAGGGGCAGAGCGTGTCCTTCGACGTCGTCCAGGGCCAGAAGGGCCCGCAGGCGGAGAACATCGTCCCCGCCTGAATCCGGCGTGCGGCATGAGCCGGGCCCGTACCCCCAGGGGTACGGGCCCGGTTCTCGTTGTACGCCCCTCCCAGCCGCACCAGGGGCTGTTGTCGGGTTGGGCCCGGGGTCAGCCGGTCAGGCGGGTGCGGGAGGCGTCGAGGTGGGTACGCATGGCCGCGGCGGCGCTCAGGGCGTCCCCGGCGAAGATCGCGTCACGGATTCTGCGGTGCTCGTCGAGGACTTTGTCCAGGTGACCCGGGTCCGGTCCGGTGGCGTACGGGCGGGTGATCGCGCCGACGCCGAGCGTGTCGAGCAGGTCCAGGTAGAAGCGGTTGGCGGCGGCGACCGCGATGGCGCGGTGGAAGGCGAAGTCGGCCTCGACCGCGTCGCTGGCACTGCCCCGCACCGTCGCCATCCGCCGCAGCGCCGCGTCGACGGCGGCCAGGGTGGCGGGCGTGCGGCGGCCGGCGGCCAGCGCCGCGGCCTCCACCTCGATTCCGCGGCGTAGTTCGAGCAGCTGCAGCCGGTCGTTGAGGCTGCGGACGGTGCCGAGGGAGTGGGTGAAGTCCTGCGCCGCCGGCCTCGTCAGGACGAACGACCCGCGCCCTCGCCGCGTGTCGACCAGGCCGGCCGCGCGCAACCGCGACATGGCCTCGCGTACGACGGTGCGGCTGACCTCGAACCGGGCGGCGAGCTCTCCCTCGGACGGGAGCAACTCGCCGGGCTGCCAGGCGCCGTGCCCGATGCCACGCCGCAACTCGTCCTCCACCCGATCGGCCAGACTCCCGCCGCGCTCATCACCCATGCTCAGCCACCCATACCGTTCGCGATGTTCGTCCACCCATGCTGGTCGCCTCGTTCGGATTCATGGGGAGGTGGCTTCGTCCAGGGCCAGTGCGGTGGCGGTGCGTCGGGTGAGTTCGGCCAGCAGATCCGGGCGTTCGGACAGGGGCTCGCCGTAGCCGGGGACCAGGGTCTGGAGGGCGGGGCGCCAGGACGGCAGGCGGTCGGGGAAGCCGCGTTCGAGCACGTTCAGCATGATCGCCACCGAGGCGGAGGCGCCTGGTGAGGCGCCGAGCAGGGCGGCCAGGCCGCCGTGGGCGGACGTCACGACCTCGGTGCCGAACCCGGCGATCGCCCCCCGGCCGTTCACCCGCTTGACCACCTGCACCCGCTGGCCGGCGGTGATGACGTCCCAGTCGTCCGGCCGCGCGTCAGGGACGAACCGGCGCAGCGCCCGGAACCGGCCGCCGCGGGTCTGCGCCAGCTGACCGACGAGGTAGTGCAGCATGTCGGCGTTGGTGCGGGCCGCGCCGAGCAACGTCCCGGCGTTCCGGGCGGTCACCGACCGCGGCAGGTCGGTGAGGCGCCCGCGCTTGAGGAACCGCGGCGAGAACGCGGCGAACGGCCCGAACATGAGATGTTCACGGCCGTCCACGACCCGGGTGTCGAGGTGCGGCACCGACAACGACGGCGCGCCGGGCTCCGCGTGGCTGTAGACCTTCGCGTGGTGGCGGGCGACCAGGTCGGGGTCGGCCGTGCGGAGGAACCGTCCGCTGATCGGGAAGCCGCCGTAGTCCCGGATCTCCGGTACGCCGGCGCTCTGGAGCAGCGGAAGCGTGCCTCCGCCCGCCCCGAGGAACACGAACGAACCACGTACGACGTGGTCACGGGCCCCGGCCAGGTCGCGCACCCGCAGCAGCCACGACTTCCCGTCGCGCCGGAGCGTGCGCACGTCGTGACCCGTCCGCACCTCGACGCCGTCGCGCGCCAGAGCGGCGAACAACCGCCGGGTGAGCACCCCGTAGTCGACGTCCGTGCCGCCGCGGGTGCGGCAGACGGCGACCGGCTCGCCGCCGCGACAGCCGCCGAACATCAGCGGCAGCCACCGCGCCATGACGTCCCGGTCGCGGGTGAACTCCATCCCGCCGAACAGCGGATGCTCCCGCAGCGCCTCGTAGCGCAGGCGCAGGTGTTCCACCCCGGCCGCGCCGTGGGCGAAGCCGAAGTGGGGCACCGAACGGATGAACCCCGCCGGGTCGCCGAGCGTGCCCTCCTCGACCAGCCGAGCCCACAACTGCCGCGACAGCTGGAACTGCTCGTTGACCGCGATGGCGCTGCCGACGTCGATCGAGCCGTCGCCGGTGAGCGGCGTGTAGTTGAACTCGCAGAGCCCGGCGTGGCCGGTGCCGGCGTTGTTCCAGGCCGACGAACTCTCCAGGCCGAGGCCGTCGAGCCGTTCGAGCACGAGGATCGACCAGTCCGGCTGCGCGCGGCGCAGCAGCACGCCGAGGGTGGCGCTCATGATGCCGCCGCCCACCAGCACCACGTCGTAGCCGGCCGTCGATCCTCGCACCGTCACCTGATGGCTCCTCGCAACCTATATGACAGGATGCCGACCTGTATAACAGGTTGCCTTGTGTGCACGCGAAACGATCAAGAGCCTTCCGGGCCCCGGATCAGAGGTCGAGCGCCACGCGCCGGCCCGGCAGGTGCGCCAGGCGCCCCCGGGCGGCCGAGGTCAGCGACGTGCCGAGGAGCAGCACCCGCAGGGCGCGTTCGGCGCCGTCGCTGAGGAACTCCGCGCCACGCGACATCGCCTCGGCCAGCGCCACCGGCGCGGGCAGGATGCTGGTGAAGGCGTCGATGCCGCAGTCGTAGGCCAGATGGGCGTTCGCGCCGATGGTGCCGGCCAGCGCGAGCACCGGCTTGTCGTAGCGCTTGGCCCGCCGCGCCACCTCGGCGGGGATCTTGCCGCGCGAGGTCTGGAAGTCGATCGCCCCTTCGGCGGTGAACACCAGGTCGCAACGGGCCAGCAGCCGGTCGAGGTCGACGTAGTCGAGCAGCACGTCGAAGCGGGGGAGCAGCCGCGCCCCGAGCGCCGCGAGGCCCGCTCCGAGGCCGCCCGACGCGCCCGTGCCGGGGCCGGTGCGGATGTCGACGTCCTTCACGCCCATGTCACGTTCCAGGACGTCGGCCCACCGCGACAACGCCTGGTCGAGCAGCTCGACCTGCTCGGGCGTGGCGCCCTTCTGCGGCCCGAACACCCGGGCCACCCCGCTCGGGCCGCACAACACGTTGAAGGGGTTGCAGGCGACGAGGATCTCGGTCTCGGTCAGCCGGGGGTCGAGCCCGGTCGGGTCGATGCGGTGCAGCCGGGCCAGCGCGGCGCCACCGGGCGGGAGCTCGTCGCCGCCGGCGTCGAGCAGCCGGGCCCCGAGCGCCTGCAGGGCGCCCGCGCCGCCGTCGGAGGTGCCGGAGTCGCCGCAGCCCACCAGGATCCGGTGGGCGCCCGCGTCGAGCGCCGCCGTGATGAGCTCGCCCACGCCGTACGTGGTCGTACGGCCCGGGTCGCGTTCGCCGCCCGGCACCAGGCGTAAGCCGGCGGTGGCCGCCATCTCGACCACGGCCGTGCGCGGCCCGGAGCCGCCCGCGATGGCGAAGTGGGACCGGACCGGCTTGCCCGTGGGCCCGGTGGTGACGCGCGGGACGAGACGGCCGCCGGTGGTCCGGGCGAGGGACTCGGCCGTGCCCTCCCCGCCGTCGATCAGCGGGACCGTGTCGATCGCCGCGTCGGGGACGACACGGCGTACTCCGCCGGCGATGGCCTCCGCGACCTCCTCGGCCGAGAGTGACTCCTTGAAACCGCTCGGGGCGACGACGATGCGCAGCATGAGTTCTCCTTTGAACCGCACTCGAGGGATTCAGTGGACCGGCAGGCCGAGGTACGGCCACACCATGAGAGCGAAGAGCAGGACGAGCCCGGCCGACAGCGGAGCCAGCACGGCCGCCACGCGCAGCAGGTCGCGCGGGGTGTAGGTGGTGACGCCGTCGACCTGGTGGAAGAGCGCCACCGGCTTGGCCGACGACGGGAGCGTCTGGCAGAAGCCGGCGGCCGCGGTGGAGGCGAACGCGGCGGCGGCCGGGGAGACGCCCGTGCCCGACGCGGCGGCGATGACCAGCGGCACGAGCACGCTGGAGCGGGCCGAGCGAGACTGCAGCACCAGATGGGCGGCGGTGCTCAGGGCGATGACGACGCCCAGGAACAGCCAGGGCGGCACCGCGGGGCCCAGCCCCGGCCCGAACAGGCGCTCGGTGATCCACGCCGCCGCGCCGGACGTGGTCAGCGCCACGCCCATCGCCATCGTGGCGGCCATGAAGAGCAACATCGGCCACGGGACGGTGGCGAAGGAGTCTTTCAGCCGGATGGTGCCGAGCCCGGGGGAAGCGGTGACGAGGGCGCCGACACAGGCGACCACCGCGGGGGAGACGCCGTGCAGCGGCTCGCTGCACCACAGGACGACGATCACGGCGAGCAGCGTGGCCGAGCGGGTCTGGGCCTCGCTCAGCCGCCCGGTGACCGACGTCTTGGTGGCCTCGCCGATCGACTCGGCGGTGATGCGCACCGGCTCCCTGCGGTCGGCGCGGCGGGTGGTGAGCATCAGCACCAGCTCGGCCGCGAGGTGGGAGGAGACGATCGCCAGCGGCACGCCCAGCACCAGCCACCGCACGAAGTCGATCTGGTGGCCCGTGGTCTGGGCCAGCATCTCGGCCGTGATCAGGTGGGCGCCCGCCCCGATCAGCGTGGCGACGGCGGACAGCAGGATCACCGTGGGAAAGATCAGGGCCATCGCGAGGATGACCCGGCGGCGATCCCCCAGCGCCCGCGCGAGCGCGAGGAAGATCGGCAACGCCAGCGCCGCCCGCCCCGAGGTCGCCGGGATCGCGAACGCGGTCATCACCAGCGCGGCCGTCGTCAGATGGGCGAGCTGCCGGACCGTCCGGGCGCCGGAGACGAGGAACGCGCCGGCCCGGGTGGCGAGCCCCGATCTGGAGACCCCCGCCGCGATCACGAACGAGAAGATGAGCAGCCAGATCGTCGGATCGCCGAGGCTGCCGAAGAGCACCTCGACCTCCAGGACCCCGGTGACGACCAGCACGAGGCCCGCGCCCAGCGCGATGAACGTGTCGTCGACCGAGGTGAACATCCACAGCAGCGTGGCCACGACGAAGACCGCCAGGGTGATGCGCCCGCCCATCGCGAGGTCGGTGGCGCCGAACCCGATGGCGGCGCAGGCCGCGACGGTGGCGGCGCCGAGCAGGACGCGCCGCCGGGTGCGTCTGGCCGCCGAGCGGTCCTTTCCGCCCGGACCACCGGGCGTGGACGACCGCTCGTCGGGCGAGGTGGAACTTGCCGCAGTTTTCGCCTCTGCCACGGAACCCCTATCGACTCGCACGGTTGGGCTGACCGTGTCCAGGGTGGGGACGGGTGGTTAGGCGAAAATGAACTCTCTATGAGAGAACTTTCATCTTCGGAACCGCATGGGCGGCCGGCCGCACCCTCGTACGGAAAAGGATGTGAAATGCGGGCCGCCCCATATTCGCGAACGGCGTGACGCCGTCGCGATGGCGGATTTCCCCCTTTTTGTCCGAGACGTCGCAAAAGCCCCGGACCGCCTCAGTCGTCGTCGAGCTCCGAGCCGCGCTCGTCGTCTGTGTCCGTGTCCGTGTCCGTGTCCGTGTCGGTGTCCGGGTCGAGGTCGTCGTCGTCCTCGTCCCGCGGGGAAGCGGAGGGCGTGGCCACGCGGGCCGGCGCGGGCGTGCCCGAAGGGCCGGCGCTGGGCGTGGCGGACGGCGTCGGGGTCACCGGGGGCCGGG